>DRSQ01000252.1 GCA_011372505.1 Chlorobaculum parvum | reverse complement strand
CAGGTTCGATGTCAACGGTGAACGTAAGCCGACGGGAACCCATACGTTTGATGTTGCCTGCCAGACGCACCAGATTGAACATCGGCTCATCAAGCCTCGCCATCCGCAGACTAACGGCATGGTCGAGCGCTTTAACGGTCGGATAGAGGAAATACTCAAGCAGACCAAATTTGCTCACTCCAAAGAGCTTGCCACAACCATCGAGCACTATGCAAAGCTCTATAACGCCCGGATTCCGCAGAAAATGTTAGGCCATCGTACACCTCTGGATACCTTGCGAGCATGGCGTAAAGAGTGTCCGGATTTGTTTGTCAAAAACATCTACAATCTCGCGGGACCTGACAGTTAGAAAATAACTTGACAACAAAGCCGCATCTCAAATTTTTTTGAGCTGCGGCTTTGCCATCGTCTAAACGTCAGTTTGCTTACGCCCATCGCTCGCACAATCTCCATTTTTTTTGCCCTCCATCCACAGAAGCGCCCTAACCCCAGCTCAACAAAACATTTGAGTTTCGAGTCCAAACGGAACTATATTGCGCCTTGAAGTCCGCCAACGAGCCGATGGGCTACTGAGGCGGATATCATGCGGGAAAGTTTTTTAAGTCTTTATTCAATAGTGTTTTACGTGCTCTCATGATTCTTGTTATAGATAATTACGACTCGTTTACGTACAACCTCGTTCAGTACATCGGCGAACTTGGCGCTGAGGTGGTGGTCTACCGGAACGACGAACTGACCGTCGAACAGGCGCTGGCGCTCAAGCCGGAGAAGATCGTTATTTCGCCCGGCCCCGGCATGCCTGCCGATGCGGGCATTTCCATTCCGCTCATCAACGCCGTCAAAGGCAAGATTCCGCTGTTCGGCGTCTGCCTCGGCCATCAGGCCATCGGCGAAGCGCTTGGCGGCAAGGTCGTTCGCGCCGGACAGATCATGCACGGCAAGACCTCGGAGGTGTATCACAACAACAAAGGCGTGTTTCGCGGTCTTCCCAATCCCTTCACCGCCACCCGCTACCACTCGCTCGTCGTGGAGCGAGAAAGCCTGCCTGCCGAGCTTGAAATCACCGCCTGGACGGAAGACGAGGTCATCATGGGCCTCCAATCCAGCGAACTCGGGTTGCATGGCGTGCAGTTCCATCCCGAATCGATCATGACCTCCGTTGGCCACGATCTCATCAGAAATTTTCTGGAACTCTGAGCGCTATGAAAGACCCGAAGAAGTGCAGGCCTGAATGGGCCGAAAAGCCTGCTAAACCACCAGTTTCCGAGGCTTCACAGGTCGCCGGAAGCGAGTTCATGGCCGATGGGTGGCGGGTTTTCAAGATCATGGCCGAATTCGTCAACGGCTTTGAAATGATGTCGAATGCGGGGCCTGCCGTCACGGTGTTCGGCTCGACGAGGGTCAAAGAGGGCGACGCCGAGTACCGGCTTGGTGAAACGATGGGCCGTCTGCTTGCCGAGGCGGGTTTTGGCATCATCACCGGCGGCGGGCCGGGCGCGATGGAGGCGGCCAACAAAGGGGCGCAGCAGCATGGTGGGGCATCGATTGGTTTCAACATCAAACTGCCGAACCAGCAGCACCCCAATCCCTACGTCGATTACGACAAGCTGGTGACCTTCGAGTACTTCTTTGTGCGCAAGGTCATGTTCCTCAAATACTCCCAGGCCTTCATCGTGCTGCCCGGCGGCTTCGGCACGCTCGACGAATTTTCCGAAGCGATCACGCTCATCCAGACCGGCAAGAGCCAGAAGTTTCCGGTGATTATGATGGGCAGCGACTATTGGGGCGACCTGTACCGCTGGTTCAAAACGCGTATGCTCAAGGAGAAAGGGTTCATCAGCGAAAAAGACCTCGATTTCATTTTCCTCGAAGACGATCCCGACAAGGTGATCGACATCATTCAGGGCTTCTATCCCGAAGGGTACTCGGTCAATTTCTGAGTTCAGCATTTCCGAAATATCGCATCAGGCAGCATTTCCATTGCTGTAGGGGCAACCCTTGCGGTTGCCTGTTTACAAATGTTTGGTGTTGAGACGGGGGAAGGGCAGCCGCAAGGGCTGCCTCTACAAGGATGGTTTGATCTTCATGATCATTTCGGGCAATTTCTTGCGGTTGTCCATTTTTCTTCCTTCGCGCTTTTAACTGTGCGGTGAATTGTTTATCGTTTTGCCTCGTTAACGATTGTTATTGGCACTCCAGTCGATCAGCTTCTGCTGTTCAGGTGAGGTCATCTCGATTTTTGGAAACCCTGGAATACAGCCATGATGGGCCAGGTCGGTTGATTTGATGAATCCGGCAACCTCATTGCGGAGCTGCTGGCGTGCGGTGTCAGACAGTGCGTCGTAGCCTGAGAAGTTCAGCGCCTTGCGGGCCTCTTTGACTTTGCCGGTGACATACCAGGAGAGTGGGGCGAAGTATGCGGTTTTGGGCCAGTTGGTCTGTCCTGAGTGGCACTGAAAGCACTGGGCTTCAAGCACGCCGCGCACATTGTCCGGGATAGCAGTGCCCAGCGCAGGCTGTTGATTGAAGCGGTCAAGTGGCACGAACTGGCAAAGGATGAGGGCAAGAACAACCCATGCGGCACCGTTTCTGAGGCGTGTTTTCGGGTGTTTCATCGGCATATGAATGCAGAAATGTTAACTTTGTTAATAAATTTATCATAATTTAATGCAAAAGAGCCCTTTAATTCGAGGCGCATGCCAAGTGGAGTTCCTGCCTGAAGCGAAGAGCGACCTTGTTCAACGGAATGCATGATCGATGATTTTTCCTTGTGAAAAAGCTGTTTGGTATTATCTGCCGCAGATCAGGGCGGATCTGGCCAAAGAGCTGGTTAAAACCGGTATGACCCAGTCAAGCGCGGCAAAAGTGCTCGGAGTGACGCCGGCGGCAGTTTCCCAGTATCTGCATAAAAAGCGCGGCGGGCAGACCGTCAAGTCACGCGATTACAAGCAGGAAATCAAGAAAGCTGTGGACAGGATTCGTGAAGGCGCGTCCGGGACCGATCTGTACGGCATCGTGTGCCGGTGCTGTCAGATTCTGAAGAAAGATGATACAGAAATTGGTACGAATTGTGGCGATATAGTGCTTTAAGTGTATGATGGAAAAAGAGATAACCGGCTCTGCCGGTTCTGAACCAGCGGCCGGTTTCAAGGAGTCGGCTGTTTTTACCCTCACGGCCATTCTTGCGGGATTTGTTATCGAGTTGTTTACTTCGGGCAGAGGCATCGACTTTCCCGGCTGGCCGTTCAACCTCATCTTCCTGCTCCTTTTCGGCGTGCTGATTGCCGCCGTCGGGCTGCTGTTCAGGAGCCGTCCGCTGATGGCCTGGCTCGGTGGCATTCCCATGGGGCTGAGCCTGATTGTCGGTCTCGGCCTCCTGTCTCTCGTCGGCGGCGTGGTGCCGCAGGACGCGATGCCTCCCGATTCGTTTGCGGCTTCGTTGCGGCTGAACGGCATCTTTTCGAGCTGGCCTTTTGCGCTGGTGACCCTGCTGTTCCTGTTCAATCTCGGGCTTTCCCTCATCTGGAAAATTGTACCGTTTAAACCGGCGAACCTTCAGTTCATCCTGTTCCACGGCGGCTTCTGGCTGGCGCTTGCCTGCGGTCTGGCGGGCGCTACGCAGCTTCAGCGGCTGGTGGTGCCGATCTACGAAGGTCGCTTCAGCAACAAGGCTTACGACCGCAAGCATGACCGGATGATCGAGCTTCCGTTTTCGATCTATTTGAAGGATTTTCAGATAGACCAGTACGTTCACCAGTTTGCGATGTACGATCCGAAGCAGGATCGGCTTGTTGAAACCAGCTCGAAGCTGCTGCCGGAAATCCGCAAAGGGGTGAAAGCCGAGTGGCCGGGTATTGGTTCGGTGACCGTGCTTGACTATCTGTCTCACGCGTTGCCCCGTCCGGATGGGGCGCCGGTGGCGGTCAAGAGCGAAATGGGCGTGCCGTTTGCCAAAGTGCGCATCGAGTCCGGCAACAAGGTTGCGGAAAGCTGGATCAGTTCCGGTGGGCCGAACGTCAGGCCGCAATTCGTGTCGATGGGCGAGTACTTTGTCGTGATGTTCGAAGGCCAACCCAAGGCGTTCAGGTCGATCGTCAAGCTGAGCGCTGATAAAGGTGAGAGCAAGTCAGCTACGCTCGAAGTGAACAAGCCGGTGGATTTCAAGGGGTGGAAGCTTTATCAGGCGAGCTACGACGAAAAGGCCGGTCGCTGGTCAACCCTGAGCCTGCTCGAGGCGATTCGTGACCCGTGGCTTCCGGCGGTCTATGTCGGTTTTTTCATGATCATGGCTGGCAACGTGCTCTTCTTCTGGAAAGGACTTAAAAAAATGGAGGAGGCATGACTCTGGTCGATTTTCCGTCGATGGCTATTGCCACAGTTGCCTGCTGGTCGGCAGGGTCAGCGCTTCAGATTCCGGCGCGGCGTTCCAGAGCGTTCGCTATTGCCTCGTGGCTGCTGATGATCTCCGGGACGGCTGTGCTGACCTGGTTTCTCGCCTCTTACTGGATTGCCCTCGAACGCCCGCCGCTGCGCACGCTCGGCGAGACGCGGCTCTGGTATGCCACCTTCATTCCGGTGATTGGATTTCTGGTGGAGTATCGTTACAAGATTCGCTGGCTCAAGTACTACTGCATGGGGCTTGCGGCGCTCTTTCTCGGCATTAACTATATGCACCCCGACGTGTTCCAGAAGGCGCTCATGCCCGCCCTGCAGAGCGTCTGGTTCGTGCCGCATGTGGTGGTCTATCTGGTCGCCTACGCGCTGCTCGCAGCTTCGGCGGCCTCCGGCTGGCACAATGTGATCCAGAACCTGCGGCACAAGCGTTCGGAGAAGGGGGAGTCGATGTCGCACTACCTCGCGTTGCTGGGATTCGTGCTGCTGACCTTCGGGTTGATTTTCGGCGCGCTCTGGGCCAAGGAGGCGTGGGGTCACTACTGGACGTGGGACCCGAAAGAGACCTGGGCCTTCATCTCATGGCTTGCCTACCTGGGCTACCTCCACCTGGTCTCCATGAAAACCGATTCGCGGAAGCTCCAGTGGTACCTTGGCTTGGCTTTCATCGTGCTGCTGTTTTGCTGGTTTGGCGTGAATTATCTCCCCTCAGCACAGAACAGCGTGCACACCTATTCGGGGTGAGAGCTGTGGAAAGTATTTCAGTCCGTCATTCCTGCGAAAGCGGGAACCCACGTATTTATTCCAGATTCTGGATTCCCGCCTTCGCGGGAATGACGAGGAAACGGCATTTTATTGATACGTGAATGATCTGGAATAGGGAACAAGTGGACGATGCGGACAAAAGGATGGACAAGGATACCTGTTGATGGCACCTTGGCCATTTTGCTTTTACAGCTCCACGATTAAGTGCGCTTCGGTGGAGTAGCCTTGCAAAACCCGTTCGAGGTCGTCGATGAGTGATGGGCCGTATTTGTTCAGATAGTAAAAGATGTTGACGAGCCGCTCCTGCGGTACGCCTTCGGGGAAAAGATTGAGCTCGGCCTTGTCGAGCTGCTGCAACAGTTCGTCGTGCTTTCTGCGGCCTGCGCGGTAGGTTTTCTCCCGGATATTGCCGATGATCTTGGCGATCTGCCCCGAGGAGCCTGCCAAAGCCTGCTGCAAGGTCGGATCCATCTTGATCAGCGCTGGTTCAAGCATCGAGAGCGACCGGGTGACCTCTGACTCGACCTGCTCGAACAGAGCGTTGAGATTCTGGTTCTCCGCGCCTGAAACCATCGATTTGCGCAGCTCCTGCAAGTCCTGAAACACAGCTTCGTACACCTGTCGTCGCGAAAAGCTCGGTTTGCCGGTCACCTTGAGCACCTTGTCCATCGTGCGGGTGATTTTCGGCTCGACCAGCGTAAAACTGCCGCGCGGCATCACGAAGGGCATCACCAGGCCGAAGCGTTCGTACACTTTGCGGAACTGCGAGAGGTAGCTCACCTCGCCGGGGCCGCCGATGTAGGCGAAGGTGGGCAGCACCGCGTCCTGCACGATCGGGCGCAGGATGACGTTTGGGCTGAAGCGCTCCGGGTGATCCTGGCAGAGTTCGAGCAGTTGATGGCGCGTGTAGCGCTGGCGGTCGGGCAGGATCATGAAGTTGTCCGGCGAGGGCTGCTCGATTTTGAGCCGCTGGCCGAGCTGGTTGAGATAGAAGAGGTTTACCGCGCGCGGTTTGGTCTGCGCCGGATAGCCCATTGATTCGAGCGCCGAGCTTTGCGCCACAACGTCGTACGACGAGGCAGGAGCGTTTTCGACCTCCTTACAGAGTACCGGCGCGGCCAGCTTTTTGAACTCGCCGTCCTGCGTGGAAAGCAGAATCAGCGGTTGCTTGCTGAAGAGCTTGTTCATCGTTGTTGCGAACGCGATTTCGAAGGTGCTCTCCGGATCGTAGGCGGAGTGCAGCAGTTCAGCGACCTCCGGCTTGAAATCTGAGTCGGGAAGAAAGTCGAGGAACTTCCGCACTGTTTCGGTGATGCTGGAGCCGAGTGGCGTTGGGCCCGCCATCTGATCGGGTTGGCGGTTACCACCTTCGGCTTGCACAGTTTCCAGCCCTGCACCCGCAAAGAGTGTGGTGGCCGAGGCCTCCTCGAAATCGTGGTCTTCGCTCTCGATCCAGAAGACCGGTACGAAATCGTACTCCGGGAATAACTCCTTCTGCTTCCGGGCGATCACTACTGCGCTCAGCGCTTTGTAAATCGTGTACATCGGGCCGGTGAACAGGCCAGTCTGTTGGCCGGTGACGACGGCCATGCAGCGCGGCGAGCGGAGCTTTTCGATCTCCTGTCGCTGCAGTTCCGATCCCCCCAACCGGCTGTTCTGTTTCAGGAGCAGCTCGACCAGCGACTCCCGTTTGAAGTCGCGCGAAGCCAGAAGGCCGAGGTGGCGGTAGTAGTCCGCATCTTTGCGGTAGTCCAGATGAAAGCAGTTTGAGACGAGCTTCGTCCGGGCTTCTGTGTCGGAGGTGTAATCGCAGAACAGGCGGGAGAACCCCTTTCTGGGCGTCTGAATCCGCTGGTAGTCGATGAGGAAGGTGTTCACGTCTTTTTCTATTTAAGTCCCCAGGTTTCGAGTTCGCTCCGGAAACGATGATCGGTCCAGTCGCAGTTCAGTGGCGTGACGGCGACATAGTTGTGGCGCACCGCATATTCGTCCTGCGACAGATCGTCGTCGTGCAGCAGCAGCGTTCCGCCGAGCCAGTAGTACGGGTTGCCGTACACGTCGTGCCGCTCGATGGCCGATTCTTCCCATCTCGATTTTCCCTGCCGGGTGATGAGAACGCCTTTGATCTCTTCTTCAGGGACGTTGGGAATGTTGGCTGACAGAATGGTGTCTGGCGGCAGGCCGCGCTTGAGCGTTTCGCGGGCCAGTTGCCGGGCAAATTTGGCGGCGTAGATGAAGTCGGCGTTCTCGTAGGTGGTGAGCGAAAAGGCGAGTGACGGCACGCCCTGAATCACCCCTTCGATCGCTGCGGCAATCGTGCCGGAGTAGAGGGTGTTCATGGCCGTGTTGCTGCCATAATTGATGCCTGAGACGATCAGGTCGGGCTTGGCGTCGAGAATGTGGCTCAGGGCCACCTTGATGCAGTCTACCGGCGTGCCCGAGACCGTGTGACCGTAAAAACGGTTGCTTTTACGGTACTCCCGGATGCGCAACGGTTCGCCGAGGGTCATCGCGTGGCTCATGCCGCTGTGCGGATCGGACGGAGCTACCACGGTTACGCTGCCGAGCTTTTTCATCGAGGCGACAAGAGCGTGTAGCCCAGGCCCTTCGATGCTGTCGTCGTTACAGACCAGAATGTGCGGTTTCTTCGATTTTGTGGAGGCTGTCAAAAGGTGTCGTGGCTAAAGTTAGAAGTCATGTCCCAAGCTGAAATAGAACAGCGTTTCTGAAAAGTCGATGCGCGCCGAGTCGTTAATTTCATCGTTTTCAAATGCGAACGGCCTGGCTACCGTAAACTGCGCCGGGCCGAGGGGCGTCTCCCACACCAGTCCCGCACCTGCGCCCTGCACCAGTTCGTCGAGCGATATGTCGGCGCGCTGCTCCCACACATTGCCGATATTGTAGGCCAGAATGAACGAGGTCGGGAAGATGAGCTGTACCGGCGACTTGTAGCGTAGCATGGCGCTGAGAACGGCGATGTTTTCGCCGATCAGGTCGCTGTCCTTCAATCCGATGAACCGGTAGCTGTATGCGTTGCCGGTTCCGCCAAGGAAAAACTTTTCAGTCAGCGGAATGCTTTTGCTGCTGATGCCGGCCAGGGCCGAGAGCTGGAGCGTGGTTGCCGAGCCGATCGAGACGTTCTCTTCATGCTGTGCATCGAGTTGCCAGAACGCTTCGGGATTGTTGAGATAGCCGGGTGTTGAGCAGTACCGGATGTTGGTATATCGTCCCTCGGAAGGCAGAAAAGAGCTGTCGCGATTGTCGAACGTGAACTGGCCGCCGAACGAGAGCAGGTTATAGTTACCGGTCTCGTAAGACTGCGAAAGATCATCCCTGAGGTACGACTGGGCATTCTGGAGCGTGACGTCGGCGGTGAGCCGTCCGTTTTTGCTGAGCCTGGTACCGAAGGCTGCCGTCAGGCCATAGCGCTGGATGCCGAGCTGGCGTGGCTCTCCGGTCGCCTGCAAGCCCTGCTGTTCGGTAAAGGCAAGCTGGCGAGTGTCGATATCTCGCTGATCGAAAAAGAGCCTGGTGAACATGGTCAGCGGCGTATGCCCGATCCTGGGCTGGTTGTATTCGAGGTTAACGTGGCTGTTTTTCTGCCCGATTTTGGTCCAGGCACCGAGGGAGTTGCCTGTTCCGTGCACATTTTCATTCCTGAAATCGAGCAGGAGCTGCGCGTTGGAGGTTTCGTTGTAACGCACGCCGATACGCAAAACGTTGGCCGGTTTTTCATCCAGCCGCACCATGAGGGTGTTGCTGAAAGGTGAGCTCTGCGATTGCGGGGTTTCGGTGCCGAGTGAGACCCTGTTGAAGACGCCGATGCCATAGAGGTTGTCGATGGTTTTTTCGGCATCGCTCTTCCGGAATGCTCTGTCGGTGTCGATGGCGATTTCGCGCCGGATGGGGAGCGGTTTGGTGATCTTTTTGTCCTGCTCGACCTGCACCTGTTCGATCGCGCCGGAGGTGAGCTGCACCGTGAGGGTGGTGTCGTCGATTGCTGTCCGGTCGATCTGAACGAGGCTGTAGCCTTGCTTGCGGTAGAGGCCGATCAGCTTTTCGAGCGATCGGGTTGCGGCGGCGTTGGTGTAGAGCTTGCCGAGGAGGGGAGCGAAGGCTTCGGTGATCTCGCGCTTGCGAATCGCGTCCGCCGGGCCGCCGGTGACTTCGACGCGCTCCAGCCGGGGGAGCGGTTCGAGTACGAAGGTGGCGGTTTTTGCCTGTTTGTCGATCTTCGCGCAGGCTTGTGTGAAGAGGTCGGTGGCCAGCAGTTCATGCAGCGTTTGTTTGACGCGCGAGCCGTTGCGCACCAGCGCCCGCGCCGTGCGGGCCTGTTCGAGATAGTCGCGCGCCGCCGGGATGCCTTCGATGCTTTTGCTGTAGCCGGTGAGGTCGGTGTCGCGCTTTGGTTCGATCTGTATGCTGCGCTTGATGACCGGAGCGAGCAGGCGGCCTTTGGCGTAGCCGGCGGCAATCAACTCCGGGATGTCCGAGAAATCGGTCGCCGTGTGGTGTTCGAGGTCGGGTGCGACGACCAGATCGGCCTGTTCGAGCTGCTGGGGGTACTGCCCCTGGGTCAGGATGGTCATCGCCTGGTCGGCGGCCTTCCAAGGCACGTCGATGTCGCTGCTTTCGGTGTACATCCTGCCGTGTGTATCCACCGCTACCTTGTAGCTCGCACCGGCCTTTTCAAGCTCATCGACCGGCAGGTTGGCCACCAGTCCGCCATCGGCCAGTTTCCGCCCGCCGCGCTCGATGGGCTGGTTGAGAATCGGCACCGTACTACTTGCGCGCATTGCTTCAGAGAGAGGGCCGGAGGTGAGTGTGACCCGGCGGCCAGAGAGCAGGTCGGTGGTCACTGCCCTGAATGAAACCGGCAGATCGGCGAATGAACTGCCGGTGTGGTACGGGGCGTTGAGCACCAGCAGGTCGATGGTTCGGGTGAGGGGTTGGGCCGCGCTCAGCGATTTTGGTACGACCAGCTTGAACTTTTCAAAACGAATGGCGATGGAGGCGCGGTCACGAATCGCCTTCTGCTCCAGATAGCTGTTGGTTCGGGGCGTTTCGTTGCTGATCGACGTGAGCTTTTCCCAAGGCAGGGCGCGGGCGAGCGAGTCGAGTTCCGCGGCGGAGTAGCCCGAACTGTACAGTCCGCCGACCAGCGCGCCTATGCTGGTTCCGGCGATGTCGTCAACCGGCACTCGCTCCTCCTCCAGCGCCTTGAGGACGCCGATCTGGGCGATGCCATTCGCTCCCCCGCCCGAGAGCGCCAGCCCGACGGTTTTGCGGTTCGGGCGCATGGCGGGCAGAAGCTCGTAGCGGTGGTACGGCGTGGCAAGCGTGTCGGGCCAGACGATCACAGGCTCGGCGCTGGCGCGTCCGGTCGGGATGAGCTCGAGCACGATCGACAGCAGCAGGGCCAGCCCAAGAAAAATCGGGCGTCTGCTCAAGCGCTTGTGCTGTTGATGATTGCAGTTCACAGGAGACTCTGGCAGCAGCCTTTTTTTGAGATGTCGTGGCGAGTTTATATCTTGAATTCCAAAGTAAACTCTTTAGTGGTAATAATAAAAATGGTCTGGTTCAAACGGGGGATACCCTCCATCAAGACAACGGACAAGCGCGACACCCCTGAAGGGTTGTGGTCCAAATGCGACGAATGCGGCGCTGCGTTGCACAAAAAACAGCTCGAAGATCACCTCTACACCTGCCCGGAGTGTGGTCATCACTTCCGAATCAGTCCTGATCTCTACTTCTCGTTCCTGTTCGACGATGGGGCGTGGGATGAATTCGACGGCCAGCTCAGAGCTGCCGATCCGCTGGAGTTTGTCGATACCAAAAAGTACCCCGACCGGGTTTGCGATACCATGAAAAAGTCCGGTAAGAGCGAGGCGTGCCGCAACGCGACCGGTACGATGGGTGGCTCAGCCGCCGTGATTTCGGCGATGGATTTCGGCTTCATCGGCGGCTCGATGGGTTCGGTCGTGGGAGAAAAGATTTCGCGCGCTGCCGACAAGAGTGTCGAACTCAACGCACCGCTTGTGGTGATTTCGCAATCCGGAGGCGCACGCATGATGGAGGGTGCGTTCAGCCTCATGCAGATGGCCAAGACTTCGGCGCGCCTGACCCGCCTGGGCGAGCGCGGTATTCCGTTCATCTCGCTCATGACCGACCCCACGATGGGCGGTATCAGTGCCTCGTTCGCCATGCTCGGCGACCTGAACATCAGCGAACCGAAAGCGCTCATCGGCTTTGCCGGGCCGAGGGTCATCCGCGACACCATCAAACGCGACCTCCCCGAAGGGTTCCAGCGAGCCGAGTTCCTGCAAGAGCACGGCTTCGTGGACACTATTGTCCACCGCAAGGACTTGCGCACGCAGCTCATCAAGCTGATGAAGCATCTGGGGTGAGGAGTAGGGGCGCATGGCGTGCGCCCTTTTTTGGGTGGACTGAGTGGACGAGGTGGACGAATGTAAGAGAAGAATTTTCGGCCTGTCAGTCCGTGCTGTCCACCAAGTCCACTCAGTCCACTCTTACTTCCAGCCCAAAGCAGCACTTGTTACCGGGAACTGCTCCGTGAAAATCTTCTGCACTGCTTCGGCTATGTCGCGGTGCTCTTTTTGGGTGGTGGGGTCGGTTCTTACCTCCAGGTAGTGAATCCAGCTTCTGACCGAGCCTTTCATGTAGAGCCGGGTCTGGGTGCCGAGCGGCAGCAGCACTCTTGCGCTCTCCTTGGCAATTCCCTTCTCCAGCGACTCTTCGTAGCTGTCGAATGCGAGCTTTGCAATGTTCTCCTGCGCCTGTTCGAACCAGGTCACGGTCGCTTCATCAAGATCGTCGAGCGAGTTCTGGCGATTTTTCGTGTCCTGTCGCCTGGGCTGGTACTTTTCGGTGGTTTGCGCCTTGGCGTAGCGCTGGCTGAACTCCTGGAAGCAGAAGCTGCGGTGCCTCAGAATCTGCGGGGAGATGGCTCTCGATGTGGTGATTTCAACCGTCATGTCCACCATCTCGAAGACGCTCCAGTGCTTTTTCTTGATGCAGTAGGCGAGCAGCTTTTCGTAGTCCGGCATCTCCTGATGCGGGCTTGAAACCCTTGCGCAGTAGGCCATGAGTCCTTCCGGACTGAGCTGGCGGTTGTCGATTTCGATGAGCGGATTGGTGACGGAGATGAGGCGTACCTGCATGATGACTGGCGATTTGTGATGTGTCCTGGTTGTCGTGAATCAACCTTAAATATACCAAAAGTCGGAGAGGCCGCGGGCGCGCTTGCGAATAAATTATGGAAAGCGGAACCGGATTTCAGGAATTCTTGTTTCGTCTCTGTATTTTAGGTGATCTTTTGCAGGGCTTCGTCGCGATTCGGCAAGGATTTCTGCGAAGCTGTAACACACGGGAGCCTTATCATCGGCTTTCGCCAAAAAGTTTGAAGCACATGGCCAATATCAATTTTGGATTCGACCACCACGCCAAAAAGCTCTATTCCGGCGCAATCGAAAACAGCATCAACAATCAGCTCGTGCCGATGGTCATCGAGACCTCAGGTCGCGGTGAGCGCGCGTTCGACATCTTTTCCCGCCTGCTGCGGGAGCGTATTATCTTTCTCGGCTCTCCCATTGACGAGCACATCGCAGGGCTGATCATGGCGCAGCTCATTTTCCTCGAATCGGAAGACCCGGAGCGCGACATCTACATCTATGTCAACTCGCCCGGCGGAAGTGTGTCGGCGGGCCTCGGCATTTACGACACGATGCAGTACATCCGCCCCGACATCTCGACGGTGTGCGTCGGCATGGCGGCCAGCATGGGTGCATTCCTGCTCGCCAGCGGTACTGAGGGTAAGCGGGCTTCGCTGCCGCACTCGCGCATCATGATCCACCAGCCTTCGGGCGGCGCGCAGGGGCAGGAGACCGACATTCTTATTCAGGCCCGCGAGATCGAGAAGATCCGTCACCTGCTCGAAGACCTGCTTGCCAAGCACACCGGTCAGGATGTGAAGACCATCCGCGAGGACTCCGAGCGCGACCGCTGGATGAACGCCACCGAGGCGAAAGAGTACGGCCTGATCGACCAGATTTTCGAGAAGCGTCCGGCTCCGAAGAGCGAGGAGTGAGACCAGCCAGACAGATCGGACAGATCGGGAAATAACGATTTTCAGACGCCTCCTCACAGGGGGGTGTCTGTAATTTTCAACCTTGCTTTGAACCAGACCAATGAGTGACCATTCCGCGCAGAATCTTGAGAAAACCTACAACCACCACGAAGTCGAAGAGCGCTGGCGAAGTGCGCACTGGGAGGCGCTTGGCACTTTTCACGCCGAACACTCGCGGGTGCAGGAGGGCGCGACGCCCTACTCGGTGCTGATGCCGCCGCCGAACGTGACCGGCAGCCTGACGCTGGGCCACGTGCTGAACCACACGCTTCAGGACATCTTCATCCGCCACGCCCGCATGAGCGGCAAAGAGGCGCTGTGGCTGCCCGGCACCGACCACGCAGGCATCGCGACGCAGACCGTGGTGGAGAAGAAGCTGCGCAAGGAGGGCATCACGCGCCACGACCTCGGGCGGCACGATTTTCTCGACAAGGTGTGGGAGTGGCGCGAGGAGTACGGCGGCCTGATTCTTCGCCAGCTTCGCAAGCTCGGCATTTCGTGCGACTGGCGGCGCAACCTCTTCACGATGGACGAGCGTGCCTCCGAGGCGGTCATCAACACTTTCGTTGCGCTCTACCGCGAGGGGCTGATCTACCGTGGCCGCCGTATCATCAACTGGTGCCCGGTGTCGCAGACGGCGCTTTCGGACGAGGAGGTCATCATGAAGTCGCGGCGCGACAAGCTGGTTTATGTGAGCTATCCGCTCGCCAAGGACCCGACGCGCTCGATCACCATCGCCACGGTGCGTCCCGAAACGATTCTGGCCGACGTGGCCATCGCGGTTAATCCGAACGACGAGCGCTACGCCGACCTCATCGGCGAGCTGGTGGTGGTGCCGATTGCCGGACGCCACGTGCCGATCATCGCCGACGACTACGTCGATATCGAGTTTGGTACCGGCGCGCTAAAGATCACGCCAGCGCACGATCCGAACGACTATGAGGTGGCCAGGCGCCACAACCTTCCGGTCTTTTCGGTGATCGGCAAGGATGCCCGCATGACCGATGAGTGCGGTTACGCGGGGATGGATCGCTTCGCCGCTCGCGACAAGATCGTCACCGATCTGGAGGAGCTGGGTCATCTGGTCAAACTCGAAGACTACGAGCACAACGTGGGCTACTCGGAGCGGGCCGACGTGGTGGTCGAGCCGTACCTCTCCGAGCAGTGGTTCGTGAAAATGCAGCCGCTCGCCGAACCGGCGCTCAAGGCGGTCAACGACGGCGAAATCCGCTTCCATCCGGAGCACTGGATCAACACCTACCGCCACTGGATGGAGAACATTCAGGACTGGTGCATCTCGCGCCAGCTCTGGTGGGGCCACCGTATTCCGGCCTGGTACGACGACAAGGGCAACGTCTGGGTCGCCGCATCCTACGACGAGGCGTGCCACCTGGCAGGCACCGACAAGCTTTCGCAGGAGGAGGATGTGCTCGATACCTGGTTCTCGTCGTGGCTCTGGCCGCTGACCACGCTCGGATGGACGGGGCTGCACAGCGACAACGACGACCTCCGCGCCTTCTACCCGACCGACACGCTGGTGACCGGCCCGGACATCATCTTCTTCTGGGTGGCCCGCATGATTATGGCCGGGCTGCATTTCAAAGGCGACGTGCCGTTCCGTGACGTCTATTTCACCAGCATCATCCGCGACATGAAGGGGCGCAAGCTCTCAAAGTCGCTCGGCAACTCGCCCGACCCGCTCAAGGTGATCGACACCTACGGCACCGACGCCCTGCGCTTCACGATCGTTTACATCGCGCCGCTTGGTCAGGATGTGCTCTTCGGCGAGGAGAAATGCGAGCTGGGGCGCAACTTCGCTACCAAAATCTGGAACGCCTCGCGCTTCGTCTTCATGCAGCGCGAAAAGCTTTTCGCCACCAGCGACGAGTTCGTCGAAGCATTCGCGAACTTCACACCCGACCGCGAGCTGATGTCCACCGCCGGACTCTGGCTGATGTCGCGCTACAACGCCATGCTCGAACGCTACCACCAGGCAATGGCGAATTTCAAGGTGAACGACATGGTGAAGATCGTGCACGAGTTCTTCTGGGGCGACTACTGCGACTGGTACGTCGAGGCGCTCAAGAGCGAACTGGCGGGCGAAACCTCTGAAGAGCGTGGAGGCCATGCGGTCTGCCTGGCGGTTTCCGTGCTGGAAGGCGTGCTCAAGGCGCTGCATCCGGTGATGCCCTTCATCACCGACGAAATCTGGCACGCCATCGCACCGCGCGGCACCGAGCAGACCATCGCCACCGAAGCCATGCCGCAAGCCGACGCTTCGTGGACGGCAGCAGATGCCGTGGCGTTCGATTTGGTGCGCAACATGGTGTCGGAAATCCGCAGTCTCCGCTCGGCCTTCAATGTGCCGCATGACTTGCGCGCGCAGGCGGTCGTCCGAGTCACATCGCCTGGAGCGCTTGCGGCGTTTGAAGCTAGCCGTGCCATCTTTCCGGCCCTGACGAAGTGCGCGGTGGAGCTTGGCGAAACGGTCAAACGACCGGCCCATTCTGCGGCGTCGGTGGTAGACAGCAATGAACTTTTTATCCGGTTGGAAGGGTTAATATCGTTCGATAAAGAAAAGTCCCGCTTGCAGAAAGAGATCGCGAAGGTGACAGCCTACATTGGATCGTTGGAGAAAAAACTTTCAAATGAAAAATTTGTTTCCAACGCTCCGCAGGAAGTTGTTCAAAAGGAGCGGGGAAAGCTTGAAGAGTCGCGCACGCTGGTTCGGAAACTTCAGGAGAACCTTGAGGTGCTGAGTCAGTGACACAAAGCTATTTCAGGCCGGATTCAGAAAAGTCCGATTTTTTTCAGATATTCTAAGTTTGAACTCGTTTGTCCGGAAAACCGCTGCTGCGGTCGATGGCTGTAATCCGACTGGCAGGTAATCACGTTTAGTTTTCCTGACAGTGTCGCGAAGTTCGAACGAGGAACTTATTTCATGAGGCAATTGAAGATCAGTAAACAAATTACCAACAGGGAGAGCCTCTCCCTCGACCGTTACCTCCAGGAGATCGGCAAGTACGATCTGTTGACGGCCGAAGACGAGGTGAAGCTTACGATGGCCATCAAGGAAGGCTACGACATGCCGGTTGATACCGTCGAGTACAAGCGTGCCAAGCGAGCGCTCGACAAGCTGATCAAAGGCAACCTGAGATTTGTCGTATCGGTGGCCAAACAGTACCAGAATCAGGGCCTGACACTCGGCGACCTTATCAACGAGGGCAACCTTGGCCTGATCAAAGCGGCCAAGCGGTTCGACGAAACCCGCGGTTTCAAGTTCATTTCCTACGCCGTGTGGTGGATCCGTCAGTCGATCCTGCAGGCTCTTGCCGAGCAGTCGAGGATCGTGCGTTTGCCGCTCAACCGCGTCGGCACGCTGAACAAGATCAGCAAGGCCTATAGCCAGCTTGAACAGGAGTACGAACGCGACCCCAACACCAAGGAGCTTGCCAACTTGCTCGACATGAATTCGAAGGATGTGGCCGATACCCTCAAGATCGCCGGACGTCATGTTTCGGTCGACGCTCCATTCGCGCAGGGTGACGACAACCGCCTGCTCGATGTGTTGCAGAATGACGGCCACATGCCCGACCACACTCTCACCCGCGACTCGCTCACCCTCGAAGTCGAGCGTTCGCTCTCCGTGCTCGCCCCGAGAGAGGCCGACGTCATCCGCTCCTACTTCGGTATCGGCATGGAAAACCCGTTGACCCTCGAAGAGATCGGTGAAAAGTTCAAACTCACCCGCGAGCGCGTCCGCCAGATCAAGGAAAAAGCGATTCGCCGCCTTCGCCAGTCCGCCTACAAAGAGGTGCTCAAGGAGTACATTGGAAGCTGAGATTCAGCGCGAGTATACAAATTCATCAAAGCCGGTGGTAGTTTCGCCGGCTTTGGTGTTTTATGGGGGGAAGGGAAGAATAGATCGTGTAAGTCTGATAGGGCAGATATGGGTCGAGTAGGATGATTTTTTAAGGGCCTATCCCCGAAAAAATGTTCAGATCAACCGTTCAGGGCGGGCGTGAAGCCCGCCCCTATATAGCTCCACCGCATCGCCCTCTCCAACTCCCAGCTCTGCGCTTGCATTGCCGTTGCGGATGGCTATTTCGATCATTCCGCTGCTGCCGATGTAGGCGAGTGGTTTGCCCTGCTCGACTTCGCCGTAGGTTCGGAGGATTGGCAGCGGCTCAGAATTCCCAGCCTTGACCTTCCAATTCCCGCCGTCCGAAATCATCAAGGCTTCAAAAGAGGTGATGAGGTTGCCGAAGTGGTCGGTGGCGATGATCTCTCCTGTCCATCCTTTTCCATCATCGAGCGGTTTGTTTTGCCAGAGCTCGATCTTTGTACAGTCTGCGATGTCAATCGCTGGGCCGAAGGCGTCCAGCGGCACTCCAGCAGCGAGGTGGGCGGCGGCTGAACTGAAGAGGTCTCGGCCGTGGAAGGTAGCGCTCGGGTTCGTTAGCTGGTAGTTCGGGTTGGTCAGTTCGTAGCATTTTGCGTCCGGCCAGTGCTCAAAAACCGGAGTCAGCAGGCCGTTGTCGGGGGCGATGAATGCGTATGGTCCGGGTTGGACGCCGATGGCTCGGCGGTTGGTGCCGACATCGGGATCGACGACGCTGACGAAGATCGTGCCTTCGGGGAAGTAGGTGATCGAGCGGTCGATGTGGAAAGCCGCTTGCCTAACGTTCTGGGCGCTGATGGCGTGCGTGAGGTCGATCACTTTCGCGTCGCGGCAGATGGTGGCGATGACCCCTTTCATGACACCGACGAAGGCATCTTCGAGCCCAAAGTCGGTCATTAGGGCGATGACGGGTTGGTGCATATCGTCAGTGGTTGGCCGAGCGGTACAGGAGCACGCCTGGCAAGAGAATGAGCAGATTGGGCAGCCAGGCAGCGAGCACCGGGTTGATCAGGCCGTCGAAGCCGAGGTTGCCGATGGTTTTGAGCATTCCGAGGTAGAACAGGCCGATGAGCAGGCTGGCGGCCATTTCGAGCGCCAGTCCGCTGCGCTTCTTGCGCGTGGAGAGCGGCACGCCGATGAGCACAAT
>DRSQ01000251.1 GCA_011372505.1 Chlorobaculum parvum | reverse complement strand
CAGAAATGCCGCGATGGCCAATGGTTCGCTTTTCAGTAACATCACTCTCCCAATCCTGTTTGTCCTTCAACGCCCGTGCTGTCATGCGGGGCGTTGGTTGTGGCTTTGACCGGCTTTCGGGTTTTCAGCGAATCGCTGGCCGCATGATCGTTGTTGTCCGCCTTTGTCTTGCTCGCCTCTTCTTTCGGCTTTTTGGGGCCGTTGATGTAGTAGTCGATCATCTGGCGGGCGATTGGCGCGGAGATGCTGCCACCGTAACCGGCGTTTTCGACCAGCACCGCGATGGCGATTTTCGGATTTTCAACCGGCGCAAAGCAGATGAACCAGGCGTGATCCTTGCCGTGCGGGTTCTGCGCGGTGCCGGTTTTGCCGGCCACGGTCACGCCGGGCACTCGTGCCAGATTGCCGGTACCCTCATCCTTTTCCACCACCCCCTGCATGCCTTTCTTGATGATGCTGAAGGTCTCTTTCGAGATCGGCAGGGTTCTCGATTTGTGATCGATCGGCACGAAAATGCCCGTGCGGGTGTCGCGGTATCCTTTCACCAGATGCGGTTCGTGCCAGTGCCCTTCGTTGCCGAGCGTGGCCGCGTAGTTGGCGAGTTGCAATGGGGTGACTCCAAGCTCGCCCTGACCAATGGAGAGGCTGATCAGGTAGCCTTTCGTCCAGCGTTTTTTGCCGTAACGCTTGTTGTAATAAGCTGTCGAGGGTACCAGCCCACGGCGTTCTCCCGGCAGGTCGATACCTTCGCGCTCACCAAACCCGAACATCCGCCCGTACTCGCTCCAGGTGTCGAGACCAACCTTGAGCATCATGTTGTAAAAATAGATATTGCACGATTCGACAATTGCTTTTTCGAGGTTGACCGTGCCGTGCGCATGGCTGCCGTGGCAATGGAAGGCGCGCCTTCCGAAAGACCAGGTGCCTTTACAGGTAATCGTGTCGTCCGGTTTGATGATGCCCGTTTCGAGCCCGGCGATACCAAGCACCATTTTATAGGTTGAGCCGGGAGGGTAGGCGGCCTGAATCGCCCGGTTGAACAGCGGTTTGTCTGGCGACAGGACGATGTCAGCCCACTCTTTGCGCCGCGTGGTGCCGTTGAGGATGTCGAGGTCGAAGTCCGGCTCGCTGCACATGGCCAGAATGCCTCCGTCAGCGGGATCGATCGCTACGACTGCTCCCGAGTGGTTGGTATCTCTCAGGCGGTTTTCGGCCAGTTGCTGCAGTCCGGCGTCGATGGTCAGATGGAGGTCGTTGCCCTTCACCGGCTGAATGTCGTTCTTGCCGTCGTTATAGTTTCCCACCAGCATGCCGAGCGGGGTGACCAGTTCGAACCGGGCGCCTTTGTCTCCCCTGAGATCATTTTCATAAATCCTTTCGAGACCTGAAAATCCAATTTTATCGTTCGGCGTGTAGCCCTTCTCAGCCAGCGTGTCGAGCTGTGCGCGGTTCACATTTCGCAGGTAGCCGAACATGTGGGTTCCCCTGAACTGGTCGCTGTATTTTCTTTTGTCCTCGATTTCGATGATCACCCCCGGCAGTTGCCAGAGGTTTTCGCTGATGCGCGCCACAGCCAGCTCGTTCAGGTCGCGATAGACCGTTGAGGCGGCAAAACGGCTGTAGGCTCTGGCTTCGTCGATTTTTTCCTGAAGCTCCTCTTCCGGCATTTCAAGCAGATATGCCAGATAGGGAATGGTCGATTTCCGCAGTTCCGAAGGGATGATTTTGAGCGTGTAGAGCGCACGATTTTCAAGCACCGTGACGCCTTTTCTGTCGATAAAGTGGCCGCGCGGCGCTTGCACCCGAATCCGGCGGATGCTGCTCGATCTCGAACCGATGGCATCGTGTTCGACAATCTGGAGCCAGGCCAGGCGGCCAAAGAGGAACACAAAGACCGCTACGATGAGGATGGTTGTCAGCTTGAGCCCGCGTTGAATCTTGTCCATGATCTCAGTCCCTGAGCAGTTTCTTCAGCGCAAAATGGTAGGCCAGCACGCAAATAATCATGCTCATCAGGGTGCCAAGAATGATCGACTCCGGTAGCCTGATGTAGATCGGCAGCGACAGCGGATCGCTCATGAAAGCCCGCAACGCATAGCCTGTGACCAGAGCGGTTGTCGATGCCATGTAAAACTTCCGCCGTTTTCTGGTCGAGGTCGCGTGGCTCTCTTCGGGAACATGAAAAAAGCCGGTGACGAACCCCTCGAAGGTGCCGATCAGCGCCTCTATGCCGATGTGGCCCGATAGAAAACCAACGATTATGCCTGAAGCGAACCCGTAAGAGAGGCCGGTTCGCTGCCCGATTGTTACAGAGATGAATGCAATAAAGAGCGGTATCAGGTCAGGTGCGGTATGCCAAAGCACCAGTTTTGAAACGAGGAAATGCTGCAAGAAGGCCAGCACGAGCATGAAGCCTGTATAGAGAAAAACCTTTTTCAATTTGGCTTGTTCTTGTTGGTTACCGTTTGCATGGAGGGGCGGCGAGTGATGCTCATTCCTCTTTTTCAGGACTATCGTGCGATTGCATCAGTTCAAGCTTCTCTTGCGATGGTTTTGCCGGGCAGACCATCACCTGGTTTAGCGAAGAGAAGTCGACGCCCAGACGGATATCCACATTATAAAACAGCTTGTCCTTGGAGATTCGTTCGATTGTGCCGACCGGAATGCCCCGGCAGGCGAAGGTGCTGTAATCGGAGGTGCTTACCCCTTCGCCTACGAGCAGTGTTCCGCTGATGGGTACATGTTCGATATGAGCAATGCGCTCGTTGCCATTGCTCCACGAAAGCAGGCCGTTGGTGCGGGTGCTGTCGGTCACTACGCTGACCTTTAAATTCCGGTTGATGATCGGCAGCACCTTCGCGTAGTTGTCGGAGACTTCAATTATTCGCCCGACCAGTCCGTCGGGTGTCATGACGGACTGCTCTTTCGAGATTCCATTGTTTTTCCCGACGTCGATAATCAGCATGTTGTCGGTCGCGCTGAACCGTCGGTCAACAACACGTGCGATGGTGAAACGGCTCATCTCATCAGGCCGGTTCTCGACAAGGGATTGTCTGTCTTCGATGTCGTGCAGGGCGAGTTCCTGCTGCAGGAGTTTTGACATCAGGCGGGCATTTTGCAGGAACAACCGTTCGTTGTTCTGCTTCAGCGTGAACAGACTCCAGAGTCCGGACATCTGTTCCGCCACGGCGGCGTTGATGGCCAGACCCCGCTCACGGATCGCGTCGAGCGTCTCCTTGCGCTCAAGCTGCATGATCGCGATGGAGAGGCTGCAATAGATCAGAAAGTATAAGTAGGCGGTATGTTTGGCGATAAAGCGGAAAAAGCTGGTCACGTCCGTTTTCTTATCCTGGTTAACACATTGTGCTGTTCAGAGGTCAGGCCTGCCGCACACGGCAGGGTTGTTTTGGCCTCCGGTGGTATCGATGATCGTCTTCTGGCATTTCGTGGTGATGACTGTTCGCCAGATATTTTTCTTGAAACCATGCAAACTGTAAATATAACAGATGTGGCGGCTATTTTGTGCTGAAATTTCTGATGCGTCCAGATATCGGGTGTCAACCGGTAACTGGATGCGCGAAAGGCTGTTTTTTTGCTTTGTGAGCTGAAATGACGATTTTGACTGTTCCATTACGGTTCCTTGACACAAACGCGCAGGTGTTGATGCCTCTGCTCAGCGAAAGGAACATCTTGCCAAGACAGCTTTTGATTGCATGGTATTTGAGAATCACAAGAACGTTACGGATAAATTCATCGTTGTCGGAGATCGCGTGCTCATCAAGCCAAAATCGGTCGATGATCGCACCAAGTCCGGCATTTATCTGCCTCCGGGCGTTCAGGAGAAGGCTAAAATCCAGAGCGGTTACGTCATCAAGTCCGGCCCCGGCTACCCGGTCGGCCCGCCCAGCGATGTTGATGAGCCATGGAAAGAGGGAGCCGAGGGGCCGCAGTATATCCCGCTTCAGGTGCGGATCGGTGATCTGGCCATCTTCGTGCAGAACAGCGCCTACGAGATCGAGTACGAGGACGAGCGCTACCTGATTGTACCCAATTCGGCTATTCTCCTGCTTATCCGGGAGGATGACGACCTTGAAGATTATCTTCACTGAATCACGCAGCAATCGGATTGACAACTGTTCCTGTTCTGTGTGATCTTGCTCCTCTTCGTTCGGCGAGGAGTTTTTTTATTCATCGCTTTTTTATGAATCGATATGACCACAGCTAACGATAAAATGCAGGGCGCAACAGGGCTTTCGACCGAAGCGTTGCTTGAGCGGATTGCCACGCTCAAGAAAGAGATGAACGCCGTCATTCTGGCCCACTACTATACCGTTCCGGAAGTTCAGCAGGCCGCCGATATCGTCGGTGACAGCCTCGCCTTGGCGCGGGCGGCAGAGGAGAACTCCGCCGACGTTATCGTGTTCGCGGGCGTCTATTTCATGGCCGAAACCGCCAAGATTCTCAATCCCGGCAAGCTGGTGCTCATGCCCGACGACCACGCGGGCTGCCCGCTCGCCGACAGTTGCCCCGAGGCGGAGTTCCGCGCGTTCCGGGAGCAGCATCCCGACGCCATCGCCATCACCTACATCAACTCCACAGCAGCGATAAAAGCGCTGTCGGACATCACCTGCACCTCCTCGAACGCCGCGCACATCGTCGAGCAGATTCCGCCTGAGCAGAAGATCATTTTCGGCCCTGACCGCAACCTCGGCACCTGGCTCAGCAAAAAGCTCGATCGCGACATGATTCTCTGGCAGGGCTACTGCTACGTGCACGACGCCTACTCCGAGGTGTACATGATTCAGGCGATGGCCAAATATCCGGACGCCGAGCTGATCGCCCATCCCGAGTGCCGCGACGAGGTGCTTCGTCATGCATCGTTCGTCGGCTCGACGGCCGCGCTGCTCGACTACACTGTCAAGAGCCCGTCGCAGAGCTTCATCGTGGCCACCGAACCGGGCATCCTCTACGAAATGGAGAAGCGCTCTCCCGGCAAGACCTTCATTCCGGCGCCAAAAGATCCGGCCAACCCGCGCAGCGTCTGCACGCAGATGAAGCAGAACACGCTTGAAAAGCTCTATCTCTGCATGGTCAACCGCTCGCCAGAAATCACCGTTGACAAAGCGCTTCGCGAAGCGGCGCTTAAGCCGATCAAGAAGATGCTCGATATGTCCGCCTGACCTTCTCGACGCCAGGCCGCCGCGATACCTCGCATCGACGGCATCATTGAGCGCAGCGTGCGCAATAAGATCGCTGCCATCCAGCGCATGATGAAGCCGTCGGTTATCAACAGCGAAGAGGAGCTGGTGCGGGAAATCGCTGTCGTTGCCAAATCATCCAGAAAACTTGGTAACAGGATGAGACGGCAGAAACGGGATATGACCGAAGAGGAGGCTTACAGCCAAGTAATCAAAAGCACCGCGTTGCTGCACGCCGTGCCGGCCTGGACCGAGTGGGTCAATGCGGAGCAGGAGAGGGTTGTCGCGGGGGAATCAGTGGGGAATCTCTCAAAAATTATGATGCGTTTCGATTGCTACGTTCGGTGGTGTTCGAAATTCTTGTGTACTGCACAGGTCCGCTCCGGTTTCTGTGCTCCATCCGTCTTGCACTCAGCTCTTTCATAATACTTTTTAGAGATGCCCTGGTGTGAGCGGGAATGTTTCAAGCAGGATTATAGCTTCATGAGTAAAACAGTGTTGGTGACGGTCGATTCGTCGCAGTGGAAGCTGAAATAGACCATCCAGAGTGTCGGTCAACAGTTTCGTTTCATCCGAAAAAAATTCCATTTCCCCATTGCCCGCAAACCTTTTTGCTCTGGGCATTGCACGGGTTTACCCCCGTTAACCTGTTCGTCCGGAAGCCGGAAAATGACGGTCAGGCGTTGGCCGCATTCAAAAAAATCCTTACCATTGAAAAGTTCTTTTTGACGTTTCGGTGCCGGATGTTTTTCATCCGGTTAAAAGGGAAGTGCGTGAGAGTCGTACACTGTACCCGCAACTGTAAGATGGTATGCCGTAAGACGATATGGGCGCTCTGCCCGGTTGACTCTTGCGGTTTGTGCCTGTCCACTGCGCCGACCTCTGATTGCCACGGGGAGAGCATGGGAAGGATGATGCACTGAAAGGCGTTGTGCGAGCGACGCGGCTGTCGGAGTCAGGAAACCTGCCGGGATGAAAGGCGCCGAGCGGCTTCGGGAAGAGAGCCTGGCGAACCTGTCAATGATCATGTCCTTTTTGTTCCGTGATCTTTTTGCACTCGATTGCCCGGTCTGTTTCCTCTGTTCGGCAAGGTAATTATATTGCAAAATATCTTTTTGTTGTCAGGCACTTCTATGCTCCGCGCTTGTGTCGGATAAAGGTAAGTCATGGTATTTGAAGGATTTACCTAACATCAATCTATTATCGATTCTGGAGACCCCACATGAAAATCGCCCGCCTGTTCACCTCCCCAGGTGAAAATGTCTATGATCGTTTCGACTACACCCTGAGAACTTCGGTGCTTCGTAACCCGGACGGCTCGAAGGTCTTCGAGATGAACGATGTCGAAGTGCCGGTTTCGTGGTCGCAGGTTGCTGCCGACATTCTCGCTCAGAAGTATTTCCGAAAAACCGGTGTGCCGCAGCGCGATGCCGAGGGCAATCTCATGATCGGTGAGGATGGCCGTCCGGTGACCGGTAGCGAGCACTCCATCAAGCAGGTGGCGCATCGTCTGGTCGGCTGCTGGCAGGACTGGGGCAAGAAGCACAATTATTTTGACAGCGATGAGGATGCAAAGGCATTTTACGACGAGGTAGTCTATATGCTGCTGGCGCAGATGGCTGCGCCGAACTCGCCGCAATGGTTCAACACTGGCCTCCAGTTTGCCTACGGCATCACCGGCCCGGCGCAGGGGCACTTTTACGTCGATCCGGAGACGGGCGAAACCCGTGAGTCCGAGGACGCCTACAGCCGCCCGCAGGCGCACGCCTGTTTCATCCAGTCGGTCAAGGACGATCTGGTCAACAAGGGCGGTATTTTCGACTTGGCCGTGCGCGAGGCGCGTGTCTTCAAATTCGGCAGCGGCTCGGGTACCAACTACTCCAACCTGCGCGGCTCGGGCGAAAAGCTTAGCGGCGGCGGCAGTTCGTCAGGTCTGATGAGTTTCCTGAAAATCTTCGACTCGGCGGCAGGCGCTATCAAATCGGGCGGCACCACGCGCCGTGCGGCGAAAATGGTCATCATCGACATCGACCATCCGGACATCGAAAAGTTCATCGAATGGAAGGCCAAGGAGGAGGACAAGGTGGCCGCGATGGTTGCT
>DRSQ01000250.1 GCA_011372505.1 Chlorobaculum parvum | reverse complement strand
ATTCGATACAATCGCCCAATCACAGCGCTGAGCGCAACACCTCCACAATGTCGGCTTTCGTCATCGCTGGTCTGCCGGGGAGCTGGCCTTCGGCGTTTCCGGCCACGAGCAGGGTGTCGTCGGCGTAGCGGTCGAGCTGCGTGTCGTCGATGCCGATTTCCGACAGGCGCGTCGGGCAGCCGATGGAGCGGTGGAACGCTTCGAAGTGGTCGATGCCTTCCGTCGCGGCTTTCATCGGATCATCGTTCTTGATGCCGAAGATACGTTTGGCGAATTGCGCGAACCGTTCGGGACGCGACTTTGCGGCGAAGCGCATCCATGCCGGATTGACGACGGCCAGCCCCGCGCCGTGGGTGATGTCGTGCTGCGCGGAGAGCGTGTGCTCGATCATGTGTACCGGGTAGGGCGAGAGGGTTCCGGCCTGCACCCAGCCGTTGAGCGCCACCACCGAGGCCCACTGCACCTGGGCGCGCGCTTCGAGGTCGGTGCCGTTGGCGACCGCTTTCGGCCCGTACTCCAGCGCGGTGAGGATCACCCCTTCGGCGAAGCGATCCTGCACGGGCGTGCCGTCAACTCCGTTGAAGTACGCTTCGGTGACGTGGGTGATGAGGTCGCAGACGCCGTAAGCGGTTTGATCTTTCGGTACGCTGACGGTCAGTTCGGGATCGACGACGGCCACTGCGGGGTAGAGGCACGGCGCGCCGACGAACGACTTGATCGCCGTCGCTTCATCGGTGACGACCGCGCCGCTGTTCATCTCCGAACCGGTCGCGGCGAGCGTCGGCACGGTGATGACCGGCAGCGCTCTCTCCGGACGCCTCCGGTCGGCCTGGCCGTGCGCGAACATCTCCCACAGATCACCCTCGTAAAAGGGAGCCGCGGCCATCACCTTCGCGGCGTCCATCACGCTGCCGCCGCCGAGCGCGATCACCACGTCGCACTTCTCTCTCCGGGCGATCTCGCCGCCCCGCTTCACCGACGAGAGGCGCGGATTCGGTTCGACGCCGCCGCACTCCACGAACGATACTCCGGCAGCCGTCAGGCTCGCGACCGCGCGGTCGAAGGTCCCGTTTCCTCTGACGCTGCCGCCGCCAGTGACGATCATCGCTTTCGCGCCGTGCTCGCGCGCCACCTCGCCAAGCCGGGCGAGCGTTCCCGCTCCGAAGAGCAGTTGCGTCGGGTTCTGGTATTCAAAGTTCATGAGGGCCTCCTGAAAATTCGCCTGTTTGTTTCACTGCTCTTCCGGACAGAGCGCAGGTTCAATTTGCCTGTTTATGGCTGAACTTTGCAAATCACATGGCGAGAAACAGGGCTGCCGGACAGCGCCGGGCCAGCGCAGGCCGATGTCGGGCAAGTCGTTGATTTCCGGTTTTTTATGGTGTGACTTTCCGTTTGAATGCAGTTCCGCCGGAATGAAGTTTTTTATGTGTTCGATAATCACCGGCGGGTTGTTGAAGGGGAGGAGATGATTGTCGTCGTACTCCACGATGGTGTGGTTCGGAACGACCGGTTTGAGCTTGTGAACCTGTCTGGCGGGGTAGATCCGGTCTTTTTTGCCGGTGATGAGCAGAGTTTGCATCGGCATCGGCCCGATTCGCGACGTGCAGTTCTGGTGATTGTACATCGTCGCCATGTAAGAGAACGGGGAGGCGTGGATGATGTCTTTGATGATGTGCACCGGTTCGAGCTCCCATTTTATTTTATGCGGAGCGGGCTTCTGGTAGCTCTTCCGGTAAATAGTCGGCGCTACCTGGAGCAGCGATTCGACGAAGCTGTTGACAGGCAGCTTTGTGGCGAGGCGCTTCCAGAGCGCGGAGTTTTCGAGAGATGACTGGATGATGATGCCGTGAGCGATCTTTTTGCGGGTCAGGTGCGCGTGATGCAGGCCGAGAAAGCCGCCGAACGAGTGGCCCACGATAGCGTGTTCATCGATCTTTTCGTTGTCCAGAACGCATTGCAGGTCGTCGATAAAGCGCTCTATGCGATATGCTTCGATGCGCGGCGGCCTGTCCGAATGGCCGAATCCGCGGTAATCGATGGTGACGAGATAGTAGCTGTCGCGGAGCGCGTCGATGTACTTTTCCCACACATTGGTATTTCCGCCAAGCCCGTTGAGCAGCAGCAGCGGTTTCCGGTCTCTGCGCCCGTGACATTTGTAGTGAATTCTGATTCCGTCCGATGAACTGATGTACTTGCCGGGCATGGTGACAATTTTCGGGTAACTCCTGGTTGATAATGGCCTTGGTCGGTAAGGCGATTTGTGGAACTCCTATTTCCACGCTCTGTCCGCTTGCGCTGGTGAGAACGCTCGTGCTCCCAGTCGTTTTTCGCTGAACGCAGGGAGCTTTTTTCCGTGGCGGAACTCTGCTCGTCGCCGCTTGCACTCTTCCGGATTTCTTGCCGTCCTGACGAAAAAAAGCGCTTTCTGGCTTCAAGGTGAAAGCCGATCCGGTTTGCTATTGTAAAGCTTTTTATTTCAGTTAAATAGCGACCATTTCCGGTGCCCGCTCTCCTGAATGCCGTTATCGGGCTTTTCATGTAAACGCCATATAACAAATCTAACTATTTTTTCTTATATTTTGCAGCACTCTGTGCTTATTTGTTACACAGGTAGTGTTTTTGATAGGTGGTGTTTTCGCTTTAATTTTACTTTTTTTCATATCCGCATCATGAGCTTCAGGCGCACCAATCTGTTTTTGCTTGCTCTCTTTTTGCTCTTTTTGCTTCAGGCCCCGTTTTCCGTTGCGGCCAAAGCCGCCGCGCCGGATGGCCCTTCTCTCATCGCCAGGGTCAATGCGTTGCTGAACCGGAAAAGCGTCTTCATGAAAAATGTCATGACCGTTACCGATTCATCGGGGCGTGAGCGGAAACTGGCCTACGAAAGCCGGGGGCGCGACTACAATGAGAAAACGCTGATTTGCTACTCGGCTCCGGCGAGGATCAGAGGGCAGGCGATTCTCATGCTCAACAATGCCGACGATATCTGGATGTACTTCGCCAGGACGGGCCGCGTGCGCAAGCTCGCCACCCACGCAAAGCGCAACAGCATGGAGGGGAGCGACTTTTCCTTCGAGGACATTGGCGGCGGGAATCTGTTTGTCACCGATTATTCGTCGCGGCTCGAAGGCGAGGAGCCGGTCAATGGCGTTGCCTGTTACCGGCTGAGGCTCACCCGAAAGCCCGGCAGCTCTTCGGCGTACGCTACGCTGGTGATGCGCATCCGTAAAAGCGATTGTTATCCGCTGGTTATCGAATATTTCAAAGGCGCGGGTAAAACTACGCCCGACAAACGGTTGCTCCTTTCGGCCATCGTGCCGGTGCAGGGGGTGCCGACGGCGCGGCGCTTGACCATGCTCGATCTCAGGGATCGTTCGTCCACGGTCATCACTGTCGAAGTTGTTGATTACAAAAGCGATATCGGCGCGGGCGCTTTTACGGTGCAGGCTCTCAACCAGTAAACTTTTTCACGGAGAAGGGATGAAGCGTTTTTTCTTTGTCTTTGCGGTTTTGTCGTCGATGCTGTCCGGCTCGATGAGCGCTTTCGCAGCGCAGTTCGACATTTCGGGGTACATCGAACCTCAGTACCTCTTTCTCGACAATGACGAAGCCAGCGAGTCCGTCGCGCGGAACCGTCTCAAGGTCAACGCGAAATTCAAACCCGCCGACGGAGTGAGCATCGAGGCCGACGCCATCTCCATGCACTATTTTAAGCGGTACAGTGTCAATCTTGCCGATTTTCTCCCGGATCGTATCCGGCAGACGCTGCCGCCGCAGTTGCGGAATATTTCGGCCACCTCACCCCGCGATTCTCTCTACTTTGACAACGTTTTCCTCAAGCTCTCCAGGGGCAAGGCCGACGTGACGGTCGGCAAGCAGCAGCTTGAATTCGGGCCGGGCTATTTCAGCAATCCGGTCAACATGTTCAGCCGCAAGGATATTATCGATCCCACCTACGAAAAGACGGGCCACAAGGCGATCCGGGGCGACCTGACGCTTGCGCCACGCTCCGTGCTGACGGTGTTCGCCACGTCGGATGACGATATCGATCACATCTCCGACGTCGGTTCGGCGGTGCGGCTGACGGTGCCCGCGGGCCATTTCGACCTCGGTTTCACGCTGGCCGAACGGGAGTGGCTTTTGGGCGACTATCTGACCGGCGATCTTTCGCCGCAACAGCGCTCTCTGTACGGCTTCGACGCGGTTGGCGAGCTGCTTGGCGCGGGGGTGTGGACGGAGTTCCAGTACAGTCGGATGGAGCGCGAGGAGGATTTCTACGAACTGCTTGCCGGGGTTGACTACACCTTCACGAACAAGCTCTATCTCATGGCGGAGTACTACCACGGCAGCCTCGCCGCGAGCGATACCGAGTCGCTGACCTTCAGCGATTGGATGCGCTACTTCAACAACGAGGTGCTGGCCGTGTCGAGCGACCAGTTGTACCTCTATTCCGAGTATCCGGCGGGAGATTACCTCAAGCTCGGTTTTGCCGTACTGGCCAGCCTCAACGACAGCAGTTGCGCCCTGGTGCCGTCGGTGCGCTACAATTTTCAGGAGAATCTGATGCTGACCATGATCGGCCAGATCTACACCGGTCGTGACGGCACGGCGTTCGGCACCCAGCTCGGCAAGGGCGGATTGTGCCGGCTGACCTGGTATTTCTGACCTCTGATTCGCGGTTTGGTGTCCCGGAGCAGGCTCGATAGTGTCGCGGATCTCATCGTCAGGCGGCCCTGGTGGCTGCTCGCTGCTGCCGTGGTGCTGACGGCGGTGCTCGGCTCATTCGCCATGCAGCTCCGCACCACGATGCGGTGGATCGACCTCCTGCCCGCCGACCATGCGCAGACGCGCAGCTTCGAGACCATAACCCGCGAGTTCACCACCGCTTCGAGCATCACTGTCGTCGTGCAGGGCGACCCCGCGCGCATCCGATCGTATGCCGACGATCTCGCGCCCCTGCTGCGCGAAATTCGCGATCCCGTCTCCGGCGCGCGCGTGGTCAAGCGCGTGGACTACAAAAAGGATACCCGCTTCATCAGCCAGCACGCCTTGATGCTTGCCGACACAGATTACCTGGCCCACGTCTGGCCGGTGTTCAGCGATCCGTCGCTTGGCCCGTTCCTGGTCAACCTGAACGACGCGCTCGAAACGGAGTACCTCAGCGGCGGCAATGCGCTTTCGGGCCGCCAGAAGCAGGAGCGCACGCTGGCGCTTCTGGATGGGCTGCAAGCGTGGCTCGCCTCGCTGCACGACGCTTTCGAGAGCGGCGCGGTTAACCGGCGCGCGGTCAGCGCCTCCATCGACCGGCTCCTTTGCGGGGAACCCTACTTCATTTCGTACGACCGGCGCGCGCTCATCCTCAACGTCATTCCTGAATTCGGCGCGTCGGAAGTCGAAAAAGCGATCCGGGGCGTCAATGCGGTCGAGACGCGCGTCAACACGCTCTTGCAACGCTACCCCGGCCTCTCCGCCGGGCTGGCCGGGCCGATGACCCTGAACCGCGACAAGGTGCTGCTCGCCAGGGAGAATCTGAACCGGACGACCCTCATCTCGTTTGCCGGGGTGCTGCTGCTCCTCGCATTCGCTTTCCGGAGCTGGCTCTTGCCGTTGCTCGCCGTGGCGACTCTGGGGGCCGGAATCCTCTGGGCGATGGGCGCGGCCTCGTTGCTGGTCGGCAAGCTCAATCTCATGACCTCGGTCATGGGGGTGATTCTGGTCGGCCTCGGCATCGACTTTTCCATCCATCTCATTCACGCCTACCGCAAGAGCCGCATTCAGGGCCTCGATTGCCGGGCGGCGATCAGGTCGCTGTTCGTCCACAACATGCGCGGCATCGTGACCGGCGCGCTGACGACCTCGGCGGCATTTCTGGCGTTGATGACGAGCGAGTCGCGCGGCATGAACGAGCTGGGGCTGGTCACGGCGGCGGGCCTTCTGGCCGTACTCGCGGCCACGCTGCTGCTGCTTCCGGCGCTGCTCGTCGTCACGGACGGCGTGCTAAAAAAGGGGTACGAAGCGGCTGCCCGGCGCAAGAGCTCCTCCGGCTTCTCCGGGCGTCTGGCGGAGCTGTTCGCGAAGCACCGCGCGGTTTCGCTTGGAGTGGCGGCGGCGCTGTGCCTGCTCTTCGGCATCCGCGCCTTCCAGATCACCTTCGACCGGAACTCCTTCAACCTCGAACCGCGACAGCTCACCTCGGTGAAGCTTCAGGAGACGGTCGCCCGCAAGTTCGATCTTTCGATGGACTACGCGCTGGTGCTCTCCCGTTCTCCGCGCGAGGAGCGGGCGGTGGCCGACAAAGCGTCCGGCCGCCCGACAGTTGCGATGGTCGATGGCGTGCACCAGTACGCGCCCGCTCCGCAAGAGCAGATGGCGCGGCGGGTTTATCTCGACAAGGTCGGGAACTCGCTGCGGCAGGCAGGCGGCGCTTCCGCTCCGGAACCTCGGCAAATCATCGATCAGCTCCGGAGGCTGGAGCAGAATATCATCGAAATTCAGGATATGGCGTTTCTGGAGGGGCGTCGCCGCGTTGACCGGAAATGCGCCGAAATCGCCGGTGATCCGGAGAAAATGCAGTCACCCTCGCTGATCGGAGAAACCATCGCCCTCGCCGAGCGGCGTGGCAACGCGGGCGCGGCGGTTTTGAGCGCTTACGAAAAGGTGTTCAATCCGCTGTTTCGCGAGCGCGCCTGCGCGGCAAGCTCGTCCGAACCGATCGATTACCAAATGTTGCCGGAATCCCTGAAAAAGCGCTATGCCAACCAGCAAGGCGACCGGTTCCTGCTGACCGTTTTTCCCGAAAAAAGCGTCTGGAAAGATCTGGATTTCCTGAAGCGTTTTTCAGCCGAAACCCGCACGCTCGCCCCCGACGTGACCGGCCTGCCGCTGGTTTTCGACATTCTGGTTTCGGTGATGATGCGCGACGCATCCATTGCGTTTCTCCTCGCCCTCGCGGTGGTCTATCTGCTGTTGTGGATCGATTTCCGGAACCCCGTTCACGCCCTGATCGCGCTGGTTCCCCTGGTGGTGGGGCTGATCTGGATGATCGGCATCATGCAGATTGCGGGGCTTCAACTGACGATCATCAACGTCATGGCCTTCACGCTGGTGGCCGGTATCGGCATCGACGACGGGGTGCACATCGTGCACCGCTGGCGCAGCGAGGGCAAGGGGCGGATCCGGCAGGTTTTCGACACCGCCGGTCTGGCGGTGCTGCTGACCACGCTCACCACCATGACGGCGTTCGGCGCGCTGATGTTCTCCACCTGGCCCACCTTCGTCAGCCTCGGCAGCGCCCTCTTCATCGGCTCGGCCAGCACCTGGCTGGCGACCTTTCTGGTGATGCCGACACTGCTCGCCATCGCCGACCGCTGGCGGAAGTGACCGCCGCACGCATCGTGGCGCTACCTCGCCGAGCCGGGCAAGCGTTCCCTTGCCGGGTTCCCGGCCATTGAGTCCGACGTTGCCATCTGTTCCGGACTTTCCAGTTTTTCCGATGATTGTCAGGGTTTCCGCCGAACCAGCTTTCCGCCTAACTTTCTGCTAATTTCCTCTTCGTACTCTTACTCCTGACGCGAATGATCGCGTTGATAATTGAATTCAAACAAGGAGTGATGATGATGAAACGTTATGGATATGTGGCTGTTGGCGTCATGCTTTCAGCCGGGGTGTTTGGCGGGATGTTCGCTTCGTCGGCTTACGCGGCGGCAACCGGGAATGATGCGCTGGAGTACCGGAAACCGGCAATCAGCCTTTCGCAGGCTGTTGCCACCGCCGAGACCTATGCGGCTGGCCGTGCGGTTCGCGCCGAGCTTGAACGGCATGACGGCCGTCCGTCGTATGAGGTCGAGGTGGTCAGTGGCCGCAAGGTTCTGGATGTGCGGGTTGACCAGCGTAACGGGCGGGTGCTCGCGGCTACCATGGACAAAACGGATCATGATGATGGCCGGGATGCAGAGGATTAAGGGCCGTCTGGTTCGCGCCCCGTTCACGCCCGAGCGGTTGCGCTTTCGCGGCAGGGGATTTTACGAAAGGCTCGATGCCAATATGGTCAACCGGTTGATGGAACGCTCATTTCGGGCGACCTGTTCTTTCTTCTGAGTGTTGTGTGTGCAGCACTGAAGCAGAAGCTCGGGCTGAGGTTCGGGGGCGGGGGCTGTTTTCCGCTTTTCCGGACCGATGTCCGGGCCTGTTTCAGTTATTTCTGTTTATCCTGATCTCTTGGCTTTCGAGTCGCCAATGTTGATGAAAAAACGTGAGAAGTTATGCGAGTGTTGCTTGTTGAAGATGATGCCATGATCGGTGAAGCGGTTTGCGTGGCGTTGAAAGATGCGGCATACGCGGTTGACTGGGTTCGCCGTGGCGACGAGGCGGCAGAGGCGCTTCGGTATGGTGAGCATCAGGCGGTGCTGCTCGACCTCGGGCTTCCGGGCCGCGATGGGCTGGAGCTGCTTGCCGGGCTCCGGCAAGAGGGCATTTCCGTGCCGGTCATCATCATCACCGCGCGCGATGGTCTGAACGAGCGCATTCAGGGGCTGGATTCGGGAGCAGACGACTACCTCGTCAAGCCGTTCGAGATCGATGAACTGCTGGCTCGGCTCCGGGCGGTGATCCGCCGACAGGGTGGGCAGGCTTCGGGCTTGATCGGCAACGGGCGCATCACGCTCGATCCTGCCACGCACACGGCGTTTTGCGGGGAATCGAGGGAGGTGCTCAGCTCGCGCGAGTTCGCGGTGCTCCATGCGCTGTTGCTCCAGCCGGGCCGCATCCTCAGCCGCTCGGCGCTCGAAGAGCGGGTCTATGGCTGGGACGAGGAGGTCGAGAGCAACGCCATCGATTACCTGATTCACCAGCTCCGCCGGAAGCTCGGCGCGGCGAGCATCAAAAACATACGAGGCGCGGGATGGATGGTCGAAAAACAGCAGTGAACCCCTCGCTGCAACGGCGTCTGACCGTGATGCTGGCGGGAATGATCGTGGCCGTGGCGTTGATTTCCGGGGTTGCATCGTTTTTCTTTCTGTACGATGAAGCCAGAGATTTTCAGGACGAAATGCTGCGCCAGATCGCGATGTTCCAGAGCCGCGGCGCGGCGGACTCCGTCGCCGCGCAGGGGGGCGTTCAGCCGCCGCTCATGCTCACGGCGGTCGACCCCGAAGAGCGGATACGCATTCTGCACTTCCGCCGGGAGAGCGCTCCGGCGTGGCTTCGCGGCAGCCTCTCGCCCGGATTCCACACGCTCAGGGAAAAGGGCGCGCCGGTGCGGGTGTTCATCGCCCGGCGGCCATCGATGATGACGGCGGTGGTTCAGCCGACCGAGATCCGCGACGAGCTCGCCCTGGCCAGCGCCCTGCACGCGCTGGTTCCCGCGCTGCTGATGCTGCCGGTCATGGCGCTGCTCGTGATGCTCATCGTCCGCTCGGCTCTCAGGCCGGTCACCACGCTCGCGCGCCAACTCGACCAGCAGCAGGCCGACCAGCCGGTCCAGCTTCCGGGGCGCGGTGTTCCGGCGGAGATCATGCCCTTCATGCACTCCATCAACCGCCTGCTCGGACGCATCTCGACGCTCATCGGCCAGCAGCGGCGCTTCATCGCCGACGCGGCCCACGAGCTGCGCAGTCCGCTCACGGCGCTCTCGCTTCAGGCCGAAAACCTCCGCCAGGCGTCAACTGCCGACGAAATGCGCGCCCGGCTCGCGCCGCTGCAAGCGGGCATCGAGCGTGCCCGCCAGTTGACCGAACAGCTCCTGAACCTGGCGCGGGTGCAGGCGCAGCCCTCCGGAGCGTTGCCGGTCGATCTTCCGGCGCTCGCGCGGGAGCTGATCGCCGGGTACCTGCCGCTGGCCGAAGCTCGCGGCATCGATCTCGGCCTCGAAGAGTCGGGCCGGATGGCGGTTGCGGGAAATCAGGAGGCGTTTTACCTCATCCTGAAAAACGGACTCGAAAACGCCCTGAACCATGCGCCGCGGGGCGGTCGGGTGACAGTGAGGCTTGCCGCCGGAGATGGCGGCGCGGTGGTGGAGGTGATCGATGACGGCCCCGGCATTCCGGAGAGCGAGCGGGAGCGGGTGTTCGATCCTTTTTACCGCTCACCCGGTTCCGACCGGCCCGGCAGTGGCCTGGGGCTGACCATCGCGCGGGAAGCCTCGACGGCGCTCGGCGGTGAACTCCGCCTGCTGCCGGGGCCGGATGGCCGGGGCACGGTGTTCCGTTTCCGCCAGTCAAACCGATGAATCATTGCAGAAAAAAAGGAGATATAAACAATGCTTAACCACCGATTGAACGGAGACGATTCACTGGCTCATGCCCTGAGCAAGGTGCCGCAGGTGACGTTGATGTTCTGGATCATAAAAATTCTTGCAACCACGCTCGGCGAAACCGGCGGGGACGCGGTCACCATGTCGATGAAACTCGGGTATGCCGAAGGCAGCCTGATCTTTCTCGGCTTTTTCGTGTTGGCGCTGCTGTTCCAGGTCTTTTCCACGGGCTATCATCCGGCGCGGTACTGGGCGGTCGTGGCCGCCACGACAACCGTCGGCACCACCATGTCCGACTACCTCGACCGCACGCTCGGGCTGGGCTACATCCGCTCATCGATGGTGCTGTTTCTCGGCGTGCTGCTGGTGCTCTTCGTCTGGAAACAGGTGATGGGCAGGATCGAGTTCGAGGATATTTCAGACCGGCGCGACGAGCTGTTTTACTGGTTGACCATTCTGGTTTCCAACACGCTCGGCACGGCGCTCGGCGACTTCGTTGCCGACGATCTTGGTCTCGGCTTTCAGCTCGGCGCTTTGCTCTTCAGCGCCCTGATTATCCTTGTTGCCATTGGCTGGTACAAGACCAGCATCTCGCCCGGCATCCTCTTCTGGGCGGCCTATGTGCTGACCCGTCCGCTCGGCGCGACGCTTGGCGACACGCTCACCAAGCCGCTCGCGTACGGCGGCCTTGCGCTCGACCGCATCAGCTCCTCGCTGGTGATTCTCGGGCTCATGGTCGTGGCGATAGCGCTGAACCACCGGGCCGAGCAGCGGAGAGGCCTGGCAGTGCCGTCAGTAAACCGCTAATATCTTTTTTCTGACTGGCGTAAGGATTGTGCTGATGAAAACTCTCAAACCGAGTGTTCCGTGAAAAAGTCGCTTATCGCTATCGTTCTCTTTATCCTGATCGCTGCCGGATATTTTTTCTTCTTTTTTACCAATTTTCATGAAGTTGACCGTGGCGTTCTCTATCGTTCGAAACAGATGAGCGCTGTGCAGCTCGATGAGGCCATCAAACAATACGGGATACAAACGGTTATCAATCTTCGTGGTGCATCTGTCGGCTCGGATTGGTACCGGGATGAAGTTCGCATCTCGAAATCCAGACATGTCGATCATCTGGATTTTCGGCTTTCAGCTACCCATTACGTTCCGCCCGCAACGCTTGACAGCATGATGACGATTGCGGAGTCGGCTCGCAAGCCGATACTCGTGCATTGCCAGGCCGGTGCGGATCGTGCCGGTCTGTTCTCTGCGGCATGGAAGCTGAAGATTGACAAAACGTCACCTGAAGAGGCTTCACGGCAACTCTCTGTCTTGTACGGTCATGTACCCTACCTGTATGACAAGACTTGGGAAATGGACAGGAGCTTCAGTGATTACGTCCGCTTTCTACGTTATTATGGAAAACGCGACAAGACGGGATTCTGAGCAATATTGTTGGCCATGAACCGGCATGATCGCGTGCAAGATTTCAGAATCGGCGTGTGTTTCAGGATGATCTGTTCGCCCGAACCGTCGATTTCGATGTTGCATGTGTGCGGCGGCGGGGTGCTGTTGTGTTGACCGGCAGGAGGGGATTTTCGTGCCGTTATCGTGCGGCGTTCGGCAGCGAGGCCGTGCGGTGATCTTCGTGAATCAGCGCGGCGATCTGCGCCTGCACTTGCGCCCGCTCATACGTCTCCATGTGGATTCTCCGGCTTTCGACGCCCATGCGTTGGCGCAGTGCCTTGTCGCTCACAAGCCTGTCGAGCGACTTGATCCACTCCCGCTCGCTGTTCACCAGAAAGCCATTGACCCCTTCGGTGATGGCCGCTTTGTTGGTTCCCACGTTGGCGGCGACGACCGGTTTGCCGTAGGCCATGTACTGGATCAGCTTGAAGGCGCACTTGCCGCGGCACCACTCGTCATCGCTCAGCGGCATGATGCCGATGTCGATCTGGTCAAGCCACTGCTCCTCCTCTTCGGACGACCACGGGCTCAGCTCCCAGTTTGTCTCAACTTCTTGCGGAAGCTTGCCGCTCATGAGCGAAAACCGCACGCCGGGCTGCTTTGTTTGAAGCTCGCTGAGCGCTTTGTCGATCATGTTCAGGAAATAGAGATTCGAGTTGACGCCAATCCAGCCGATGGTGACGGTTCCGTTCTGTTGTCGCTCCGGTATCTGTTGTCCGGGAGCATTCAGCGCGGTTGGCACCAGATGGACGTTCTGGCTGTAGCGCTCCGCATAAGTCTGGAGCGTCGTGCTCCCGGCGAACACCAGCGCCGACCGAGAGAGCGTTCCCGCGAGCCAGCCGAGCTTGAGGCGGCTTTCGGGCTGTTCTGTGCCGGTCAGCATGACCTGCTTGACGTAGATCGCGTCATCGAAATCGAAAATGATTCTTGACCGTCGCGCCAACAGGCGAATGACCGAGGTCGGAAAGACTTTGCGCTGAATCCAGACGTAGTCGTACTTCCAGCTTGTCCTCAGTGCTTCGAGCAGATGGTTCAGGGCGCGTTTGCCTGAGACGCACAGCGTTTCGACGCGAATGTCGTACTGCGTCCAGTGGGGCAGGAATTGCTCGATCCGGTAGCGGTAACTTGGACGGTGCGGGGCAAGGTGAAGGCACAAAACGTTAATCATGATAGCGGTATGAACATCAGCGAAACTCTCCATAACAATCAGTCATGGGAACAAAATAGGACGCGATGATTAGGCGGGAGTTAGGTGCTGGAGGAGCAGGGAAGGCCGGGGTTTTCGGGCGCGTTTCCGGCGGGCCGGAAAAAGCAAAAGGCGGACCCGGTACTGGATTCCGGGGCCGCCTTTGTGATGATCGGTGTCTGGTGCGGAGATATCAGAGCTGCTTGTGGCAGAACCACCAGTCGTAGCAGTCGTGCTGCTCCTTGCGCTTTTCAGCATCCTTGATGTTGGTGGCTGGCGGAATGATGACGCGGTCGTTGATCAGCGCGTTGTTCGGCCAGTCAGCTGGCATGGCCACTTTTTCCTTGTCGGAAATCTGCAACGCCTTGACCGCGCGGAGGATTTCATCCATGTTGCGACCGATCTCCTGCGGGTAGTAGAGTACGAGGCGCACCTTGCCTTCGGGGTCGCCCACGAATACGGCGCGCACGGTGTTGGTGCCCTTGCCGGGGTGCAACATGCCGAGTTTGTTGGCGATGCGATCGTTGGCCGCTACGATCGGGAAGGTGATGTCAACGTCGAGATTCTCCTTGATCCACTCGACCCACTTGATGTGCGAAAAGATCTGATCGACGCTCATGCCGATGAGCTTGCAGCCGATCTCCTCGAACTGTTCGGCGCGCTGCTGGAATGCCACGAACTCGGTGGTGCAGACCGGGGTGTAGTCTGCCGGATGGCTGAAGAGCACGAACCATGATCCCTTCAGGTCGCCGGGGATGCTCATCGGGCCATGCGTGGTCTGGACGTTCAGTTCCGGAAATTCGTCTCCGAGCAGCGGCATCGAGATTTCAAAGTACATTTCGTCGTCAAAGTTTGACATGATGCGGTTTTTCCTTATGGATTTGGTACTGATGGTGTTGAAAAAAAGAGCGTTGTTCGTTGCGTCATTTCAGGGCATCTGTGCCGTTGTTGATGCCGTTAATAACCAAGAAAATCCCCAAACAGGGGTATTTGTTCCGGCTGGTCAGCTTTTTTATAAAAATTTTAAATTTTAAATAAGGACTTTTTTGGTGTGAAATGGATGGAGTGTCGGAGTGGGGGATTGGGAGGATATCGCTGCCGCCGAATTCCTCGACCTCACCCGCTGGACGCTGAGGTTGAAAATGCGGAAGTTCGGTGTGAACAGCACTACCGGTGAGGGGAGGCTCAATTTCCGGCATTCAGTTGTGATGTCGCTATTTGAAAATGGATATGATATTTGTAAAGTAGAGAAATCCTGAAAAAGGAAATATCATGCCATACACAGCGCCGGATTTTAAGAAAAGCGCCTTCAACTGTCCGCATTGTGGAGCATTCGCTGAGATGACATGGGCACAGGAAAAATTCACCATGTTCAATTCCTGGCGCATGACGCCAATCCGGGTATCGTATTGCTCTCACATTGCCGACGACTTGCCTATTGGCAGGAGGCTCCGCATCCTGAAGGTACTGATTCTGTAACAGGACACATGGTTATCCCCAGCGGTGCAACTGCACCTCTTCCTCACCCTGATATGCCAGAAGTGGTGCTTGCTGATTATCAGGAAGCAAGAGACGTTGCAAACTCTTCTCCACGTACAGCTGCCGCCGTGCTGCGTTTGGCCGTGCAAAAGCTCTGTGTGGAACTTGGAGAGTCAGGCAAGAACATCAATGACGACATCAAATCCTTGGTGAAGAAGGGACTCTCGGTCGAAATCCAGCAGGCACTCGACATCATTCGTGTGGTTGGAAACAACGCTGTCCACCCCGGCGAGCTTCAACCCGATGATGTAGCTGATGCTGCCTTTTCATTATTCGAGCTAACAACCCAAATCGTTGAAGAACGTGTCGCAAAACCAAAGAAGCTCAAGGCACTTTTTGACAGGTTGTCGCAGGGAGCAAGGGACGCAATCAGCAAACGAGACGTAGTCGGCTGGAACAAAGCCCTAACGTCACAGGAAGCGTGCAGATGATTGCAGTCAGAATTCAATGAAAACAAAAGTTTTGGAGCCATTAAAATGATTAAAGTTCATCCGCAGTATCCGGTCGATGAGCACCAGCAGCGGAAAGCGGTGCTTCTTCCTTTGGCTGAGTGGGAGCAGATTCTCGACTATCTCGAAGAACTTGATGACATCCGCGCGTACGACAAGGCAAAGGCCGGTTCTCAGGAAGCCATGTCTTTTGAGCAGGCGGTGCGTGAGATTGATGAAGGTTCCGAGTCATGAGCTACAGGATAGAAATCTTACGCTCGGCCCGGAAGCAACTCGAAAAAATTCAAGAGTCTGATCGTAATCGAATTATCGATTCCATCCGTTCGCTTGCTGAAAATCCGCGTCCTGCCGGCAGCAAGAAACTATCGGGACGGCAGACATGGCGCATCCGCATTGGCGTGCAGGACAGTGAACTCGTCATTCTTGTCGTAACCGTCGGCCACCGAAGAGACGTTTATTGATAGCGCGCAATGGCCTCCAGCTTCTCCCGATTCCGCTTGTGAGTTTGCCTTGCTCCATTCTCCACCCCTCGACTGAATTGCGTATATTGCTCGTCGAAAAATCGTTATCCCTCAACCTTATCAGCAGAATCAATGAAGAAAGTGCTTGTGGCCGGGGCGACCGGTTACCTTGGCCGTTATGCGGTGCAGGAGTTCAAGAATCGCGGCTACTGGGTGCGCGCGCTGGTGCGCAATCCCGAAAAGTTCAAAAAGCCGGGGCCGGTTTTCGCACCCGAGATCGACACACTCGTTGACGACGTAGTGTTCGGCGACGCTACCAAACCGGAGACCATCGCCGGGCTGTGCGATGGTATCGATGTGGTTTTTTCGTCGCTTGGCATGATCAAGCCCGACTTTGAGCACGACAACTTCGACGTTGACTATCAGGGCAACATGAACATCCTTGCCGAGGCGCTGAAGGCCGGGGTGAAGAAGTTTGTCTATGTTTCGGTGTTCGATGCGCACCGCATGATGAACATCCCGAACGTGCAAGCGCACGAAAAGTTCGTCCGCGAGTTACAGGCCTCGAAGATCGAGAGTACGATCATCCGCCCGAACGGTTTTTTTTCGGAGATCGGCCAGTTCGTGGCCCGCGCTCGACGGGGCTATATGATCTGGGTCGGCGATGGCTACAACCGCCAGAACCCGATCCACGGAGCCGATCTCGCGAAGGTCTGCGCCGACGCGGTGGATAGCAACAAGGCGGAGATCGAGGTCGGCGGCCCGGAAGTGTTCACCTATCGCGAAATGGTCGATCTGGCTATCGAAATCGCCGGAACGCAGCCCGCGCAGGTTCCGTTGCCTTTCTGGCTGGCTGACGGAATCGTCGGCGCGGTCGGCATCTTCAACCGTGACGTGCATGATGTCGCGCTGTTCGCCACCACGCTCAGCAAGATGGATTTCGTTTCACCGAAGTACGGCACCCATCGCCTGCGCGATTTCTTCAACGAATGCAAATCGCTGCCGCTCTGAGCATGAGCTTTGACGCTCTCTCTATAGACAAATGGAGCTGGAAAATATCCGGCTTCATTTGCCTTTTCTCATTGTCCTGTCAGCATCGCCGCTTTTCGAGTAGCGCTGCAACATGCAGTGGAATCGGGGGTTAATGGGAACCTCTTGTGTTGATTCGCTGTTCTTCTCACCTGAAAATCGTGCATCAAATCATCAACATCGAAGGCCAGTGACTGGTCTTTCGAGTGTTTACGAGGAGCCCACTTTTGCTTGCCCTGATCATCACCGGTTTTGCCGTTTCGGCTATCGCGCCATACCTCTATCGGCTGCTGAAGGCCCGGTTCGTCTGGTTCGGGGTGGCCTTTCCGCTGGCGCTGTTCGCCACCTTTATGCTCCGCTATCCACAGGTGGTGTCCGGGGTTCCGGTGCGCGAAAGCTGGAGCTGGGTGCCGTCGCTCGGACTCGATCTGAGCTTCGTGCTCGACGGGCTGAGCCTTACCTTCGTGATGCTGGTGACGCTCATCGGCGCGGCGGTGTTCCTGTACGCTTCGGTCTATCTGCGGCACTACGAGGAGGCCGACCGCTTTTTCGGCTTCATCGGCATGTTCATGACCTCGATGCTCGGCGTGGTGTTGGCCGACAACATGCTGCTGCTCTTTCTCTTCTGGGAACTGACCAGCATCAGCTCGTTCTTGCTGATTGGCTTCAACCACCACGCGGCGACCTCCCGCGCTTCGGCGCTCAGGGCGCTGCTCGTGACTGGCGCGGGCGGACTGGCGTTGCTGGCCGGGATGCTGCTGCTGGGGAGCGTGACCGGCAGTTTCGAGATTTCCTCGTTCTACGCGATGAACGATCTCATCACCTCCCATCGCCTCTACCCGGCCATTGTCGCGCTGATTCTCGTCGGCGCGTTCACCAAATCGGCGCAGTTCCCGTTCCACTTCTGGCTTCCCGACGCGATGGCTGCTCCCTCGCCGGTGAGCGCCTATCTCCACTCAGCCACGATGGTCAAGGCGGGGATTTACCTCATCGCGCGGTTCAACCACGAAATCGGCGGCACCGCGCTCTGGCAGGACACGATCCTCGTCGCGGGCGCGACGACCATGATTATCGCGGGACTGCTTTCGTACCGCCAGAGCGACCTGAAGCGCCTGCTCGCCTACTCGACGCTGAGCGTGCTCGGCACTCTCGTGATGCTGCTTGGCATTGGCTCGAAGCTGGCAATCAAGGCCTTTTTCATCTACCTCATCGCCCATTCGCTTTACAAGGGAACGCTGTTTCTCGTGGCCGGAACGCTCGACCACGAGACCGGCACGCGCGATGTCTCGAAGCTTGGCGGCCTGTGGAAGGCGATGCCGGTGACGGTGGTGACGGCTGCGCTTGCCTCGTTTTCGATGATGGGAGTGATTCCCTTGATCGGCTTTATCGGCAAGGAGACGCTCTACAAGGCGGTGCTCGAAGTGCAGCCGTGGGGCCGGGCGCTGATCGTGCTCGCGGTCGTGGCGAGCGCGTTTCTCGTGGTGGTGACCTTTCTCGTCGGCTTCCGCCCGTTCCTCGGCAAGCCGCGTCCCGAGTTGCAGAAGGTGCATGAAGCGCCGGTGGCGATGCTCGTCGGCCCGTTCATCCTTGCGCTCTCCGGTCTCCTGCTGGGCCTGTTTCCAGACTTTTTCATCGGGAAGCTGCTCGAAGAGTCCGCCGTCAGCATCATCTCGCAACGGCTTGGCATCGAGATCGAACTGTGGCACGGCTTCAATCTGGTGCTGCTTTTGAGCTTCGTCACGCTGCTGGCGGGCGTCGGGCTTTACCTGCTGAGGCCGCATATCCTTTCCCGCATGGAAGGGCTTCACCTGCCGGGACTTGTCAAGCCCTCGATCTGGTACGAACAGGCGCTGTCGGGGATGCTGCGCTTTGCCGCCTGGCTCACCTCGTCACTCCAAAACGGCGACCTGCGCCGCTACCTCGCGGTTATCATCTTCTCGGCCCTGATCCCGGCTGGTTTGATGCTTTTCAGCGCAGGCGGTTTTTCGGTGACGCTGCCCGCCGATCTTTCGGTCACGCCGTATGAAATTGCGCTGACGGTGATTATCGTGCTGGCGGCCGGGCTCTTGCTGACGAGTAATTCGCGGCTGAAGGCGATCGTGTCGATGGGCGTGCTTGGCTTTGGTGTCGGCATCATCTTCATCATCTACGGTGCGCCCGACGTGGCGCTGACCACCTTCGCCATCGAGACGCTCAACGTCATCCTGTTCGTGCTGGTGCTGGCCCATCTGCCGAAGTTCACCTCGCGTTCGCGCGTTACCGGGCGGCTTCGTGACGGGCTGACCGCTGCATCGGCGGGGATTTTCATGACCCTGACCGTGCTTCAGGTCACCTCCACGGATATGTCATCCCGGTTGAAGGAGTACTTCGGCAGTGCCAGTCTGCCCGACGGACATGGGCGGAATGTGGTGAACGTCATCCTCGTCGATTTCAGGGCGCTCGATACGCTTGGCGAAATCACGGTGCTGGCCATTGCAGCCATCGGCGTGTTCGCCCTGCTCAAACTCAGAACCGGAAAAACGGATTGATATGAATTCGCTGATCCTTTCGACATCATCCCGCTACCTGCTGGTGCTGCTGCAGCTCTTTTCGGTGTTCCTCTTGCTGCGTGGGCACAACGAGCCGGGCGGCGGTTTTGCGGGCGGGCTGGTTGCAGCAGCGGCCTATGCGCTCTACTTCATCGCCAACGGCGTTACCGAGGCGCGGCGCGTGTTCCGCTTCGAGCCGCTCACGGTGGTGATCGCGGGTCTCGGCGTGGCGCTTGCGAGCACGCTGCCGTCGATTCTGGGCGGCATGGAGTTCATGCAGAGCGTTTGGGTCAAGACCGGCATTCCGGTGATTGGCAAGGTCGGCACGCCGCTGCTGTTCGACGTCGGGGTCTATCTGCTGGTGCTCGGCATCACCCTGAAAATCGTCTTTTCGCTCGCCGGGGAGGATGAACCATGACGCTTCTGCTCGCGCTCATCACCGGCCTGTTTTACGCCGCCGGAATCTATCTGCTCCTGCGTCGCAGTCTGGTGAAGGTGATCTTCGGTATCATGTTCCTCGGCCACGCGGCCAACATGCTGATCTTCAGCGCCGGGCGCTTGACCAAGGGCGCTCCGGCTTTCGTGCCTGAAGAAGCGACGGCCCTCGCCGAGCCGTTTTCCGACCCGCTGCCGCAAGCGCTGATCCTGACGGCCATCGTCATCGGCTTCGGCTTGCAGGCCTTCGCCATCGTGCTGTTCCGGCGGAGCTATGAGGAACTCGGCACGGACGACGTTGAAGCGATGCACAAGACCGACCGCATCGATGGAGGTGAGTCGTGAAACTGCTACTCGTCATGCCGATCCTCCTGCCGCTCGTGACGGCGCTCGTCATGCTGCCGTTTCGGGAGCGCCCCGGCGTGCAGCGCGGCCTCGGGCTTGGCGCGTCGCTCGCGCAGGCAGCGGTGGCTGTTGCGCTGCTTGCGCGGGTGTATGCGGGCGGCATCCTCACGCTTCAGGCTGGCGGGTGGGTGGCTCCGTTCGGCATCACGCTCGTGGCCGATCTGCTCTCGGCGGTGATGGTCGCCGCCACGGCGCTCATCGGCCTGACCACCTCGATCTACTCGCTCGGCAGCATCGACCGCGAGCGAGAGCGCTTCTTCTTCCATCCGCTCATGCAACTGCTGCTCGTCGGCATCAACGGCGCGTTCCTGACCGGCGACCTCTTCAACCTCTACGTCTGGTTCGAGGTGATGCTCATCAGCTCCTTCGTGCTGCTCGCGCTCGGCGGATCGCCGCGGCAGCTCGAAGGGTCGGTCAAGTACGTGACGATCAATCTGCTCTCATCGGCGATTTTCCTCTCGGCGGTCGGCATCCTGTACGGAGTCGCGGGAACGCTGAACATGGCCGACCTCTCGGCGCGGCTTCCGATGATTGAGCAGCGTGAACTGCTGCCGGTGGTGGCGGTGCTCTTGCTCGTCACTTTCGGCGTGAAGGCGGCGATTTTCCCGCTCTTTTTCTGGCTTCCGGCCTCGTACCATACGCCGCCGGTCGCCGTGTCGGCCATCTTCGCCGGGCTGCTCACCAAGGTCGGCGTCTATGCGATCATGCGCGTTTTCACCACGGTCTTCACCGGTCCCGAGTCGGAAGCGATTTTTCGCATTCTGCTCTGGATCGCGCCACTGACGATGGTGGTGGGCGTGCTCGGCGCGGCGGCGCAGTACGATTTGCGCAAGCTGCTCTCGTTCCATATCGTCAGCCAGATCGGCTATATGCTCTTCGCCATCGCGATCCAGTCTCCGCTGGCCATTGCGGGCGGGCTGTTCTACATCGTGCACAACATCGTCGCCAAGACCAGTCTGTTTTACATCAGTGGCATCGTCCGCCACAAGACTGGCGCGTTCCAGCTCAAGAAGATCGGCGGGCTGTACAGCACGGAACCGTTGCTCGCCTCACTCTTCCTCGTCTCGGCGCTCGCGCTCGCGGGCATTCCGCCGCTGTCGGGCTTCTGGGCCAAGCTCATGGTGATTCGCGCAGGCCTCGAAAGCGGGCACTATTTCGTGACCGGCGCGGCGCTCGTGGTGAGTTTGCTCACGCTCTTTTCGATGACTAAAATCTGGAACGAAGCGTTCTGGAAGGACGACCCCGGCGTCGTCAAGGTGACGGACGAGGTGCAGGGCGGTGGACGCACGGCGATGCTCTACCTTCCGGTGGTGATGCTCTGCGGGGTGATTGTTTTTTTAGGCCTCTCGTTCGAGCCGGTCTATGAACTCTCCGCCCGAGCGGCGGGGCAGTTGCTCGACGTCGAGAGCTACCGCAACGCGGTGTTGGGAGGTGGCCTGTGAGTCAGTTTCTCTTCAACATTTTGCTCGCCTTCGCATGGATGCTGCTCACCGGCGAGAGCAGCGCGCCGAGCTTCATCTCCGGCATGGTGGTCGGCTACCTGATCCTCTGGATGTCGCGCTCGGCATTCGGCAAGGAGACCTATTTCTCGAAGATAACGCAGGTTGCGGGTTTCGTGCTCTACTTCCTCAAGGAGTTGATTCTGGCCAATCTTCGCGTGGCGTTCGATATTCTGACACCGAAAAACTACCTCGAACCGGGCATCGTCGAGGTGCCGCTCGATGTCGAGAGCGACCTGGAAATCACGCTCTTCGCCAACTTGGTCACCCTGACGCCCGGTACGCTGAGCCTCGACGTTTCGGATGACCGGAAAATCCTCTATGTCCACGTAATGTACCTGCAAGACGAAGAGCACTTCATGCGCGAGCTGAAAGATGGCCTGGAAAAACGACTGATCGAGGTGATGCGATGAGCTTTATCGAACTGTCGGCCACGATTGCCCTGTCGATCATCGGCCTCTCCATTTTGCTGATTTTTCTACGGCTGCTCATCGGCCCGGAGATCGAGGATCGCATTGTCGCGCTCGACCTGCTCTCGGCCAACACGATTGCCTTCATCGCGGTCTATTCGATTCTGAACGCGAACACCGCCTTTCTCGACGTGGGCATCATTCTGGCGCTGCTCGCCTTCCTCGGCACGGTGGCGTTCGCCTACTACCTCGAACGAAGGAGGCGGTCATGACCGAAATTCTCAGCGGCGTTTTCATTCTCGCGGGCACGATTTTTATTCTGCTCTCCGCGCTCGGCATCATCCGGATGCCCGACCTCTACACCCGCATGTCCGCCACCACCAAAGCCTCCACCCTTGGCATCGGCCTGGTGCTCACCGGCACGGTACTCTTCTGGCAGGACGCCGCCATCACCTTCCGCGCCGCCGCCATCATCATCTTCCTCTTTCTGACCGCCCCAGTCGCTGCGCACATCATTGGCAGGGAGGCGTGGAGCCGGGGCGTAAAGCTCTGGTGCAGGGACGAGTCCTCCGGGACTTGCCGGAAGGTGAGAAGACGGGAGAAGAAGGATTGAGGTTTTGTGGGGGCGCTTCGCGAAGCGCCCGTACGAAGAATCGATCTTGTTGCGTGGTAGCACAATGTACACCCTCTTATGCTATCCCTTCACCTTCTGATCGATAATCCCTACCCCATTGCGGATTTTCGCATAAAAAAAGTGAAGCCGGAGGTCATCCGGCTCTTCATGCGTTTCCGCTGTTACGTTCTGTTTTCGACCGTTCAAATGAACTTGTTCACGATATCCGACAGTCCGCCCAGCCTGCCGATATTGCCGAGGATGCCTTCGAGCGGCGAACCGCCAGGGCTTGCTTTGTCCACCATCTCCGGCAACGCGCTGGCGACTGCGGTTTTCGCACTCTCCGCGGAAAGCCCGAATTGGGAGGCGAAGGCGGCAAGTTGATCACTATCGACCAGATTCGTTACAGCCTCGGGAGAGATCGGGGCATTGGAGCCATTGCCCAGCCAGGATGCCGCGATGTCGCCCAACCCGCT
>DRSQ01000249.1 GCA_011372505.1 Chlorobaculum parvum | reverse complement strand
CGCTGAACTACCGCTTCGAGCAGCTCTCGGCGACCGATGCAGGCGTCAAGGATGTGCGCCGCGTGCTCGAAGTCGCGCAGAAAAGTCGCTCCATCGACGGGCGGCAGATGCTGCTCTTCATCGACGAAATCCACCGCTTCAACAAGGCGCAGCAGGACACGCTGCTCCACGCCATCGAGCAGGGCCTCATCGTGCTCATCGGCGCGACTACCGAGAATCCGTCGTTCGAGGTGAACCGCGCGCTGCTCTCCCGGATGCAGGTTTATATCCTCAACCCGCTCAGCGAGGCCGAGGTGCAGCGCGTCGTCGAGCGGGCCATCGGGAACGATCCGCAGCTCGCCGCCGCCGGAGTCGAGGTGCGCGACATGGAGTTTCTGCTCGCTTACGCGGCGGGCGACGCGCGCAAGGCGCTCAATGCGCTCGAAGCCGCCCTGTCGCTCGCGCCGCGCGGAGCTGTGCCGGTGGTGATCGACCGCAAGCTGCTCGATCGAGCGCTCCAGCACCGCGCTCCGGCCTACGACAAAGGCGGCGAGGCGCACTACGACACGGTGTCGGCCTTCATCAAATCGATGCGTGGCTCCGACCCTGACGCGGCGCTTTTCTGGATGGCCAAAATGATCGACGGCGGCGAAGACCCGAAGTTCATCGCCCGCCGCATGGTGATCTTCGCCAGCGAGGACATCGGCAATGCTGACCCCTATGCGCTCACGCTCGCCGTTTCAGTGTTCCACGCCGTCGAGCTGATCGGTCTGCCCGAAGCGCGCATCAACCTGGCGCAGGGCGCGACCTACCTGGCCTCGTGCCCGAAATCCAATGCGAGCTACGAGGGCATCGGTGAGGCGCTGTCGGAGGTCAAAAAAGGCGCCGCTAACGCCGTGCCGCCGCTCTATCTGCGCAACGCCCCGACCGACCTGATGAAAGAGAGCGGCTACGGTAAAGGCTACCGCTACCCGCACAGCTATCCCGGCCACTTCGTCGAGGAGCACTATTTCCCCGAACAGATGGAGCCAAAAGCCTACTACCGCCCCACCGGCGAAGGAAGGGAGAAGTTCATACGCGAACGGCTGGAATCGTTGTGGAAGGATCGGTACGGGGATTGATTGCATCGCATGGAAGCCGGTGGTATATTTGAAGCACAACCATAATTCACATCCTGCCATGAGCCTGCTCAGATTTTTCATTCCTCTTTTTCTTACGCTTTGCCTGGCGTGGCCGGCCTTCGCCGAAACCAAGCCTGAAACTGAAGCTGAAATGCCCGTCGGATCGGAGCAGCCCAAAGCAGCGCCGCTTGTTATCAGTCTTGACGATGCCGTCCGGATCGGGTTGCAGCATAACCGGCAGCTTGAGATTGCGCGCTTGGACAAGCGGATGGCGGGGCAGAAGGTTCGGGAGTCGTGGGCTGCGGTTCTGCCGCATCTTTCGTCGAGTTTGACTTACACCCGCACGCTGAAGCCATCAGTGATCTTTTTGCCGTCAACCATTTTCGGTAGCACCGGAGGCACGCAGGCGATCGAGATCAGTTCAGACAACTCATCGGTTGCGTCGCTCAATCTCAACCAGAATATCTTCAAGCTCTCGGCTTTCGCGGGCATCAAGGCTTCCGGGCTGGTGCGCGAGATCAGCGACGAGTTGTATCGCAACACCAACGCTGAGGTGGTGACTTCAATCCGCCGGGCCTATTACGACGTTCTGATCGCTTCTGAAAACCGTAAGCTTGTCGAGCAGAGTATTGCCCGTTGGGAGCAGGCGCAGCGCGATACTGATGCCCTGTTCCGGCAGGGAGTTGCGGCCGACATCGATACGCTCAAGGCTTGGCTTTCAGTCGAGAACCTCAAGCCGGATCTGATTCGTGTGCGTCACGGAGAGTCCATCGCAGCCACGAAACTGAAGGTTGTCATGGGGATCGAGCAGGATACTCCGCTCGCGCTTTCCGATTCGCTGGCGTTCCATGAAATTCCTGTTCCGCAGGGAGTTGCTGCTGCGTATCGAGAGGCGCTCGATAACCGTCCCGACGTCAGAAGCCTGGGGCTTCAGGTCGAAGCGGAGAATGAAAAGGTAACCGCCGCACGCTCCGAGGGTTTGCCGGTGCTTAGCGCGTTCGGTCAGCTCCAGGCGCAGACCCAGTTTGACGACGACACAGCTCTTGATTCAACCCGCTGGCCGGTTTCATCCTCTGTGGGGCTGCAACTCAGCGTGCCCATTTTTTCGGGTTTTGCAACCAGCTCGCGGATCGAGCAGGCCAAGATCAACCGTTTGCAGCAGAGAACCCGGTACGAAGACCTGAAAGCGCAGGTCAGGGCCGACGTTGAGGTTCGCCTCTCGAACCTTATCGAGGCTCGCAAGCGCATCGACGTGCAGTCGAAAACCATCGCTGTCGCCGAGCGTAGCTACCGTATTACCCGGCTGCGCCTGCGTGAAGGCATCGGTTCACGACTGGAGTTGACCGATGCTGAACTCCAGTTGCAGACCGCCAAAACCAACTACCTGCAAGCAGTGTACGATTACTTGATTGCCTCCACTGAACTTGAGAAGTCACTTGGCCGCATCAATCCGCCGGGGCTGGAGATGTGAGGCTGGTTGAAATCGGGATTGGTATCGGGGGAGGGTAACCGCAAGGGCTACCCCTACGAAAGACGTTCATAATCTGTCAACCATAATCCTGCGCAGGTGATTATCCCCTCATTCTTGCCGCACGGACGACGATGCTTGATGCTCGTTTCGGATCACGTCCCACTACAAACGATCCGCTCGTACGTAACGCGGCTCGTGCAATTCCGCCGATTCCAAACGTTTTTCCGTTGATCTCGCGATTCAGCTTTTCGCTGTACCAGACGTTGTAGAGCGTGTCGGGGATCCACCTGCCGATTTCGATCATCTCAAATCCATGCCTGTTCAGGAGCGCTTCGAGTGTGTCCGGGGTGAAGTGGTAGAGGTGGCGAGGGGCGTCGAGGGCGATCCAGTTCGCGCCGTACCGTCGGGCGTCGTGACTCTGGATGTTGGGAAGGGCGATGATGAGCTGGCCGTTCGCATCGAGAAGCTCATGTGCTTTGTCCAGATTTTCGCCTATCCGGTGCAGGTGTTCGAGGGCGTGCCAGAAGACGATCCGGTCGAAGCGGCAGTCGAAATCGCTGTCCGGTAATTCCGTCTCAGTAACGTGCACGAGTCCGGCGGCATGGGCTGCCGATGCGGTGTTCTGGTTGGGTTCGATTCCCCATAAATTCTCCGCCGGAATGCTGAAATCCTTGTGAATCCGCACCAACAGTCGCCCCGTCGAGCAGCCGACTTCGAGCATCTGCGTTTCGACAGCAGGTTTGCTGATCCCCTTCATCACCATCCTTGCTTTTCCCGCCAGCAGCAGATTGCTGATCGTAAGATAGGCTTTGTCGCGCAGTGAGCGGGAGTTGGTTTGGTTCAGGAAAGGATCGTACGATTCGGCGGGGTAGTGGGCGGCCATTTCGTCCGGTGCGGGGCGGGGGTTGAGCATCACGAGGCCGGAGGTGTTGCAGCGGACGAGCTGCCAGGAGTTGCCGTGAAGGTTGAATCGGTCGGGAACCTGCAAGAGCGGGGTGAACTCCCGGCTTCCGGAGAAAGGGCAGGGGGCCGATTCCATGCGCTCGGGTTACGAGGCCTGCTCGTTTTTGAGCTTGTCGATGGTCTCTTTGAGCTGGACGTAGGTTCGGCGCAGGTCGTTGGAGAGCACCTTGGTTTCGCCAAGCACCGGCATGAAGTTGGTGTCGCCCTCCCAGCGGGGCACGATGTGGAAGTGGATGTGCGTATCGACGCTTCCGCCGGCCACCTTGCCGAGGTTCGCGCCAAAGTTGAAGCCCTGCGGCTTGTGGGTGATTTTGAGCGCCCTCATGCAGAGGTCGGAGATTTGCATGATTTCAAGCATGGTCTTGTCGTCCAGATCACTGAACTCCGGGGTCTGCTTGTAGGGAATGACCATCAGGTGGCCGCAGTTGTACGGGTAGAGGTTCAGGATGGCGAAGCAGTACTCGCCACGGGTGAGCACGTAGCGCTCTTCATCCTGCTCCGGCGGAATGTCGGCGAAGACGGACTTGCCTTTCTCCGGCTTCGGGTGTTTTTCATCCTTGAACGAGTCCATATACACTTCGCGCCAGGGGGAGTACATTCGTTGCATGGGAAATCTCTGCTGATCTTGTGATCCGGTCTTACGGGTTGCCGGGATCATGACACATTTTAGAGGGGGCTTGAAAAATCACTGCGTACCAAAGGTGGGACTCGAACCCACACGAGCTTGCGCCCACTGGATTTTGAGTCCAGCGCGTCTACCAATTCCGCCACTTTGGCATGAGTCCATCATGAAAAACCTGTTCTGCAATTCGATTACGGCGTTGGGCGATGCTCGAAATCCTCACGTACTACCAGTACGCTCCGGGTTCTGCGCTCCTTCCGCCTTGTACTCGAAACGCTTACGACGGTTTTTCATGATGTCAAAGAACGTATGGTGCGAGAGAAGGGACTCGAACCCTTACGCCTCACGGCACTAGTTCCTAAGACTAGCGTGTATACCAATTTCACCACTCTCGCGTTAAAAAACGCCAATATACGTGGTTTCCCGTGATAATACATAATCTTCTCGAATTTTCCTGATCGCGATTTGAAAGCGGATTTCTTACAAGCATTGAATGCGCACCGATTGAGGCGACAGGCGCTGAATACTCTCTGAATCATAAGCCATGAGCGAAGTGTTGGCGTGATCTGTTGCTTTCGGTTTGTGCTGGAAAGCGTTATCTTCTCAAACTCCTGAAATTGGTCGATCAGACCTCTTTTTTTCACTTACAGATTCTCTGATGCACTTCGATATACGCCGGTTCGCCTCTTTGGTTTCATGGGTTATCAGTCCTGTCGTCGTGGCGCCGGCAGTTTATCTGTTTGTTGTGCTGATCGGTTATCGTGAGGAGCCTCGCCACTACGAGTGGCTTACCGTGCTTTTTCTGGCGGCAACCATCGCGCCGATGTTTCTGATTTACGGCTTGAAGAAAATCGGCAAGGTTTCGGATTACAACATCAGCTTCAGGGAGCAGCGCTTTCTGCCGCTGTTTGTGCTTGTCGGCCTGAACCTGATCGGCTACGAGTTGATGAAGCAGCTCGATTCCCCGCGTTTTCTTTCCGGGATTCTGTTTTTCAATGCGGTCAATACCGTCGTCATTCTGCTGGTTACTCTTCAGTGGAAGATCAGCATTCATCTTTTTTCTCTTACATCGTCGATTGCGCTTCTGGTGCTGTTTTTCGGCCCGCAGTTTCTTGGACTTCTTGTGTTTATGCCGTTGCTGATGTGGTCGCGCATTCACCTCAGAGCGCACAATTTCATGCAGACGCTGGTGGGCGGCATCATCGGGTTTCTGATGATGTACCTTGAATTCAAATGGTGGCTTACCCTATGAGGAAACGGCGCTACACGGTGGTGCTGGTGACGTATGGCGAGGTCGAAAAGCTTTCTGTGCGTGCGCTCTGGCCGAGTTCCCGAAAGATCGTCGAGGTGGTGACCCGGCAGATCGTGCAGTTGCCTAAGTTGCTGATCTACATGCTTGCCGATTACCGTTCCGCCAAGCACTATCTTGACTGGAAGCTGCACCAGTATCGTTCGCGGCTGGTCGAAATCAACCGGAGCCAGACCCGGGGAGTTGCTGATGAGTTTCGGCGCAATCCGGAGCTTGCTGGTGATGTTGAAATCGAGCTCGTGGATGCGTACTACTTTGTGCCGCCATTTCTGGAAGAGGTAATCGAGAAGGCCCGGCACCGCTCGGACGGTCTACTGATTGTGCCGATGATTCCGATTGAGTCGGCGTTTTCATGCGGCCCAGCCTGCCAGATGGCGACCGACCTTTTGGGGGAGGGGCACCTCGGATTTCTCCGTGTCGTGCGCGGCCTCTGGAAAGACGAAGCGTTGCATCGCCTCTATCTTGATCACCTGTTCGGGGTGTTCGGCTCGGGGAAACAGCCGGGACGCAAGGGGCTTGTGCTGGTGATTCATGGCACTATCGTTCGCAACCGGAGGGGGGGAAAGCCGTCGGTGTTTACCGGCTTGGAGGAGACCTTCGAGTTCTACCGGATCATGCGCGATAAAATCATGGCTGATTCGCGAAATCCGTTCGATGAGATCAAGGTCGGTTGCCTGAACCACAGCAGGGGAGGAGAGTGGACGCCCGAGACCGTTGAGAGGGCTATCGGTGAGCTTGAAGAGGAAGGGTTTGATTCGCTCGCGATGTTTCCGTTCGGTTATTTCGCCGATAACAGCGAGACCGATTACGAGTCCAAAAGGTTGCTCGATCGTTCGAGCGTCGCGACGAAACGCTATATTCCATGCGTTAACGACTCGCCGGCATTTACTTCGTGGCTTGCGTCAAAAATTGCCGGTGAACTTGACGTGCTTGAACTCCAGCTCCGTGCGTTCGGTGCCGATGAAACTGAGAAATAACTATGGATACAATAAATCATAACGATCCAGTCCTTCGCGAAGAGCAGTACCAGGAGGCTCTCAAAAATATCGAAGCAGGGGAGTTCCAGCAGGCAATCGAATTGCTTGATCCGCTGGCCGGTCTGGCGTCGAGAGAGCCGCGCATTCGATACGCTCGGGCGGTGGCGCTGCTTTCGACCGGGCAGTATCGTCAGGCGGGTACCGATCTGGTGTTTACGGTTGCGCTCGATCCCGAATTTTTGCAGGCTTATCGCCATCTTGGTTATGTACTGCTCTCGATAGCCAAAAAGGAGGCCGCGATCAAAGTGCTCAAGAAGGCATTGGCGCTGGATCCAGCATTCGTCGATGCCTGGTGCGTCCTTGCCGATGTCTATATGGATCTTGGTGAGAACGATAATGCGCTCGAAGCACTTGATAAGGCCCTTGAGCTTCAGCCCCGTAACACTGAGGTGCATTGCAAGCTGGCCATGTATTATCTGTCGCGCGGCGATATCAAGGGTCTGAGAGGTGAGTATGAGCTGCTCAAGGAAATGGAGCCCGATGTGGCTGCCCAGATTGCCGAACTGTTGCCCTGAGCGCCTGTTCTGCTCCGAATGAACCAATGAACAACGATCAAGAACGATGAAGCTTTTTTTTCAGGACGAGGATAAAAAGAAGCAATTTATGAAAAACGGCTTGCCGGTGGTGTTTGCCGTGGCCTGGACGCCCATAATCTGGATGGTGCTTGCTGCTGTGCTGGGACCAGTGCTTGAACGGATTTTGCCTGTATGGCAGTTGGTTGTGCTTGTCATTGCGATTCTTTCCATACTGGCAATGGTGATGCTTGTCCGATTGTTTAGAATTCTTGGGTTAAAGGTTTTTGGTGAAAATGCTTGAAAGTTAAAATATTAAGGCTGTTGATTGCGTTTGCTTTGAATAAGTGGGCGTGCTGTTTTTTTTGTCTGCGTGTTTTTGTCTGAAAAAAACAGCTTTTTCTCTCGGGTTGAACGGTTTTTATTCTTATATTTGCGGCACTTGATTCAGAGGCTTTTCAAGCCCTGCATAGAAAAGGGAGCCAGAAACTCCCTTTCCTTTTAATGTCAAACAGCTGAACATGGATCAGACGTTAAGCAATTTTGGTGCCGTTTTCGTGTTTCTCATGCTCGGTATCGTGTTCGTGGCAGGTGGTTACCTGACGGCGCGAATGCTCCGTCCGAGCCGGCCGAATGAGGAAAAACTTTCAACCTACGAGTGCGGTGAGCCGGCTGTGGGTAGTGCCTGGGTCAAGTTCAATATCCGCTTTTACGTTGTCGCCCTTATCTTCATCATTTTCGATGTCGAGGTTGTGTTCCTCTACCCCTGGGCAACCGTATTCAAGGAGCTTGGTACGTTTGCGCTTGTCGAAGTGCTGATTTTTGCCGGCATTTTGGTGCTGGGTCTTGTTTATGCATGGGTGAAGGGTGATCTGGACTGGGTGCGTCCGACTCCGAATATCCCGAAAATGCCGGAGCTGCCGAAACGTCGTCAGTCTTCTGGCAGTTCGAACGGATAATCTTTCAATCATCATCGATTACACACGCTATGGGTTTGCTTGATGCAAAGGTATCGAATCGGAATGTTCTTGTAACATCGGTTGACAATGTGATGAACTGGGCCCGCCTCTCTTCTCTTTGGCCTATGGGGTTCGGTCTTGCATGCTGTGCTATCGAGATGATGGCAACCAACGCATCGAACTACGATCTCGAGCGCTTCGGGATTTTTCCGCGTTCCTCCCCCCGTCAGTCTGATCTCATGATTGTGGCTGGTACCGTGACCATGAAGATGGCCGAGAGGGTGGTGACGCTCTACGAACAGATGCCTGAGCCTCGTTACGTGCTTTCGATGGGAAGCTGCTCGAACTGCGGTGGACCGTACTGGGATCACGGATACCACGTGCTGAAGGGCGTTGATCGGGTTATTCCGGTGGATGTATATGTTCCTGGCTGCCCTCCGCGTCCCGAGGCGCTGATCGGTGGTTTGATGAAGGTTCAGGAGTTGATCCGCATGGAAGGACTTGGTATTTCGCGCGAAGAGGCTCTGAAGAAGCTTGTCGATCAGAGTGTCGATGCCCAGCAGGTGCTCGATCAGACTCGCAAGGCAGCCATAGCGTAACAACTATTATTCAATCGAGAGACAAGGGAATGGAAGAAGCAGCAAACCAGATGTCGCCAGCGGT
>DRSQ01000248.1 GCA_011372505.1 Chlorobaculum parvum | reverse complement strand
GAATCTCGTGCCGTGCATCAGCTGCCGTGCCGGGTTTGGTCGAACCTGCCGGGCCACCGACGAGGCCGAACCCCATCATGTTCACGAGCAGGTCAATCTTCTCTTTCATCAGCCAGTCGCGCACGAGAACGTGCCCCTCGACCCCCATCACGAAAGCCGGAAACACATTCACTCCATGCTTTTCAAGCGTGCGGATAGTGTTATCGATATAGGTTTTTTCCTGCAATAGATGCTTGCGAAAAAAGAGCAGCGCCATCTTCTGCGACTTGTCGAAGTTCACACCGCGCTTCTTGGACCAGCTTTTGAAGCTCTTCACATCCTTGAAATACTCCTTAGCATCGGGATGGTATAGCCCCATGTTTGGCACATCGACGATCGGCTCGACCTTGACATCCGAATCGAAATACTCACGCAAGATCAGGCGGAACATATTGACGATATTCTCCGGCGTCGGCTGGAGCCAGTAGGAGTAAACCATCAGCCAGTTCTTGAAATCCTTCGCCTTGTTCGGCACCAGCGGCAGGATGGTACGCATGATCTTCATCAGCTTCATGTAGCCGTAGAGCGCATCCTCGTCGCGCCCTTTCACCAGCATCTTGGCGATCTTCTTGACCATGTCAGGCATCCCCGATTTGCCTTCAGTCACCTGATAACTGCCGACCTTGGTGAGCGCCATCGCCTCCGGCATCGACTCGAAGATAAAGATGGTTTTTTCGTTGGAAGCCTGATCGAGCTGCTCCTTGAACCAGTCGATCTGCTCCTTGAAGTTGATCATGCTCATAAACACGCAGTCAGCCTCACGAATAGCCGTAGCCGCCTCGGGATTCTGCTTTTCGAGATCAACATCGCTCAACTGAATCAGCTCAGCATCCTTGTCGAGCATGTTCTTGATCTTCCTCCATAGGCCGGCATTGTACTGCTCAAGGCCGACAATAGCCGTAATTTTACGTCTTTGTGCCATGTTCAGGTAATTCTACGAACATTTTTTAAAACCGTTTGGCGTAATACGAAAATCACCCCTCCCGACGTTGTCCTAATGTATAAAAGACGGAATTAATTCCTAAGCTCACCTATATGTAGTTAGTGGTCAAGGGCATAAAATAGCGGTAATTAACACAGCTAATCGAGAGAATCAGCACTCTCCGGCGCTTTGTGAATGCGGGCCGAAATCAATCACCAATCAAAACACCCTCCGCTTTTGTCAATGGAAAAGACACGTTCAGGATGTCACAGGACGAAAATGGAAAGAAATCCGGCGAAGTCATCGCACCGCCCCACATCGGGACGGTACGTGACAAAAAGGCGGGATCAGCTCAACGCTGCATCGACAATCTGCTCGGCTTTGGCGTTAGGGAGGTAGAAGTAGCGGCCTCCGAGCTTCTGGGCGAGCTTGGGAGCTTCGCCTCTTGAGAGGTAGTTCATCTGGGTATCAACCACGATGGAGGCAATGCCGTCGGACTGAATCGAAACGGCGAGTGCCTCGACCTCTTTCTCGAGTTCGTCCTTGGGGGCCTTGCCTGCCGTGGGATCAGCGGCGGCGGCCAGCGGGATGTTGCCGCGGCCATCGGTGATCATGACAAACATGATCTGCGTGATACCCTTGGTGCGCGCCTGCTTGGCGGTTTCCCAGCCGGTGAGCAGCGCCGAGGCGAGCGGGGTTCCGCCGCCGGTGGGCAGCACATCGAGCTCGCGTTTGGCGCGATCCACACTCTGCGAGGGCGGCAGGAGCACCTGCGCCTGCTTGCCGCGGAACGAGATCAAAGCCACCTGGTCGCGATGCACATAGGCGTTCTGCAACAGGCTGGAGACCGCGCCCTTGGCCTGGCGCATACGGTTCAGCGCCATCGAGCCAGAGGCGTCCACCATGAAGATGAAAAGCGTACCGGACTTGTCGCGGAACCGCTTGATCTTGACGTCGTCCGTGCTGATGACCAGCGCGCCGGTCTTGATGCCCTTCTTCGCCTTCTCAGCCTTGCGGCTCGTCTGCCACGGCGCGGCGGATATGAGGGTCGGGATAAGCGCGACCTTGCCGCTCTTGATCTCGCCGGGCTGTGAACGCACGAAGCGTCCGCGCTTGCTGTTGAGCGCCTCGCCACGGCTTCCGGACTTGGCCTTCTTCTTGGAGGCGAGCGAGATGTTGAGGATGTTGTCGGGAAGTTCGGTCTCGACCGCATCCATCATCAGCTCCTCGATCATGTCGGGATTGTCCTCCTGCTCTTCGTCGGCATCGGAGTCCGACTCGTCTGGAGGTGCGTTTTCGTCCTCGGCCTCGTCCTGAGGCTCCTCTTCCGGCGGTGGAGGCTCTTCCTGCTGCATCTCATCCTCGTCGGGTTCGCGCTCAGGCATGCGGGTTGCCCTCGGCACCAGCACCAGCTTCATGGCCAGTTTCAGATCTTCCTCATCGACCTCGGTGCGCTGGCTGAGCGCAGCGTTTGCAAGGGCGGCGCGAATCGCGAAAATATCGACACGGTTGCCCTCGACACCAAGACTGATAGCAGTCTGGATGAGGCCTTTGATCTGCTCTTTGGTGATCGAGACGTGGGGCAACTGCTCCCTGGCAGCGCCGATGATACCACGAAGCATACGCAGCTCGTCCTCGGTGTCCTCCGCGTCTCGAGTGCCCATCACGAGGCTGACGATCTGCTTGCGGACACGGTAGTCGTTCTGTGCCGTATACGGTACGATGATGCCGATACGGTCGAGAAGGCCCATGCGCACCTCGCCATCACTCGGATCGTAGGTACCTACCAGCATGAAATCGGCCGGGTGCACTTCGCTGAGACCCTCACGCTCCACGATGACTGCGCCTCGACTCATGGCATCCATAATGTGCGACACAGCAGAGCTGTCGAGCAGGCTGAGCGAATCGACATAGAGCACACCCTTGTGCGCCTTTGAAAGCACGCCATGCTGCACGACGCGCTGGCCGGAGGCAAGAGTCGCTTCGAGATCGATGCCGCCAATCAGACGATCTTCAGTTACGTTCAGCGGCAGCTCCACAAACGGAGTGCCTTCAGGCAGAATATCAGCGAATGCCCTTGCCAGAGTCGATTTTCCCGACCCTACGGCCGAAGGAATCACGACACCACCAAGGGAGGGATCGACGGCCAAGAGCATAAGCGCCTGCTTGGCCAGATTCATTCCTACTATGTCGGTAAATGCTATCATGCTACTGCTTCAGCTTCTCCCAATACTTTTGCGAGTTCGCGTTCGATTTTTTCACCCGCATCGACAGTTTCGAGCGGATCCTTGCGCAGGCGGTGGCGGAGGCAGAGTCCTGCAATTGCGCGAACGTGCTCCATGGTTACAGTCGTATCGCCCTGCAGCGCGGCATAGGCATGAGCGGTACGGGTAATGGTCAGTTCGCCGCGATGGCCGTCGATACCGAGAGCCATGCAGAGGCGAGCGATATCGGTCAGCACCGAGTCGTCCATCGAAACCTTCGGCAAGAGCTTCTGGGCTGCGACGATCTCCTTCTGGAGCTTCTGCTGCTGGCGGGCAACCTTCTTGATAAAGGCTTCTGGGTTCTCGTCGTACTCGCGGCGGAGCTTGACAATCTCGACCCTCTTTTCGACGTCGTTGATGGTGATGATGCGGGCATGCAGACCGAAACGGTCGAGCAGCTGCGGGCGAAGCTCACCCTCTTCCGGGTTACCGGAACCAACCAGCACGAAGCGGGCGGGGTGGCGAATGCTGATACCTTCGCGTTCGACCACGTTCTTGCCGCTGGCGGCCACGTCGAGCAGCACGTCAACCAGGTGGTCATCGAGCAGGTTAACCTCGTCGATATAGAGGAAACCGCGATTGGCCTGAGCGAGAAGACCAGGCTCGAAAGCCTTGACACCACTAGTGAGCGCCTTTTCAATATCGATGGTTCCGCAAACGCGGTCTTCAGTAGCGCCGAGCGGAAGGTCGATCACCGGTACCGGAATCTTTTCGAGCTTCACTTCCGAAACCTTGATGACCGGAGCACCCTTCGCGCCGGACTCCATCTCGATATACTGCTGGGTGGTACGGTTGTAGATGTCACCCTTGACGCGGTCGATGAGCGGAAGCACCTCAGCCAGCGCACGAACCGTCGTGCTCTTGCCGGTTCCACGATGACCCATAACCAGAACGCCGCCGATCCTCGGATCGATGATGTTGAGAATCAGACTGAGCTTCATCTCTTCCTGTCCGACGATAGCGGTGAAGGGAAACGCCATGGCACCCTTCTTTTTGGCAGCCGGCTTCCTGGCGGAAGTCGAAGCCTTTGCTGCGACGGCTTTGGCTTCCGTAGTGGCCGTTGCCTTGGCTGAAGTGGTCTTTTTTGCGGCTTTGGCAGTCTGGGTCATAGTTAATTGGTTGGTTAATACCCGACCCGGGCTCGCCGATCACGGTTTCCCGGCAGGGGCTTGCTTGGTTAAGACTAAAGACGAAAAAATCAATAATGAACTTTGAATTTATGCTTTTACCATAGACATAACAAACGCTTTTCAAGAATGTATCAGGCAAAAGCAGTACACCTAAAACCTACGGCAAAAGAGTGATTTTGGAAGAAAGAAAATCAGTCGGATCAGACGTATCGGACATATCGGATCGATCGAATGTAGGGGCAAGTCCCTTGCGGCTGCCCCGCTCCGGCTAGCCTCGCATGACTTCACCCCATCGCTTGCAACGCCGCGAACGCTGCCTCGCGAACCGTCTCCGAAAGCGTCGGGTGAGCGTGTACCGTGCCGACCAGCCCCGCCGCCGTGATACCATAGCGGCACGACAGACCCAGCTCGCCGATCAGTTCGACCGCGTCGTGGCCAATGAGTTGCCCACCGAGCATCTTGCCGGTTGCGGCGTCGAAGACAAGCTTTACGAACCCGTCGAGCTGCCCGTAAGCGTTAGCCTTTCCCGATGCGGCAAACTGCGAGCGCCCGACCACAACCGCGTTCCCCTCCGCTATCGCCACCGCCTCTGTCAGACCGACCGACGCCACCGACGGCTGGGCGTACACGCAGCGCGGGATGAGCGACTCCGACAGGGGGGCGGGCGACTTGCCG
>DRSQ01000247.1 GCA_011372505.1 Chlorobaculum parvum | reverse complement strand
TTCTTTCTATTTTTCCCATTCGTCCTATCTGTCCTATGCGACCCATAAGCCCTATTCTTCAAGCATGAACAAGTATCTCTACGACGGAACGCCCGAAGGCCTCGTTTCAGCTATTGCCGCGATTCTCGACAGCGGCGATGATCCTGAAAAGACTGTGCTTGGCATCCGGCAGGATACGCTGTTCGAGGAAGGATTGTTTTTGCGCACCGATTCCGCCGTCGCCGAAGCGCTTTTCCGTCGCCTCCGGCAGCGCGCGCCCGACGCAGTGCAGACGCCCTGGTACTTCACGATGGCCGAGGCTGGCGAGCTGGAGACGAGCTTTTTGCGCTACATTGCGCTCGCCTTCGAGCACGGTGACCGGGTCAACGGCTATCTGACGCATCCGGACGTCAAGGCTGTCGTCGCCACTGCCCGCAAAGCCGGGCGCGAGCTGCACCGCATGAAAGGGCTGTTGCGTTTCGAGCAGCTCCGCGACGGCACCTGGCTGGCGCGGATGGAGCCTGACCACAACGTCATCCAGCCCATCGCCCGCCACTTCAGCCGCCGACTGCGTGCCCAAGAGTGGTTCATCTACGACGCCCGCCGCCACAGTGCCGCCCACTGGGATGGCCACGCGCTCAGCTTCGGTACCCTCGAACAGTTCAGCCGCCCCGAACTCTCCCCGGAAGAGCAGACCGTGCAGCAGCTCTGGCAAACCTTCTTCAAGACCATCGCCATTCCCGAACGCAAAAACCCCCGCCTCCAGCAATCCAACATGCCAGCGAAGTACTGGAAGTATCTCACTGAAAAGCAGGGGGAGTGAAGGGTGTCACTGCACAATCGTCGGATACAATTTCGAGGTCACGACGATGAGCGCGATGAGCATTCCGGTCAACATCAGAAAATCCATCCCGATGCCGAAGGTGCTTACGCCGCCGTTTACCATCAACGCGCGGAGGAGGTCTACCTGGTAGGAGAGCGGGTTGATGTGGGCGACGATTTTGAGCCAGGTGGGCATGATTGAGATCGGGTAGATGGCGTTGCTGGCGAAGAAGAGGGGCATGGTCATGACCTGGCCGATGCCCATGAAGCGTTCGCGCGACCGGACCAGGCAGGCGATCATGAGCGAGAAGGTCGAGAAGAGCGCTGCGCCGAGCACGATGGCGACGAGCACGCCGCCGAGTGCGAGGGGTGACCAGCTCAGATCGACGCCCGCGACGAGCGCCATCAGATAAACGATGAAGGCCTGCGCGATGGCGCGCATTCCCGCCGAGACCGCCTTGCCGAAGACGAGCGCACTGCGCGGGGCGGGGCTGGCGAGCAGCTTCTGCAAAATGCCGAGATCTTTTTCCCAGATGACGTTGATGCCGTAAAAGATCGCGATGAAGAGCACGCTCTGCGCGAGAATGCCCGGGGCGATGAAGCTGAAGTAGTCGAGGTTGCCGGTGGGGATAGCCCGCATCCGCCCGAAGACCTGGCCGAAGACCAGCAGCCAGAGCGCGGGCTGGATCGAGCGGCTGAGGATTTCCGACGGGTCGCGGCGCAGCTTGGCCAGCTCGGTGGCGATGATGGCCGCCGTGTCGCGCAGGAACCCGGCGGGGTCGAACTTGTCAGCCCAGCCGTTTGGCCGTCCGGCGGGCGCGGTTGATGTCGCGGAAGTTTGGCTTGCTGTCACTGAACTCTCCTGCAAAGTGAATGAAAACCTGGTTCATCGATTGGGTTCCGGTGCGGCTCTTCAGCTCCTCTGCCGGCCCCTCGGCGGCGATGACTCCCTCCTTCATGATGGCGATGCGATGGCACAGCTCCTCGGCCTCCTCCATGTCGTGCGTGGTGAGCAGAATCGTGGTGCCGAAGGTGTCGAGCAGCTCTTTCAGCCGCTTCCAGACCTGAAGGCGGGCGGCGGGGTCGAGGCCGATGGTCGGCTCGTCGAGGAAGAGCACTTCGGGGCGATGGAGCATCGAAAGGGCGATTTCGAGCCGCCGGATCATGCCGCCGGAGTAGGTGCGCACCAGCTTGTTGCGCGCCTCGGTGAGGCCCATGAAGGCGAGCGCTTCGTCGATGCGCTGCGTACGCTCGCGGCGCGGCACATTGTAGATGCGGGCGAAGAGCAAGAGGTTCTCGAAGCCGGTCAGCGCCCCGTCCGCCGAAATCATCTGCGAGACGTAGCCGATGCGCTTGCGTACGCCGATGCTGTCGCCGAGGATGCTGTGCCCGGCCACGGTCGCCGCGCCGCTCGACGGCGGCAGCATGGTGGTGAGCATCTTGATCGTCGTCGTCTTGCCCGCCCCGTTCGGCCCCAGCAGCCCGAAAATCTCGCCAGACCGCACCGTCAGATTTAGCTCCTTCACAGCGATAAGCGAGCCGAACGAGCGGGTGAGCCGGTCGGTCTGGATGGCGATGTCAGTCGTCGGTTGCGGCATGGTCGTGTAGGTCAGGGGGCTGTTCTGGTTTTATTTGAAGGTAAGATTCGGCGACGCTTTGCGCAACTCTCGAATAGTCCGCGGATCGGAATATCTCCGTTAATCGGTATCTTGTTTTTCAACAGCACGTTGAACCTTTCCTCGCAAATTCTATGGCCATTCTTTCCATCGACCAGGGCACGACTGGCACCACCTGCATGATCTACGACTGGACGGGCGAGGTGCTCGCCCGCGGGTATCGAGAGCTGACGCAATTCTATCCGCAGGCAGGATGGGTCGAGCACGATCTGGAGGAGATTTGGCAAACGGTGGTCGAGTGCGTGGCCGAGGTGCGGGGCACGTGTTCGGGTCACATCGAAGCCATCGGCATCACCAACCAGCGCGAGACCACCGTGGTGTGGAATCGGCGGAGCGGAGAGCCGGTGCATCGGGCCATCGTCTGGCAGTGCCGCCGAACAGCCGAGCTGTGCAATCGCTACCGCAGCGAGGAGGCGGCGATCCGCGCGAAGACCGGGCTGCCGGTTGATGCCTACTTCAGCGCTACGAAGATTCGCTGGATTCTCGACGCGCATCCCGAAGCTGATCAGTCTAATCTTCTGTTTGGCACCATCGACACGTGGCTGATCTGGAAGCTGACCGGCGGGGAAGTTCACGCGACCGATTTGACGAATGCCTCGCGGACGTTGCTGTTCGACATCCACGAGCGGAGTTGGGACGCAGAGCTGTGCGAGCTGTTCGGTGTGCCGGAGTCAATGCTGCCGGAGGCGCGTCCGTCAATGGGCGGGTTCGGCGCGGTGCGTGTGATTCCGGCGCTTGATGGCGTGCCGATTGCGGGCGTGGCGGGCGACCAGCAGGCTGCGCTGTTCGGGCAGTGCTGCTTTGAGCCGGGGTCGGTTAAGAATACCTATGGCACCGGCTGTTTCATGGTGATGAACACGGGTGACAGGTGCGTCAGCTCTGCGCACGGGCTGCTTGCGACTCTTGCGCTCAACGGCGCGGGGCGGAGCTGCTATGCGGTGGAGGGATCGGTGTTC
>DRSQ01000246.1 GCA_011372505.1 Chlorobaculum parvum | reverse complement strand
CTGGAGCACTTCGCCCGCTCGTTCGAGGCTGCCAGCGGCGACGGTGCGGCTTCGGTTGCCGTGCGCGCCGACATGGCCTACGCGGCGCTGATGTCTGGCATCGCGCTTGCCAATGCCGGACTCGGCATCGTGCATGGCTTCGCTTCGTCGGTCGGCGGCCTGTTCGACATTCCGCACGGTACGCTCTGCGCCACGTTGCTCGGCGAAGCCACTCGCGAGAACATTCGCCAGCTTCAGGCAAAAGGGGAGCCTTCAGTCGGCCTGTCCAAATTTGCCAACGCGGCCAGAATTCTCACCGGCAAATCATTTTCAAGCGAAGCCGAAGCGTGTGAGCGCCTCATCGAAAAGCTTGAAGCCTGGCAAGAGCAGTTCGCGTTTCCGCGTCTCGGCGAGTTCGGTGTGAGCGAGGGGGATTTCGAGGAGATCATCGCTGCCACGCGAAGCAAGAGCAACGCCGCTCCGCTCGACGCAGCGGCAATGCAGCGGATTTTAGCGGCGAGGGCGTGAGTTTGAAGATCAGTCGGATTAGACAGATCGGACTGATCCGACTGATCTGGCGAAGGCAGCAAAGGCCTTAAAAATCGGCTTTTTCTCCCCTTGAGCTCCACCATTCGTCGCCGTAGTTGTAGTACATCTCTTCGCCTTCGTTGATGTTGCGGAGGGCGTAGAGTACCAGCTCGGTGCCGGTTGGGGTGTCTTCGCGGTAGTAGGTGACGTTGGGGGTCGAGGAGTGGTTGAACATCATGCCGTAGCCCATTGCGACGAGTCTGCGGGTTTCGTCGCTGCCGTAAAAGACGTAGTTGTAGAGTTCGCCGCCGATATCTTTTTCGTTCACTTCAAGCGCTGGGCAGCGTTCGATGATGTCGCCTTCGTTGATCACCTTGAGCGCAAATGCGCCGCGTCCGGCGACCGTCGATGGGCCGATGCGCACGCTGCCGCGGCAGATTCCGTCCTGCTTTTTGCGGAGCGCGTTGACGGCAACCGCGCCCGCAGCCGCTCCGGCGGCGAAGAGGATAGTCGCTATAAAAAAGAGAAGTGGTGTCATGCGATTCCGGCTGTCGATGGAAAAGCTGAAAATACAAATCTCGCGGCTGAATCCATCGGGCGGATGCCGGAGCATTCAGGAATGTTTTCTCCGGCGGAGTGGTTCGATTCGGAGAGGTTTTTCTTAACCAATTTCTGAAGGCTTGTGCCGATGATCGATCAAGCGCGTCAATCCGTTCTAACCGTCGATGGGGTGTCGAAAAGTTACCTGATGGGCGAGGTGACCGTCAAGGCTTTGCACGACATTTCGCTCGATTTCGGGGCGGGTCAGCTCGTGGTGCTGCTTGGCGCGTCGGGCAGCGGGAAATCGACGCTGTTGAACATCGTCGGCGGCCTCGATGTGCCCGATACCGGCAAAGTCACCTTCCGGGGTGCGGACATCAACGCTTCGGGTGAGGAGGGGCTGACCGCCTACCGCCGCCGCTCCATCGGCTTCGTGTTCCAGTTTTACAACCTCATTTCAAGCCTCTCGGCGCTTGAAAACGTGCAGCTTGTCACCGAACTGGTCGAAAACCCGATGCCGCCTGACGAAGCGTTGCGGCTCGTCGGCCTTGGCGACCGCATCAACCATTTCCCCTCCCAGCTCTCCGGCGGCGAACAGCAGCGCGTCGCCATCGCCCGTGCGGTCGCCAAACGCCCGGAACTGCTGCTCTGCGACGAACCCACCGGCGCGCTCGACTACACTACCGGCAAGCTCGTGCTGGAAGTGATTGAAAAAGTCAACCGCGAACTCGGCACCACCACGCTCGTCATCACGCACAACGTTTCCATTGCGGGCATGGCTGATCGGGTTATTACGTTGCGAAGCGGAGAGGTGATTGAGGATCGGCGGAATGAAGAGAAGATTTCGCCTTCGGAGTTGTCGTGGTGAGGGGGGGACTGAATATTTGTGAAGAGTTATCAAAAATGCTAACTTTTGTTCTATGAACTATGACATCGAGTATTTTCATCCGCGAATCAAAGAGGATATTGCTCGTTGGCCAACGACAATTCAGGCTGATTATGCTCGCTTGATCGAATTATTAATGGAGTTTGGTCCTGATCTGAGAATGCCGCATTCAAAAGCTATGGGGAAAGGTTTGTTTGAACTCAGAGCGCGTGGCAGAGATGGCATTGGACGATCCTTTTACTGTTTTGTACAAAACAAGCAAATCGTCATTCTTCACGCATTTATCAAAAAGACTCAGGCCACACCGAAAAAAGAGCTGGAGATAGCTCGAAAACAAATGAAAGAGGTACATAATGGATAATTTGACGTATAAACCGGTTGCCTACGATCACGAAGAGTTTCTTCGTGAAGCGAAAAAAGATGAAGAGTTTCGGAAGGAATATGAGGCTTTAGCTCCATCTTATGCTCTTGTGCGAGAGTTGCTGCTTGCTCGCCAGCAATCAGGTTTGACTCAGGAAGCAATTGCCAATAAAATTGGTACTACTAAAAGTGCTATATCCCGTTTGGAATCGGGCGGAAAGCATGTTCCTTCTCTTACAACGCTCAGGAAATATGCAGAAGCTGTCGGCTGTGAGCTGGAAATAAAGCTGATTCCGAAGAGTAAGGAGAAGACTTCTCCTTCGGAGTTGTCGTGGTGAGGAAGTGCGTAAAGGTTCAAGTGTGAATTAAGGGCATCTCTAAAAAGTCTCCAATAACATAAGATATTGAAAAATATCGGCTTAACAGCGTTTAAAACCTGCAATATTCGTATCTTGACGCAGGAGCCATCAACACGACTGTACTGCTATGAAAAACATCAACCCTCTTGGCCTGTTTGACGAACAATTTCTGCTCGAACGGCTTACCAAACTCAAGGATCCGCTTGTCAAGCTTGAAGCGCATATCGACTGGCAACTGTTTGCCCCCATCCTTGAAGTGGCTTTCACCAAGCCGTCCAACCGCAAGAGCATGGGGCGTCCGCCATTTGATCGGTTGATGATGTTCAAACTCCTTATTCTCCAGAGCCTGTACAACCTTTCAGACGATCAGACGGAGTACCAGATGACTGACCGGTTGAGTTTCAAACGCTTTCTCGGTCTGAAATCCAGCGACAAGGTGCCGGACAGCAAAACCATCTGGAAATTCCGGGAAACCCTTATTCAGGAAGAGGTTATCGAGGCGTTGTTTTTCCGGTTCAATCAGGCGCTCGACG
>DRSQ01000245.1 GCA_011372505.1 Chlorobaculum parvum | reverse complement strand
TCACTGGCGCGGATGGCTGCAAAGGGCAGCAAGAGAAAGATGAGGAGAGTAAAAACGCTTTTGTTAACCATCGCTGGCGTGCCGGTTTAGCCGTGCTCTGTAGTGCCGTTGTTGCTGAATTCTGTTACAAATATACGCAACGACCCGGTAATGCTGTTAGTTCATCGGAGGTGGAGTGGGGCGGAATAGTCAGGATTCCCTTGCATGTGAGAATGAACAGCTATTTTCCCTTCCTCGGAATCGGAATCGGAATCGGAATCGGAATTTCCTTCTCTGCGCTCATAACTTAACGTTTTCAGGAACGTCCCGAAACTTTATTTGATTTATCGAGAGTGATGTGGTATTCTTACCAGTAATGCGTAATACCGGAGGACAATATGAAAGTGACAACCAAAGGGCAGGTGACGATACCTGTTAACATCAGGGAAAAGCTGGGGATAACTCCTGATACAGAGGTGGATTTTGTGCAGGAGGGGGATCGTGTCATTTTGGTAAAACGGAAAAACGCGGCGCCTGCGAGTCGCAAGTTTAAAAAGCTCAGAGGGGTTGCGATGGTCAGGATGACTACGGACGAAATCATGGCGCTTACCAGAGAGGTATGAACGGGCTGCTTGTCGATTCCAATATCATCCTCGATCTTTTTCTCGATGATCCTGTCTGGGCCGACTGGTCGGAGTCCGCTCTTTCTGACTATGCTGTCCGCACTCCTTTGTTTATCAATCCAGTCATCTATTCCGAAATTTCCATCGGTTTTAACAAGATCGAGGAGCTGGAGGCAGCGCTTGCGAAAAGCGGGTTCCAGATGCTCGACATTCCAAAGGAGGCCCTGTTCCTTGCGGGCAAAGCTTTTCTGAATTACCGAAAGCGTAAAGGTGAAAAGCGCTCCCCGTTGCCTGACTTTTTTATCGGAGCACATGCCGCAGTCTCCGGTCTCGATTTGATGACGCGAGATAAAAACCGGTATCAAACCTACTTTCCGACAGTCAGAATCATTGCGCCTGAGTGACGAATGAGCTTCGGGTCAGAGAACGAGTCGCTATTTTCCCCTCCTCGGAATCGGAATCGCGCGAATTTACTTGGGATGTAGGGGCAGACCTGTGTATCTGCCCTTTCCGGAATACCGGAGAGTATCGTAAAAAAGGCAGCCGCAAGGGCCGCCCCTACAAGATTCATCCCGATTTTTTCAACGTCATCCTCAATGCCGGTTCATCGGTGCACACGGACGAACATACAGGTTTGCCCATATGAAAGATCATTCGCTAATCTCAACATTCATCCTCACAATCGTTCCAGAACCTGGTCGATCTGCTGCTGGTAGTGGTCGGCGTTGGCGGGGTTGAGCTGAATGAGGGAGGTATAGACCTTGATCGCTTTTTTGTACGCGCCTTGTGCAATGAAGAGGTTGGCCAGCGATTCAGTTGGCACAGGAATCGAGACGTCATCGCCGAACGGCTGCTTTTGTTCCGCAATGGGGGTTGGATCGGCGGATTCGGCATTGGCGGGCGCGGAGAATGCTGAAAGGGCAGCCGAGAGCTGCTCGAGTTCCTCGGTGATTGTGTCGATGACCGTTTCCGTTTCCGGGTGCTGTGCTTCCAGCGTCTTGACCTCTATCAGCTCCTGCCAGGCGACCTGGTTCGATGGAGCGATCCGGCAGCAATGGGTCAGGTGCCAGGCTGCGTCGCCATAGCGTTTCAAGCCTTTGAATGCGCGGGCCAGCAACAAATGAAGTACATACGATTCAGGAAACCATCCATTCATCTCAGTTAGCTTGTCGAGAGCCGACTGGAATGCGCCGCGACTGATATCCAGAGAAACGTCGGCAAAGATAAGATGCGGGTCGCTGCTGATCATACCGTGTTTTGGATCCGGTGTGTTGGCTGGAGGTGAAGGGGGACTTTTTTCCTGAGCTCAAATTTTAGGGTTTATCGACCGCTTTTCCAAGGCGAGCTGCAACAGTTTTTCGACCAGTTCGTCGAAGCTGACGCCCGATTCGGCCATGAGCATCGGGTACATGCTGATGTCGGTGAAGCCGGGCAGGGTGTTGATTTCGTTCAGGATAACGCGGTTCGTGCCGTGTTCGACAAAGAAATCTACCCGTGCCATGCCCTCGCATCCGAGTGCCTTGAACACGCTCAGCGCAGCGTTCCGAATCGTAGCCGAAACCTCGTCCGAAAGATTGGCGGGAATAACAAGTTTCGCGTCGCTTTTGACATACTTGTCCTCGAAGTCATAAAAATCGCTGCCGGCAATGATTTCGCCCGGTACTGAGGCGATCGGGTCGTCGTTGCCGAGCACGGCGACCTCAACCTCATGGCCCGTGATGGTCTCTTCCACCAGCACCTTGGCGTCCAGCGCGCATGCCTTGTCGAGCGCCGGACGGAGTTCAAGCGCGTCATGCACTTTTGAAATGCCGACCGACGAGCCGAGGCTGGCGGGCTTGACGAACACCGGCCAGTCGAAGCGCTCGGCTACGGCGTCGCAAACCGCCTGCGGATCGGCGGTGTAATCGGCGCTCATCACCGTCAGAGACGGCGCGACCGCGACGCCCGCGTCCACAGCGCACAGCTTGGTGAGCGCCTTGTCCATCGCCAGCGCCGAGGCGGTCAGGCCGCAACCGGCGTAGGGAATGCCGAAGGTGTCGAGGCAGCCCTGGATTTTGCCGTCCTCACCGTTCGAGCCGTGCAGCGTCAGGAACGCCACATCGATGGAGTCGAAAAAGGCCGTCAGGTCGAAGCGCTTGCCTTCATCGAACGAAGTGATTTCGTCGAGCCGCCCGAAGACTTCATTCTGCCCCCCGTTCCTGAGCAGCACTGCGACGTCGAGCGAAAGAACGCGCTTGGCGCAAGCGCCGCCATGCCAACGGCCTTCGTGGTCGATGTAGAGCGGCAGAATATCGTAGCGGCCTCGGTCGATCTGGGCGGCTACGGCTCTGGCAGAGATGATCGAGATGATATGTTCGACCGATTTTCCTCCGAAAAACAGCGCGACGGTTTGCTTTGACATGGCAGTGCTGGGTGAGTTTGAACGGGTCAGGGTTCGAGGCGTTGGTGTTCGACGCTGATGCAACGGTTCTGGATGACATTAAGTCCGGCATTGCACGCTTTTTCGGCGGCCACTTCGTTGGTGATGCCGAGCTGCATCCAGACCCCTTTCGCGCCGATGGCGATGGCTTCGTCAACGACCGGCGGCACATCCTGCGGCTTGCGGAAAATGACGACAATTTCGATCAGGTTTCGTTTTTCTTCCGGGATCGCCGAGAGCGAAGGCCAGCACTCGTGGCCCAGCACGGAGCTGGCCGACGGATTGACCGGATAGATGGTAAAGCCCGCATGAATCAGATACCGAGCCACCGCATGACCGGGGCGGTCATGCTTGTCGGAAAGCCCGACAATGGCGACGTGGCGGTAGTTGGTGAGGATCGTTGCGATGTCCATCGTGCTGCTGGTTCAGGAGTAAAGCTTCAAAATACCGGTCTGCCATCAGACTCACAACCGTTATTCCCAAATAGCCTCTGATGATTGAGGTTTGCGGCCGGATGCGCTGGAATCATCGCCTGTCATTCGGAATGCCAGGCAGCTTTCGTCATCGGTGGCTGGGATGCCCAGAGCGTTGATGTCAATGGCGACGGTCTGATCGCAGTGGCTTTCGATCAGGTGGTAAATGAGGGATGCACGGTACGGTACGGGGCATGGTTAACGTCGCAAATAACCGGCAGATTGAGGAGCGCAGCGACGAAACCTGTCCAAGTTAATTTGCCTTGTTAGGTTGTTATTGCCATGGTGCTGGTTTTAAGCCTACATCACCACCCTCATAATGAGTATCCCAAGCTCCAGGTTTCCGAGACATAGGCAGGTTCAGCCGACTCAATTGCTCATCCATTGCCCTGAACATTCTGACCGTAGTGATTTTAATAACCGGATCCCTAAAGTTTGCCTCTTCATCTGAACTAGCCGCGCCCTTGTGACCGAATTTAACTTCAAATTCTTTCCACATGGTTTCTCTTTCTAATGCAGCAATCTCTATCTCTTGCTTAAGGGCACCTCTAAAAAGGGTGATCTGAAATATTCCCGGTTTTGTATTTCACCGAAACAGGGCCATTCTGCCCTGCAAAGCAGTTGTTTATTGAGGATTCCGTCGATCTCGTCATCGCGAATCTGGTGCTGGAGTTCATCGAGATCGAGCGATTCATTGGTCAGGCGCAATTGGTTTCGCCAGTAGGCACGGTGGTTTCGGTGATTTTTCAGGTTGTTCACGCCGCGCCGTTTATCTCAGGTTCGGGAATTGCGGCAATCGGTTCTCTCTCCAGATTCAAGCAGGAGGTCGATCAGGCGGATTTCGAGCAACGAATGACTGGCAGAGGGTTTAGTGTCGTCACGAAGCGGCGTCATCTGCTGCACGACAGTAAAGAGCTGGTGCGGCTCGATTTCAGAAAACGATGAAGGTCGGGCTTTTTCAGCTTGCCGCTCCTCACTCTCGTCAATCAAAAACGCACCATCATGATACCTCGAATCTGGATTCGCTGGCTCTACGCCGTTACCATCGCCATCATGTTGCTTGGCATGAGCATGGTGCTCATGCCCGGCTTGGCGCGGGAGTTTTTCAGCCTGCTTTTCTACTTTGCGCCGGGCGGGTTTCAGGCTCGCTATCCGGTGGAGGCCAACGAGTACATCCTCTTCGCTCACGGCGTGCTGGGGGCCGTCATGCTCGGCTGGGGGGTGAGCATATTCCTCGTCATTCGCGGGCCGTTCCGGCGGCGCGACTCCGACGGCTGGGCGTTGCTGGCCAGACCGATGCTTGTCTGGTTCGCCGCCGACACCGGCTTTTCGTTCTACGTTGGTTTCTGGCAAAACGCCATCCTCAACTCGGTGCTGCTGATGCTCTTTGCCATTCCGCTGGCCGCGACGCGGAGCTGTTTTCGCGAAGAAAAGTGACGGGTCATTTGCGGTTCAATTAATCAAGGGTTCAGCTTTTCAGGCATTAAACGATAGTACCGGTTGAAGGGAACTATCTCGTTTTTTCCGCTATTGTTATCATTGGTATTGAATCGGAAAATCCAGTTTTTTTCAGAATGGTTCATGCAATAGTAAGCAGGTTCCTGAAATTCGCTGTCATGCCGGTGACGGCTGTGCTGATGTTCATGGCGATCGCTCCTGTTCGCGGTGAGCCCGCGCAAATCCGGGTCATTTCGCTGAAGGGAAGCGTCAATCCGGGAAGTGCGGCGTGGTTCTTGCGTGAAATCGACGAAGCCAATCGTGAAGGCGACACGCTGCTGCTGGTCGAGCTCGATACGCCTGGAGGCCTCGTAGCGTCCCTGCGCCAGATGGTGCAGGGGGTGCTGGCATCCAAAGTGCCGGTGGTGGTTTATGTGGCTCCGTCCGGTGCTCAGGCGGCATCGGCGGGAGCCCTGTTGCTTTTGTCGTCTCATGTTGCGGTGATGGCTCCAGGTACCGAGACTGGTGCGGCTCATCCGGTCGGTTTTGGCAGGCAGATCGACAAGGAGAGCGTCATGAACACCAAGATCGAGAACGATCTTGCCGCCTTTGCCCGCAGCCTTGCCCAGAAGCGGGGCCGGAGCCAGCAATGGGCAGAGCGGGCCGTGCGCGAAAGCATATCCTCGACGGCATCCGAAGCACTTGAGGCTGGGGTGATCGATACGGTTGCGTCCCGTCGAGAGGAGTTGCTGGCGTTTCTTGACGGGCGCAAGGTCAAGACTGCCGCGGGCGAGGTGACCATTCATACCAAGGGGGTTCCTGTGCTCCAGTCCGAGCCGACTTTTCGGGAGAAGGTGATGATGACCATCGCCGATCCGAACATTGCGGCGTTTCTGCTTCTTCTCGGCATTGCCGGACTCTATTTCGAGCTGACGACGCCGGGTGCGATCTTTCCCGGTGTGGCCGGCGTGATTTCGCTCTTGCTTGGCTCCTGGGCGATGCAGCTCCTGTCGGTCAGTGTTACCGGGCTTCTGCTCATTCTCCTGGCCATCATCTTTTTCGCACTTGAGATTTTCCTGACAAGCGGTGGCGTGCTGGCCATTGCCGGTCTGTTTGCCCTGTTCATCGGCTCGGTGATGGTGTTCGATGCGCCGGAGATCGGCATGACGATTAACTGGTGGTTTTTTCTGCCGTTATTTCTTTCTTTTTCCGCTGGAGTCCTGTTACTTGTTTTTGTTGTACTTCGTTCCACCCGACGAAAGGTGGCTTCCGGCATCGAGGGGCTTGTCGGTGAGGTCGGAGTTATCGAGAAGGGGATCGCAGCTGGCAAGTCTGGCAAGGTTTTTGTGCATGGTGAATTGTGGGATGCAACGGCTGCTGTGCCGATTCCCGCTGGAGTGCAGGTGACGGTGACAGGGATCGACGGAATGAGGCTTAACGTTAAACCAAACCCAACCAAGGAGGAATGATGATTTCAGTTAATATTGTGGTATTGCTGATGCTTGTAGCGGCGTTTTTCGTCTCCGCGGTCAAGATTTTGCCTGAGTACGAGCGGGGAGTGGTGTTCCGGCTTGGCCGGATTATCGGAGCCAAGGGCCCGGGCCTGATCATCCTGATTCCTTACATCGATCGTATGATTCGGGTTGACTTGCGAACCGTGACTCTCGACGTCCCTCCGCAGGACATCATCACCCGCGACAACGTGTCGGTGAAGGTGAGCGCCGTGGTCTATTTCCGGGTGATTGACTCGATCAAGGCGATTATCGATGTTGAAGATTTCCATTTCGCTACATCTCAGCTCGCCCAGACCACGCTTCGCAGCGTTTGCGGACAGGGGGAGATGGACAACCTTCTTGCTGAGCGCGACGAAATCAACGAGCGCATCCAGACGATTCTCGACAAGGATACCGAGCCGTGGGGTGTGAAGGTCAGCAAGGTCGAGGTCAAGGAGATCGACCTGCCTGACGAGATGCGTCGTGCGATGGCCAAGCAGGCTGAGGCCGAGCGTGAGCGCCGTTCAAAGATCATCAACGCAGAGGGCGAGTTCCAGGCTGCACAGCGTTTGTCGGAAGCGGCAGCGATCATCGCGCAGAATCCGGCGGCTCTGCAGTTGCGTTATCTCCAGACCTTGCAGGACATCGCCGTCGAGAACAATTCGACCACGATTTTCCCGGTTCCGGTCGATCTGTTCAAAACCTTTTTCGAGAAAAAAGCCTGACCCGGTTTTTCAGGAATATTTCAAATGATCAAACAATACGGCCATGATTACCATCAAGTCGATTCTCTGCCCGATGGATTTTTCGGAAGCTTCGAAAAATGCTTATCGGTACGCTTGTGAGTTCGCCAAATCGATGGGAGCGAGCGTCGTGCTGCTCAATGTGATCGAGCCCCGTCCCATAGCGGCTGACATGACACTGAACTACATTCCGCTTGAGGAAGACCTTACCGCTGCTGCAAAGGAGGATTTCATCCCGATGATTGATCAGTGCAAAAATGCCGGGCTCGATATCAGCGCCGATGTGATGATTGGCGTTCCGGCAGAGGTGATTCTGCAACAAACAGACGATCTTGACGTGAGTCTGGTGATCATGGGTTCTCACGGCAAAACCGGCCTGAGTCGCCTTTTGATGGGGAGCGTTGCCGAAGCGGTGGTGCGCAAAGCGCAGGTGCCGGTGCTGATTGTCAAGGCGAACGAAAAAGAGTTTATCAGCGAAGACAGCGACGAGTGAGCTTTTGCGTAGAGCTTAGACTTCTATGATGAGCGGGCCGTTGTGTCCGCTCATATGGTTTATATCGTTTTTAGCTTGTGATTCTTTTCACCTTTTCAAAAAAGCTTCCAGCAATTTCAGCGCACCGCTGAATGGGCTCAGCGAGCCTTCAAGTACCTGGTGTTCAATCGACTGTTGAAGGGCTCTGACCGGCTGAAGGTCGTAAAATTCCCGTTTCAGCCGCTCTTCGGCGATGGTGTAGAGGAGGTTCCGGAGCTGTTCCCGGCGAGTGTTCTCCCACGCCTCGTCTTGCTTCATCCTCTCTTCAAAGCGTCGGACGATTTGCCAGACCTCTGAAACTCTTGAGCCTTCGAGTGCTGAGGTGAGCAGGACGTTTCTTTCCCATCCCGTGTGCTTTTCCGGCAGGAGCCTAAGCGCGGCTTCAAAGTCGGCTTTCGAGATTTCAGCAATCGCCTGCCGTCCGGAGTCCGCCTTGTTGACGGCTACGAGGTCGGCGATCTCCATGATGCCGCGCTTGATGCCCTGCAAATCGTCGCCGGAGCCGGGAATCATCAAGAGCAGGATGAAATCGACCATCGAGTTGACCACGATTTCCGACTGGCCGACGCCGACCGTTTCGACGATGATAACGTCGTATCCGGCAGCTTCGCAGAGCAGGATGGTTTCGTGCGTGCGGGGGGAGGTGCCACCGAGAAAGCCAGAGGAGGCTGAGGGGCGGATAAAGCCCTCCGAGCGGGCGGCGAGTTGCTCCATGCGGGATTTGTCGCCGAGGATGCTGCCTTTTGTGCGGGTGCTGCTCGGGTCGATGGCGAGCACCGCTACGCGCTTACCTTCGCGGAGGATTTCCAGCCCCAGCGCTTCGATGAAGGTGCTTTTGCCCGCGCCAGGCGCGCCGGTGACGCCGATGCGGATCGAGTCGCCTCCATCGCCCAGGCAGCGGTCAAGAATTTCGTGCGCCAGCTGTTTGTGTTCCGGGCGGCTCGACTCGACGAGCGTAATGGCACGGCTCAACAAACGGCGGTCGCCGTTTCTGATGCCTTCGACAAACTCCTCGATTGTCGGTTCATGCCGCCTCGTGCCGTTCATCGTTCCGCTTTCTTTTCAGTCACTGGTGCTGTTCAAGAAGCAGGTCGAGCAGCTTGATCGCTGTTTCAGCGATCACCGTGCCGGGGCCGAAGACGCCCGCCACGCCCCGCTCGTAGAGGTAGTCGTAATCGCGTTCAGGAATGACGCCACCGGCGATCACGAGAATATCCTCGCGTCGAGCCGCTTTTAGCCCTTTAACCACCTGCGGCACCAGCGTTTTGTGCCCGCCCGCGAGGCTCGAAATGCCGACGATGTGCACGTCGTTGTCCAGCGCCTGCTGAACGATCTCCTCAGGCGTCTGGAAGAGCGGCGAAATATCGACGTCGAAGCCGATATCGGCAAACGCGGCAGCGATCACCTTTGCACCTCGATCATGCCCATCCTGGCCGACCTTGGCCACCATGATGCGCGGCCGGCGTCCTTCGTAGTCTGCAAAAGAATCGGCCAGTTTTTGTGCCTGTTCGAAAAGGGGATTGTCCTGCATCTGCGACTGGTAGATGGTGGTGTTGAGGCTCGTGGTCGCGCGGTAGCGACCGAAGACCTTTTCGAGTGCTGAGGAGATTTCGCCGAGCGTGGCGCGATTTCGGGCGGCCTCGACCGAGAGCGCGAGCAGGTTGCCTTCGCCGGTTTCAGCGCACTTTTCGAGTGTTTCAAGCGAGCGACGCACCGCATCGTTGTCGCGTGATCGCTTTACCTCGTCAAGGCGGGCGAGCTGCTGGCGGAGCACGGCGGTGTTGTCCACTTCGAGCAACTCCATTTCGCTCTTGCTTTCGGTGCGGAACGCGTTAACGCCGACGATCGTTTCCTTGCCGCTGTCGATGCGTGCCTGCTTGCGCGTGGCGGCTTGTTCGATGCGCATCTTCGGCAACCCCTGCTCGATGGCCTTCACCATGCCGCCTGTGGCCCGATCTCTTCGATAATCGCCCACGCTTTTTCGGCGAGCTCACGCGTCAACTCCTCGACGTAGTAAGAGCCGCTCCACGGGTCAATCGCTTTGGTGATGTCGGTCTCCTTCTGTAAATAGAGCTGCGTGTTGCGGGCGATGCGCGCCGAAAAGACCGAGGGCAGGGCAATCGCCTCGTCGAGCGCGTTGGTGTGCAGGGACTGGGTGTGGCCGAGCGCGGCGGCCATCGCTTCGATGGTGGTTCGCCCAACATTGTTGAACGGATCCTGCTCGGTGAGGCTCCAGCCGGAGGTCTGGTAGTGCGAGCGCAGCATGAGCGATTTCGGATTCTTCGGATTGAACTGCGCGACGATTTTCGACCAGAGGAGCCGCGCGGCACGGAGCTTGGCGATCTCCATGAAGTAGTTCATGCCGATGCCCCAGAAGAACGACAGGCGCGGCGCGAAGGCGTCGATGTCAAGTCCGGTGGCGAGGCCCGTGCGGATGTACTCCAGCCCGTCGGCCAGCGTGAAGGCGAGTTCGAGGTTGGCGGTCGCGCCCGCTTCCTGCATGTGGTAGCCCGAAATGCTGATGGAGTTGAATTTCGGCATCTGCTCGCTCGTGAAACGGACGATGTCGGCGATGATCTTCATCGAAGGCGCAGGCGGGTAGATGTAAGTGTTGCGCACCATGAACTCCTTGAGGATGTCGTTCTGGATGGTGCCGCTCAGTTTTTCCGGCGGAACGCCCTGCTCCTCTGCCGCGACGATGTAGAAGGCCATCACTGGCAGCACCGCGCCGTTCATCGTCATCGAAACCGAGATGTCACCGAGCGGAATGCCGTCGAAGAGAATTTTCATCTCCTCGACTGTGTCGATGGCCACGCCCGCCTTGCCGACGTCGCCAACCACGCGCGGATGGTCGGAGTCGTAGCCACGATGCGTCGGCAGATCGAAGGCGACCGACAATCCTTTCTGTCCCGCCGCGAGGTTCTGGCGATAAAACCGGTTCGACTCCTCGGCATTCGAAAAGCCCGCGTACTGGCGGATCGTCCAGGGCCGCGAGGTGTACATGCTGGCGTACGGCCCGGCGAGAAATGGCGGGAATCCGGGCGCGAAGTCGGGCGTTGGTTCCGCCGGAGTGCCGTAGCTCGCGTGAACTGAAATGCCCTCCGGCGTTTCCCAGGCTTCACTGCTGGCGCGAGGCGTTGCCGGGTTAGCTGCCGCGAAAGGATCGATGCGCGAAAAATAGGGTCTCATAGCACTCCGGTTTTGTGTTGGAGTGAAAGCAGCTCATCGAATGCTTCGCAGCCGTTGTAGATGAAACGGTCAAGTCCCGCCTGCAAAAGCTCGTCGGCTTGAGCCGGAGGTTTAGCGGCCATGATGACGACGCATTCGCGGTCAGTTTCGTGAATCGCTGCGCAGACTTCCGGTACGGCGACGAAGCTTTCCTCGCTCGCCCAGCAGAGCACGACGACCTGCGGATTGTCCGCGAGGATCGCTTCGCAGCTTCCGTGGGTAGCATCGAGCGTCATGCCGGGGAGCACCTCGAAGCCGCCACTTTGCAGAAAATCTTCGGCGAAGCTTGCCACGCGCTGGCTTTTGGCGGAGTCGCCGTGCTGCCACAAGACGGCACAGGGCGTCGAGTCTCCGGTGGCTGCGTGGGCGATCATGCGCATCCGGAGCTGCTCGTAGCCGTTGATTTCCGTTACGTTGGCCTGTGGTTGCAGTGCGTTCACCACCTCCGGTGACGGTGGCACGGTGTAACGGTTGATGCCGACCAATGTTCGGCGACGGGTGTCGATCTCTTTCTGGCGCACTTCAGCCGACGAGGCGATGAGCGAACTGATGAATCCGTTGGCTTCGGCCTCTCGGAATCCGCCTTCGCTCTGGATGCTTGCGAAAATCCTCCACGCTTCACGTCCGAGCTTTGAGGTCAGGGTTTCGATATAGTACGAACCGGCGGCGGGATCGACGACGCGGTCGAGGGTTGACTCCTTTCTGAACAGTAGCTGGATGTTGCGTGCGATGCGATCTGAAAACTCCGGGGAGAGCGATCCGGTCGGGTCGAATGGTGTGACTTGCAGGGTGTCGCAACCGCCGAGAATGGCTGAAAGCGCTTCGGTCGAGAGGCGCAGAATGTTCGTGTAGGGGTCGAGCACCGAAAACGAGCGGCTTGACGCGCGCACGAACAGGCGCGGTTCAGGCATCGTTTCAGCAGGAACGCCCCACGCTCCGAGCAGTTGCGGCCAGATGGCGCGGAGTGCCCGCAGCTTTGCCAGCTCCGGCAGATGGGTGGTTCCGCAGGCGACGACGATTTCGATGGTGGACGCGGCTTCGGCGGCATCGACACCCGCGTCGGTCATGCGGTCGAGGCAGTCGCTGAGGCCGGCGAGAGCGAACGCCAGCTCTTGGGCGACGGTGGCGCCGGCATGGTGAAAGCGCACGGTATCGACGGCGATGGTGCGGAATCCTGATCCTTTTATCTCCGTCGTCGGCAGCGGCAGGTCGGCTTCCAGAGCCGCGAGCGCGTCGAAGAGCAAGGCCGGATCACCGATGCTTCCCGAAACGTAGAGCGCGATCCGCGACAGATTGATCTGACGCAGCGCGTCGAGAAGCCGTTCAATTTCAGCGTTCTCCGGCACGCCTTCAAAGCGCAGCTCGATGGCGTCCGCGCCTCCGCTCACCGCGTCCGCGAGCAGCTCCGGATCGTCGAGAAGCCTCGTAACGGCAATCTGCTGGCAGATGCGCCAGCGGTTCGAGGCTCGTCGGAACGGCACGTCAGGCGAGGAGGCTTGCGGTGTGGCGGTTGTACCACGGCTCCATTTCGAATCCATCCGGCGTCTTCCAGACAACTTTCGAGTAGCCTGCGTTCTTCAGTTCATCGAGCACTTTGGACTTCCACTGCTCGTGATTGACAGCAGGAAATCCGGAAAACAGCGATTCAGTATCGTTCATCGGTCAGGGTGTTCAAGTGTCTCAACATTGCGTCCAGTTATCAATGATTCCGGCGATACGGCTTTTCAGTTCGAGCGGGTGGGCGACCATATCGACGTATCCTTTCGACTGGAGCCACGCGGTGGTCTGGAACTCTTTCGAGGTTTTTTTGCCGGTGTACTGCTCGATGACGCGCTTTCCGGAAAAGCCGATGTTGCCCGCGTTGTGCTCGAAAATCCGGATACCGCGTGAGCCGAAGCCGATGGCTACGCCGCCGAGCGTCGGGTCGGTGACGATGGTGATGAGCGGTAGCCCAGCCTGTTCGACGAGCGACAAGGCGAGGTGAATCTTCGGAATGCTAACCATCGAGGAGCACCCCGCGTGCATTCGCGCGCCGCCGCCTGCGGCTTGGATGATGAGCGGGCGGCGCTTGTCAATCGCGATTTGGCAGGCCCGCCAAACTTTTTCGCCGGTGGACATGCAGAACGAGCCGCCGAGGAAGCCGAAACTTGTGGCGCAGAGCACCACCTCGCGTCCATCGACTGTGCCGTTGCCAGTGATGAGCGCCGTCGTCATGCCGTTCTTTTCGCGAGCTTCTCGCAGCTTATCGGCGTAGTCGGGGAAGCCGAGGATGTCACGGTCGATGATGTAGCGTGTCTCCGG
>DRSQ01000244.1 GCA_011372505.1 Chlorobaculum parvum | reverse complement strand
GCAGTACGCCCTTCAGCAGTACGGAAGCGAAGCTGAAGTAGATGACGATGCCGGTGACGTCAACGAGGGTGGCGACGAAAGGGGCCGAGGAGGTGGCCGGGTCGATGCCGGCTCGCTGGAGGAGCATGGGGAGCATGGAACCGGCAAGCGTGCCCCAGATGACGATGCCGAGCAGCGAGAAGCCGACCGTGAGGCCGATCAGGAGCCAGGTGGTGCTGTACTGGTCGAGAATCATCGCCCAGAAAACCACCCTGAACACGCCGATGACGCCAAGGATGCTGCCAAGCATGAGGCCGGAGAACAGCTCCCTTCGCATCACTTTCCACCAGTCCTGTAACGTAATTTCACCCAGCGACAACGAGCGGATGATGAGCGTGGCGGCCTGTGAGCCTGAGTTGCCGCCGCTTGAGATGATGAGCGGAATGAAGGTTGCCAGTACAATCGCCCTGGCCAGCTCTCCCTCGAAGAAGCCCATTGCCGAGGCTGTGAGCATTTCACCGAGGAACAGCACAATCAGCCAGACGGCGCGTTTTCGCACCAGCTCCATTAGTGGCAGGTCGATGTACGGCTCCTCGAATGCTTCGATAGCACCAAACTTCTGGATGTCTTCGGTCTCCTCCTCTTCAGCGACGTCGAGCATGTCGTCAACGGTGACGATGCCGATCAGGTAGCCGTTGGAATCGACAACCGGCAAAGCGATCCGGTCGTAGCGCTTGAAGTATTCGAGCGCGTCCTGCTGATCCTGAGTGGCCGTGAGGGTGATGATCTTGTCCTCTGAAATAATGTCTCCGACCTTTTTTTCAAGTGGTGAGAGCAAAAGGTCGCGGGCGAGGATTTCTCCGACGAGCTTGCCATGGTCGTCCACCGCGTAGATGACATTGAGGGTTTCGCTCTCGTGGCCGTGGGTGCGGATGTATTCGAGTACCTTTTTGATTGGCCAGTCGGTCTTGACGCTCAGAAGATCCGGCGACATTAGCCTGCCGACGCTGTCTTCGGCGTAGGCCAGCAGCGTTTTGGCGATCTTGAACTCCTTGAAGGTGAGCAGCTTGATCAGCTCCTGCGCAACCGGGCCCGGCAGCTCTTCGAGCATGGCGGTACGGTCATCCGGCGACATGCTGTTCAGGATGTGGGTAACATCCTTCTGGGTCAGGGCGTTGAGCAGGTTCTCCTGGGCATCGACTTCGAGGTACTCGAAGGTGTCGGTGGCGACATCTTTCGGCAGCAGTCTGAAAAGGATAGCCTGTTCGTGCTCGGGAAGGTCGGAGATCAGTTCGGCGAGGTCAACCGGCAGCCAGTCGTTGAAGAGGCGTTGCAGTGCGCTGAAGTTCCTCTGTTCGATCAGCTCGCGGATTTCGGGAAGTATGGGAGTGCCGATCATAGCTGGCTCGAGGTTGACTTGACAGATGTACCCTCACATAACTGCAGGGCTTTTCATAACGCTTTTCAGCGGTGCCCCGTATGCCGTAAAAAAGGAAATTTTATGGTCTTTCCAACCGCTTCCGGCTCTTTTTTTTCGGCGAGGCTGGGCGGGTTTTCGAGACGTGCGGCGAGTCGGTCACGAATTTGCGCCACGGCAGCTCCGTGCTGCGGGAAATGCCGATGCGCTGCGAGGTGCCGATCAGCTCCTGCGGGACTTCCGGAGCCTCTTCCAGCCAGCAGTGTTCTCCCGTCAGTGAGCTGCCATACTGCTCCGGGCCGACGCCGAGCGCTTGGGTGAGCTTGCCGGGGCCGCTCATCAGCGCCCGCTCGTCCGACATCCCCCGGCGCTCGCGCATCCGTTCGAGACCTTCCAGTGGTTCCATCGCCCGGAGCAGCACAGCGCCTGCCGTTCCTTCCGGCTCGGAGACGATGTTCATCATGAAGTGGCAGCCGTAGGTGAAGTAGATGTAAAGATGGCCGGGCGGGCCGAACATCGCCCGGTTGCGATCGGTCATGCCGCGCCAAGCGTGGCAGGCTTCGTCGCCCTCGCCGAGGTAGGCTTCGGTCTCGACGATGCACGCCCGGCTCACCATGCCGGGGCCTTCGCTTCGCACGAAAATCTTGCCCAGCAGCCGTTCGGCAAGCTCGAGCGTTGGGAGTTCGTAAAATTCAGCTCCAAGCCGTTTCATGGGTCGAGATTGCTGTTTGCAAAAGTTGATGCAAGTATTATAATACAACGTGTCGCTGAAGAAGATTAACCGCTTGAATATTTTTTCGCTACCTACGTTACATGGGAAGAGTCATTGCGATTGCAAATCAGAAGGGTGGGGTTGGTAAAACAACTACCGCAGTCAATATTGCGGCTTCCATTGCGATATCGGAATTCAGAACGCTCCTGATCGACATCGACCCCCAAGCCAACGCTACATCCGGTTTCGGACTCGAAGCCGGTGACGAGATCGAGAACACCTTTTATAACGTGATGGTCAACGGTGGCCAGATCGACGAGGCCATCAAGCCTTCAGGGTTGGAGTATCTCGACGTGATGCCCTCGAATATGAACCTCGTCGGCATGGAGGTAGAGCTGGTCAACATGCGCGAGCGGGAGTACGTCATGCAGAAGGCGCTGAAGCAGGTGCGCGACCGGTACGATTATATCATTATCGATTGTCCGCCGTCGCTCGGCCTCATCACGCTTAACTCTCTGACCGCTGCCGATTCGGTGCTCATTCCGGTGCAGGCCGAGTATTACGCGCTCGAAGGGCTGGGCAAGTTGCTCAACACCATCAGTATCGTTCGCAAGCATCTGAACCCGCGGCTTGAAATCGAGGGGGTGTTGGTGACCATGTTCGATGCTCGCCTTAGGCTTGCTACGCAGGTTGCCGAGGAGGTCAGGAAGTTTTTCAAGGACAAGGTTTATAACACCCGCATCCGCCGGAACGTCCGCCTGTCGGAGGCTCCGAGTCACGGCAAACCGGCGCTTCTGTATGATGCCCAGAGCATCGGCTCGAAGGACTATCTTGACCTTGCCCAAGAGATGTTTGAGCGCGATGGCAATATCAAAAAATTCAAAGTTCGGCAGCAGTAGGTGGCCGTTCAAGCGTGAGCTTATGTCCAAAAAAGCACTGGGAAAAGGCCTGAAAGCACTGATCTCCGACGAAGGATTTGCGGCGGCAGAGAAAGCCGAAGAGCAGGAATCTGTCAAGGAGGGGGCTATCGGCAGCCTTCCGGTGGAGAAAATCAAGGTTAACCCTTTCCAGCCGCGCAAGGAGTTCGACGAGGAGGCTCTCGAGGAGCTGCGTAACTCGATCATCGAAAACGGTGTCATCCAGCCGGTGACCGTCTGCCGCGATGGTGACGGCTACCAGCTTATCAGCGGCGAGCGGCGTCTGCGCGCTGTTACGTCCGCCGGATTCAAGTTTATTCCCGCCTACGTCATTGAGGCGCACGAGGACGCAAGCAAGCTCGAACTGGCGCTGATCGAGAACATCCAGCGTGAAGATCTGAACGCTATCGAAGTCGCTCTTGCGCTCCGGAGCCTGGTGACCAAATGCAATCTTACTCAGGACGAGGTGGCTCAGAAGGTCGGCAAAAACCGCTCGACGGTCAGCAACTTCCTGCGCCTGCTCAAGTTGCCGCGCCAGATTCAGGAGAGCATCAGCTCGCATGAAATCTCCTCGGGCCACGCACGCGCGCTCATCAACCTGCCGAGCGAGCACCTGCAGCTCAAGGTGTGGCGGCAGATTGTCACTCGCCAGCTTTCGGTGCGCCAGACCGAGGCGTTGGTCAACAACATTTTCAAGGATACAACCAAGCCCGCCGTTCCGAAAGCCGAACCCCGCGCCATCCAGCTCGACCAGATCGAGGGGCAGCTCCGGGAGCGGCTCGCCACAAAGGTGCGTCTCGTGGAGCGTAAAGGCGGACAGGGCGAAATCCAGATCAAATACTTTTCCGGCGAGGATCTCGACAGGATTCTCGATCTGCTCGGCCAATGAGCGTTCCGGAAAAGCGCCAACTGAAATTCCAGGATTTACGAGATTATGAAGATTACCCTTGTCGGCAATGGCCGCATGGGCCAGCAGATAGCTGGCATCGTCGAAGCGTCGGAGACCAATGTCATCCACAAAGTGCTCGATGTGAACGATGCCGTTACGCCTGAAGCGTTCGAGGGATCGGATGCGATTATCGATTTTACCGTCCGCGATGCGTTTCTCGGTAACTACAAGGCGATGATCGTCTCGGGCGTGCCGGTCGTTGTCGGCACTACCGGTTGGGACGAGCTGATGCCCCGTATCGCTGAGGAGGTCAACGCCGCCGGAAGCTCGATGCTTTACTCGGCGAACTTCTCGCTTGGCGTCAACATCTTTTTCCGGACACTGCGCGAGGCTGCGCGACTGATCGCTCCGTTCGAGCAGTTCGACATCGCGCTCTCCGAGCAACACCACACTGGCAAGGCGGATTTCCCGAGCGGCACGGCGATCAAAGCTGCGCAGGAGATTCTGAACTCGAATCCTCGCAAGCGCACCATCGTCAAGGAACTTGAAGATGGTAAGAAGTTGGAGAGCGACGAGTTGCAGGTTTCATCAGTTCGTCTCGGCACGGTGTTTGGCGTGCATTCGGCCTTCATCGATTCGGATTCAGACACCATTGAGCTGACCCACATGGCCAAGAACCGTACCGGTTTCGCTTCGGGCTCCGTCCGTGCTGCCGAGTGGCTCGCCCAGCGCCACGCTACGTCGCCGGGATTCTGCACGATGGACGATTTCCTGAACGATCTCTTTTCGGCCTGAGGCATGGGCATAGACGTTATTCCGGCTCGTCCATCGAAGACTACCTCGATCGTTCTTGGGGCAGCGTTGCTGCTCCTGATGAACACGGTGCCTTACTTAGCGCTCATCAATGCCTTTCTTTTTGCTGGCATTATTCTCTCGGGGGCGGTTGCAACCTGGTTCTACATCATGCGCCATCAGGTGCGTCTTGGCTATGCTGAAGCTTTTGTGCTTGGTGGTGTAAGCGGCTTTTTTGGTGGAGCGTTATCGGTGCTTGCCGGGTTTTTGCTTGAAACATGGTTCGGCTATGTGCCCGGGCTTGAAAGTCTCAGATTGCTGGCCAATTGGGCAATCAGTATGGATTCCGGTAATGCAGAGACCTTCCGTCAGATGCTCGCGCTGATGAGTGCGCCGAAAGATATTAGCCTGGTTGATCTGATGATCAGCATGTTCTTTACCGGTATTTTTTATGCTCCATTTTCCGGTATCGGTGGCCGTCTGGCGGTGTTTATTCTGAAGCGGAAAGCGAAGAAGAGCGTTAACACGTGATGGGAGATAAAACGACAAGTTACTTGTGAGGGCGGCCTACTGTGGTCGCCCTTTTGCGTTTTGTCTCGATGTGCCGTTCAGCACAAAATTCTTGCAATGACTAAAGGGGTGGAGATATTTTTCATCAACGGCAGGCAGATGCGAGGTTTGCCTCTACACTTGATTTCTGTACCATTTCCTGTCGATCTTGGCTGAACCGGGGAGGGTTTGCCACTCTTGAACCCGGTGAAATGCTACCGGTGTTTTGAGCTTGCCGAGCGTTTTGCTGAGGCTGGCGGTTATTACGGCATCGCTCGGTGTGTTATTCCCTGCTTTGATCCACGCTACCGGCCTCATGCCGTACTCTGCATCTGGTGCGGGCACCACCACGGCCTCCTCGATGCCTTCGATCGAGGTCAGCGTTTTTTCGATCTCTTCGGGGTGGATGTTTTCCCCGCCTGAAATGAACATGCTGTCTTTTCTGCCGAGCACTTTTAACCGCCCTTCCGCCGACAGCTCGCCCATGTCGCCGGTGTGGAACCATCCCTCCGAATCTCTTGTCGTTCGCAATCCACCATCATCGAGGTAGCCCATGAAGAGGCATTCGCCTTTGACGAGAATTTCGCCATCCGCCGAAATCGCGACCTCCCGATATTGCAGCACTACGCCGCTGTCGCTTTGGGCTGATGTAACGGGGGCGGACGAGGTAGTGACCTGCGTGCTCATTTCGGTGGAGCCGTAGGTGAGGTAAAGTGGCACCTGCTCGCGGATCGCCTCGCGCAGGAGCGGAGCGCTGATGGCGCTGCCGCCGAGCAGCAGGGCTTTGAGGCTCCGCAACTGTTCCGGCCCGCCGTCGGTGCGGAGCATCCGGTAGAGCTGCGTGGGCACCAGCGAGAGGTGCGTGACGGGGAAGCTCGCGAGCGACTCGGCGAACGAGGTATCCGGCGACGGCACGGCGAGGGCGCCGCCACCAAGCAGGGATTTGAAAAGCATCGAATAGCCGCCGACGTGGTAGAGTGGCAGCGAGAGCAGCCAGCAGTCGCCTGGCCGGAACGGCAGGTTCTGCGCCGAACCCATTGCGCTATAATAGTGGTTGGCGAAGCTGTGCATTGCGGCTTTTGGATTGCCGGAGCTGGCCGAGGTGTGGATGATCGAGACCGCTCGCTCCATCTCCGTCGCGGCGCTGAAACTCGCGTCCGCTTGGGCGAGCGCATCATCGATAAACGTTTCGAGCTTTGCTGCGTCGAGCGTTATCACCGGATTCAGCCGCGCGAGCACACCGTCGATGTGGCTTGCCGGAAAGCGGTGGTTCACCGGCGCGGCGATTGCGCCCATGCGCACGAGCGCCATCAGCGCGAGCACGAGCGCCACGCTGTTCGGCGCGACGAGCGCGACGATGTCACTCGGCTTGATGCCATGCGTCTCGAACGCGGCTGCGACGCGAGCCGTATCCGCATCGAGATCGGCGAAGCTCCAGCGTCGCTCGGCGGTGATGAGCGCGGGCTGGTCGCTGAATTTCTGTGCTGCCTGGGCTACAAGCTCCATGACTCCACAGTTCGGATTATCTCCGGTTTCACGCGCAGACTGTCGCACCATGCTGCAGCGGGATCGGCCAGACCGTCCGGCGCGGCGAAGGGGGTTTCGGTAAGATCATCAGCGAGAAAGCTTGCTGTGTCGAGGCCGGACGCCGCCGGGGTTGGCGACGAGGCGGCGGCCATTAGCGCGTAGAGGCCGAGACTGATGCTGCTCTCGAAGGCCGAGCTGAGCACCGCCTGCAAGCCCATCCGATGCGCTTTGGCCGCGATGTCGAGCGATTTTGCGATGCCGCCGATGCAGTTTGGCTTGAGCACCAGCGCGCCGAGCGGTTCGGGGCCGATCAGATCGAGCAGCTCCGGGCGTTGCCAGAGCGATTCGTC
>DRSQ01000243.1 GCA_011372505.1 Chlorobaculum parvum | reverse complement strand
GATAATCGCTCATCTGCGATAAACAAAACGCATGATACACAAAACATCAGCCAAAATCATTTACAGCAACGACGAAGCGACCATGGACTTCGTTGCCAAAGACGCCTGCTGTTTCACCGGAGAGCTGACTCAACTTATTCCGATGGTTCACTCAACCATTTCCCAGCACCTTAAGGCCATCTCTAAAAAGTTGGTAATGATATAAGATATTGAAATATCTTGCCTTAGCTTTGATACAAGTCCTGAAATATTCGTGCTTTATGCAGCAGCCATCAACACGACTGTACTGCTATGAAAAACATCAACGCTTTGGGTCTGTTTGACGAACATTTTTTGCTTGAATGCCTCACCAAACTCAAGGATCCACTCGTTAAGATTGAAGCGCATATCGACTGGCAACTGTTTTCGCCCATTCTTGACGTCGCCTTCACCAGGCCTGCCAACCGCAAGAACATGGGGCGTCTGCCGTTCGGCCGGTTGATGATGCTCAAGCTTCTCATTCTGCAAAACCTGTACAATCTGTCGGATGACCAGATGGAGTACCAAATCACTGACCGGTTGAGCTTCAGGCGTTTTCTCGGCCTGAAATCCAGCGACAAGGTTCCGGACAGCAAAACGATCTGGAAATTCCGGGAAGCCCTTATTCAGGAAGAACTGATCGAAGCGCTGTTTTTCCGGTTCAAACAAAAAAGTACATAACGTCTTTCTCTGGGGATAACTACGCCCTGTCGTGGCTGAAAACCCGCTTGCAGGGACAACATTGCCAATGAACAACTAAAAGCCGTGTTGTCTGTCACATCGGGCAGAAAAGAAATTAATGGTAAAAGGAAGGCGGATCAGTACCTCGCACTCGTCTGCGAGACTCAAAACAACGGCTCATTCAATACGAATCGCTCAATTTAGGTAGAAGTAAAATATTCATATCAACCTCTCCCTCAGCCCACTTCTCCGCTCCGTTCTGTGCTTCACCGCCGCGCTGAAAACCGGCTTGTCGCTCCAGATCGTCACCGACTGCTTCGCCCTCGTAATCCCCGTATAAAACAGCTCCCTCGTCAATAAAATACTATCCTCCGGCGGCAGAACCATCAAAACCCTGTCAAACTCCGATCCCTGGCTTTTGTGCACGGTCATGGCGAAGGCGGTTTCGTGCTTGGGCAGGAACTCTGGGGGAATGGCGCGGATCGTGCCGTCGGGGGCAGCGAAGAAGGCTCGGAGGCTGCCGGTTTCGGGGTCGGGAAGAATGATGCCGGTGTCGCCGTTGAAGAGTTTGTGGGTGTAGTCGTTTTCGGTGACGAGCACGGGGCGGCCACAGTAAAACTGCGTGTCGCGGCGGATGAGGCCGGCTTCGTGGAGCAGCGTTTCGGCGGCGTGGTTCATGCCGGTGGCTCCCCACGGCCCTTCGCGCAGGGCGGTGAGGATGCGGAAGCGGTCGAAGCGGCGCAGCGCTTCGGCGGGCGTTTCGGCTTCGAGGCAGGGACGGAACCCGTCGAACACCGGGGCGGCGAGGCGCTTTTTGATCGTTTCGCGCGTGGGCGCAGTTTCGAGGGTGATGGTGCTGCCGGAGTCGGCGAGCAGGCGGAGAGCTTCGCGATCGTCGCCAGCGTTGACGGCGCGGCTGAGGGCAGCGATGCCGGAGCCGTCGCCGAAGCGGTAGTTGCGGTCGAGCACGGCAACGCATCCGGCGATGGACGAGCCGGGTGCTTCGGCAGCGCGACAGATGTCGCCGAGCACCGCTCCGGCTTCGACCGAGGCGAGCTGGTCGCGGTCGCCGATGAGGATGAGCCGGGTGTGCGGTGGAAGCGCCGTGACAAGCGCGGTCATGAGAGGCAGATCGACCATCGAGGCTTCATCGACAATCACCGCGTCGCACGGCAGCGGGTTGCGCTCGTTGTGGCGGAAGCCGGTCGAGCCGGGTAGCGTGCCGAGCAGGCGGTGAATCGTCGTGACCTGGCTCGGCACGGCGTGTTCCGTCATGCCCGAGCCCGTTTTCAGGCATCCGAAAAAACTGCCTCGTAGTAAAATCACCCCCTGGATCCCCGCCTGACAGATTGCGGGG
>DRSQ01000242.1 GCA_011372505.1 Chlorobaculum parvum | reverse complement strand
GGAGAAGAAGGATTGAGGTTTTGTGGGGGCGCTTCGCGAAGCGCCCGTACGAAGAATCGATCTTGTTGCGTGGTAGCACAATGTACACCCTCTTATGCTATCCCTTCACCTTCTGATCGATAATCCCTACCCCATTGCGGATTTTCGCATAAAAAAAGTGAAGCCGGAGGTCATCCGGCTCTTCATGCGTTTCCGCTGTTACGTTCTGTTTTCGACCGTTCAAATGAACTTGTTCACGATATCCGACAGTCCGCCCAGCCCGCCGATATTGCCGAGGATGCCTTCGAGCGGCGAACCGCCAGGGCTTGCTTTGTCCACCATCTCCGGCAACGCGCTGGCGACTGCGGTTTTCGCACTCTCCGCGGAAAGCCCGAATTGGGAGGCGAAGGCGGCAAGTTGATCACTATCGACCAGATTCGTTACAGCCTCGGGAGAGATCGGGGCATTGGAGCCATTGCCCAGCCAGGATGCCGCGATGTCGCCCAACCCGCTCTGCTGCATTTTGGAAAGGATAGCGCCGAGGTTCAGGTTGCCCCCGCTGCCTCCTCCTCCCAGCAGGCTTGACAGCGCTGAAACCAGCTCATTGCTGTCAAGCCCGTTGGTCGTTTGGTCGCTGTTGTTCAGAATTGCGGAAGCGCCAAGTTTGAGGATGTCTGATAATTCCATGATCGTGTATGTTTATATTTTGAAGCCAATGAACGACAGAGGGAACTCAAAAGCTTTTTGCGTAGCGCTGACTAAAGGAGTTTGCTGGAACCACAAAGGCAATATAGAACTCTATTTCTATATCCCGCTCGCAATATCTCTACATCGTTATTACCCCTTCACCTTTCGGTCAATAATCCCGGCTCCGACGCTGTCGCCCCAGACGTTGACGGTGGTTCGGCAGCGGTCGAGGAACCAGTCGATGGAGAGGATCAGCGCGATGCCTTCGACCGGCAGGTTGACCGCTTTGAGCACCAGCACCATCGTCACCAGCCCCGCTTCGGGGATGCCTGCCGCGCCGATGGCGGCGAGGGTGGCGGTGAGGAAGACGACGAGCAGTTCCGGAAGGCCGAGCGTGATTCCGTTCATCTGGGCGATGAAGATCACCGCAACCGCTTCGTAGAGTGCGGTGCCGTCCATGTTAACCGTTGCGCCGAGCGGCAGCACGAATCCGGCGGTGCGCTTGGAGATGCCGTTGTTCTCCTCGGCGCACTCGATGGTGAGCGGCAGGGTGGCCGAACTCGACGCGGTCGAGAAGGCGGTGAGCAGCGCGGGGAAGGTTCGGACGGCGTAGCCCGACGGCGAGCGTTTGCCAAAAATTTTCAGAAGCAGGGGGAGAATGATGAGGCTGTGGATGGCCAGCCCGCCGATGACCGTTGCGGCATATTTGCCGAGCTGTTGCAGCTCCGGCCAGAAGCCGCTGAAGCCGCCTGCCTGGCCGAGCCGTCCGGCGATGAGCGCGCCGATGCCGATTGGCGCGACATACATGACGAGGTGGATGATTTTCATCATCGCTTCGTTGAGGCTGTTGAAAAACAGGATGGCCGTGCGGCCCGCCTCGCCGGTCATGGAGAGCGCCGCGCCGAGCAGCAGCGAAAAGGTGATGACCGGCAGGATTTCGTTGTTGGCCATCGCCTTGAAGATGTTCGACGGCACAAGGCCGCTGACCACCTCTTTGAGAATGTCGCCGATCGCTCGTTTCTCCTGCATGAAGCGCGTGTCTGGCTGCCGGTCGAGCCGGATGCCCGTGCCTTCGCCCTCCGGTGGCGTCACCACTTCTGCACGCTTTTTCCATTCCGATACGGTGATGACTATCATTTCCCCTGAGCGCTGCACGGAGTCGATCGAGGCCGACAGGTTCCGGTCGGGCAGGTGCAGGGTCGAGGTCGTCAGATCGCTGTCGGGCAGCGCCGCCGCGTCCATCCGGACGGTGTCGCCTTCGATCCGGTATCGGGCGTCCGCGCGCGTGATCGAGGCCTTCGAGTGCTCCAGCCCAGCTTTGCCCGGCTGAATCCACAGAACCAGCAGAATGCCGGTGAGAACCGACAGGCCGGTTGTGCCGATGTAGTAGCCGAGCGTCCGCGTTCCGAGCGAACCGAGCTTGCGGATGTCGCCGAGCCGCGCGATGCCGCTCACCATTGCCGCGACGATAAGCGGCATGACGATCATCATCAGAAAACGGATGAACAGATCGCCAACAAATTTTACCGTGAGACCGCCTTTCGGCCAGAAGCCGCCGAGCAGCGCGCCCGCCACAATGCCGGCAATGATGCCGACGAGGAGCTTGTTGTTGTGATTGCTTTTTTTGACTGGTGACTGCTGCATCTCTTTGCGCTCCTCCATCAATTGTTTTACCACTGATACCCAAGCTTCAGGCGGTAGGTCGTGTCCCAAGGCACGGTGCCTTCCGGGGCGTCGCCGTTGTATGAGGTTTTCAGCTCAGCGCTGGTGTTGAGGCCTCCGGCGATGGGCGCTTTCAGGCCGCTCCAGGTATCAAAAGACAAACCACCGGCGTCGGCGAGGCTGACGAGGCCTTTGTTGCGATGGTACAATTCAAGCTTGCCGGGAATGATAAAATAGTTGAAATCCATTCTCCAGGCGTCGGAAATAAAGCTTTCGTTGCTGCGTGACAGGTACTCCTCGGAGGTGTATTCGAGACCGTTTTCTACGCTAAGCTTTGTGCGGTTGTTGTTGACGATGTTCCAGCCGAAGTAGGGGCCAGCCGTCCAGCGCAAGTCCAGGTCAGTCATCCGGTCGCGCTTGAGCGAGGCCGATGCGCCGTAGTAGAGATTTTTGGAGAAGTGGTTGTCGTAGGTCGTCCCGACCGTCCAGCGGTTTTGTATCTCGGTGCCGTCGGTTTTGTAATATTCGAGTTCTCCTGCCAGCCTGACGCGGTGTTTCAGCTTTTTCCATTCCAGATGTGTTGCAATATCGCTGCGGTTTTCATGCGTGTTGCCCCGGTCGAATTT
>DRSQ01000241.1 GCA_011372505.1 Chlorobaculum parvum | reverse complement strand
GATCTCTCGCTTGTCCTCCAACGACAGCATCTGGCAGTGCTTGGAGGTGATGATACCTGCCAGGCAGGTCAGATAGGTGTTGGTTGCGCCCGCAAGAAACAGGTTGAGGAAAAACGGCGTCAACAGGTTACCGCCCGGCAGGAGCGAGGAGAGGGTATTGCTGAACGAGCACTGGATGATCGGCTTGATATGGGTTGGCATCTCCTCTTTGTTGAAGTCCGCAAGTGGTAGGCTCTCGTAAACCGAGCGGAGCAGCCGTAAAAATTCTCTGGCCGAATGATGGCGGTAGTAGCTGGAGTAGATATGCCAGACCAGCTTGATGTTATTCAACAGCGAACTGGTTGTGCCGTACGAAGTGTTCTGGGCGAAGGCTCCGATGAAGAAATTCTTGGTGGCCACCTCCTTGGTGTTGTTGAGCGCATCGACCTCGTGCAGTTTCAGGTTGGTTTTGACCCAGCGCAGATCGCCATGTTTTCTGCTGTCGTTGGGAAGTGTGGTATGTCTTTTCAGCGCTTCGGAAAGGTAGGTGATGTAGGCATCGAAATACTCTCCTCCCTCCCTGTCGGCTAGCGGGGGAATTTTCGGCGCTTTCCAGAGCCGGTAGCTGACCACGATCATGGCGATGAAAAACAGCACCCAGAGCACGAGAAAAAAATAACCAGCAAAGGGGATGAGCCTGTTCAGCAGGATCGACAGACTGTAGAGCTGATTGACAGCAATGGCTGCCAGAAGGAGGAGGACGAATGAGGTCGAGAGCCTCAACCAGGAAATGAGATGATGCTTCATGTCGAGGGGAAGCTTATTTCTGGCCAAAAAGTTGGTTCGTAACGGGCTCAACATGTGCCCGTTACCCCTTTCATATAAGGTAAGCTATCCACCCTTCCAAGACAAAAAGCCTTCTTCCGTTCAGCTCTCCTTTTCGATGGCCGGTTTCCTAATGGCGTGGCCTTCGCTGAAGAGGTAGTCGTTAAAAATTTCCTCGCCAGTGGGTAGTTGCCACGTGCCGTCAGCGAGCTGGTTGGTGGTCTCTTTCAGGCGTGAAACCGTTTGGCCGCAGGTCCAGCAGTCGTAGCGCGCCATGCCTGTGCAGAGGCATGTATGGCCTTTGACGACGAAACGTCTCTCTGATGGATTTCTGGATTCAACTGCCTGGTAATAGTCATCAATGTAGGCGCATTTGCCGGAGTTGTCGAGCAGGTAGCCGAGTCCTTCGCAATTGGGCTTTGTGCCGTATTGAAGCGTGGGGGACTGCTTGAGCATGCGCATCGGGTAGCCGGTGGGGGAGGCGGTGTTGACCTCGACATCCTCCGCCCTGGCGTTGATATAGTGCTGCTTGACCTTGTCCGGAAGTCCTGACTCCCGTGCAATCGTGAAGCGCGTGGCGACCTGAACCGCCGCAGCACCCATCTGCAGGTACTCAACGGCGTCAGTGCCAGTGAATATCCCGCCTGCCGGAATGACCGGAATATCAAGGTTCTCTTTTTTCAGGAAAGCGATCGTTTCGGCAACGATAGTTTGCAGGCTTTGTGACTGCCAGTCATCCGGGCTGAATCCGAGATGGCCGCCGGCAAGCGGCCCTTCGACCACGATGTAGTCGGGCAGGCGTTCAAGCCGTGTTGCGCGTTTCATGAAAATCGACAGCGCGCGAACCGACGAGATGATGATTCCGAGCTTGACATCGCGGAAGCGTTCGTGATCGCTGATCAGATCGAGGGTTCTGAGGTTCAGGCCGGCCGCAAGCGTGATACCGTCGATGCCAGCGTCCATAGCCGCCTCCAGGCGCACCTTGAGAGTCGCGGTGGAGTTGTTCATGGTGAGCTTCTCCATGCAGTTCATGAAGATCGCTCCGTTGCCCGTTTTCTGGCTTATCGTGTATTCGACAAAGCGCTTCTGCGCCTCGGCGAGCTGCTCCAGATCGAACTGCACGACTGATTTGTCGCGGTTGTTGCTATTCGATGCGTACCTCTGGCGCTTGTCGCTGGTGTAGGTGGTGCCGAATATCTGGTCGCAAACCTGCATCACCTCGGCATCGGAAATATGGCCGATACCGCCCAGCCGTGCCGCCGAGAGTGCAAGCTCCGAAGTCGAGATGTTGACTCCCATGCCGCCGATCACGATAGGGACAAACTCTTTTCCGCCGAGCGTAAATCTGAAATTGTTGACGTTCATGGTGGTTCAGATCCGATACGTGCTGATTACTGAGGTACTGCCCAGAGGGCACCGCTGATTGGTTCCGTCATTCGATGGACAGCCTTTGCCGGTGCCATGGAGTCAGGGTTGCTCATCAAGCGTCAAAAATCATATAAGATAGAACATTTTGACCGATAATGCCATACAACCCGCTTAACGGAAGAGAAAAAAACATCCAGGAACGACAGGGAGCGGGTTGACGACATCTGCAAGGTTGGTCCACAGAATGTTTGAGAATGGGTTTCCAGAATATTAAATTGACAGGCCTGTAAATGGGCGCACTCTTTCCTTTTTTCAAAAAAATAGAGCTTAGGAGCGTTACATGAAAAAACTTGTCCTGCTGAGGCACGGCGAAAGCCAGTGGAACAGGGAAAACCGTTTTACCGGCTGGGTTGATATCGATCTTTCGGATAAAGGAAGGGAAGAAGCCAAAGCCGCCGGTCAGCTTCTGAAGGGTGAGGGTTTTGAGTTCGACATGGCGTTCACCTCAGTGCTCAAGCGCGCGATCAGGACGCTCTGGACGGTGCTTGACCAGATGGATATGATGTGGATTCCTGTCACCAGGTCATGGAGGCTTAACGAGCGCCACTACGGTGCGCTTCAGGGCCTGAACAAGGCTGAGACTGCTCAGCGCCATGGCGACGAGCAGGTCTTGATCTGGCGCCGCAGCTACGATACACCACCTCCAGCCCTGGAGCCCAGCGACGAGCGCTGGCCGGGTAAGGATCGTCGATATGCCGACCTCACTGCTGAACAACTTCCGGCTACCGAGTGCCTGAAAGACACGGTCGCGCGTTTTCTGCCTTACTGGCACGAGACCATCGCGCCGCAGATCAGGGGCGGCAAGCGCGTTATCATCACGGCTCACGGCAACTCGCTCCGAGCTCTGGTCAAGTACCTCGATAATATTTCCGACGAGGATATCGTCGGCCTCAACATTCCGACCGGTATTCCGCTTGTGTACGAGCTTGACGACAATCTGAAGCCGATCAGAAGTTACTACCTCGGCGATCAGGAAGAGCTGAAAAAGGCTCAGGAGGCTGTGGCCAAGCAGGGTAAGGCCTGAGGCTGGAGTGGTGAACGATTCGGTTTCGCCGTTCTGCCGACTGCTTTGATGAGGACTTCAGTGCAGTCTTAAATGGTCAGGATTTTTTTATCCAATACCTTATATTCTGGCCTTTGAACGAGGAACGTCCCGTTTTTTTGAATTTTTCTGAATTGATGTGCCTGAAAATATGAAAGCAAAGCATGAAAGGGGACTGTATGATCCACAGTTCGAGCATGATGCCTGCGGTGTAGGATTTGTCGCCAACATCAAGGGCGCCAAGTCTCATGAGATCATTCAACAGGGCTTGCAGGTTCTGGTGAACATGAAGCATCGTGGTGCTACCGGCTATGAGAAGAACACTGGTGATGGCGCCGGCATTATGCTACAGATTCCCGACAAGTTCATGCGCAAAGTCTGCGCCGAGAGGAACATCGAGCTTCCCGCTCCGGGCGAGTACGGTGTCGGCATGGTTTTTCTTCCGCCGGACCTCACGCAGCGCCGTGCCATCGAGGATATCTGCCGCCAGATGGTGCAGGCCGAAGGCCAGAAATATCTCGGTTTGCGCAAGGTGCCGACCGACAACTCCACGCTTGGCCAGACCGCCCGCTCGCAGGAGCCGGTGGTCAAGCAGATTTTCGTCGGTCGCGGCAGCGACAACATGACGGACCTCGAATTCGAGCGCAAGCTCTACATTATTCGTCGCCGTATTTTCAAGCGCGTCCGCTTCACCTCCGGCCTGCTCGGTAGCGGCTACTTCTACGCTTCGAGTTTCTCGTCGCGTACGATTGTCTATAAAGGCATGCTCAATCCGGAGCAGGTTGAAGAGTTCTATCCCGAGCTGAAAGACCCGGACATGGAGAGCGCCATCGCGATGGTGCACTCGCGCTTCAGTACCAACACCTTCCCGAGCTGGGATCGCGCCCATCCTTACCGTTTCCT
>DRSQ01000240.1 GCA_011372505.1 Chlorobaculum parvum | reverse complement strand
CGTTGCGCCAGGTTTCGGGGCCGCTGCCGACGACCGGTTTGTCGGATACCGGTTCCTCGCGGTAGTCCGTTGGCGTGAGTCTGGTGATTCTGAACGCCCAGGTCTTGCTGCCGTAGTGAGGCTGGCCGTCCTGTGCGTAGCGATAGAGCACCGCGCCATCCTTGATGACCCGCCCGCCAGGCCGCGCGTAGTTGTCGCTGTTTCTGTAGATCGGGCTTTTCGGGTGCTCTTTCCACGGCCCGAAGAGGGCGTCGGCGACATGCAGATGAAGGTTGTTGACTTTCCGCATGTAGCTGAACAGGTACCAGTGGCCGTCGTGAAAAACGATTGATGGATCGAGCAGCGGCACTTCATGCTTGGTTCCTCTGAGGAGTGACGCAATTGGCCGCCAGTCCTGCGGAAACGCCGCCGCCTTGTAGAGCCGGATCGATTTCGATTTGGCGCACTCGGGAATCATGTACATCTCGCCTTCATGCTCGAACACGTACGGGTACGACAGATGGAACCGCTCCCTCAGCACCACGTTGGTGTAGCGCCACGTTTTGAGGTCGCTACTGATGGCGTGGCCGATCTCCCCTTTTTTGCGCCTGGTGTTGAGCAACTCGAAGAAGAGGTGGTGTTCTCCATCAACCGTGACCATAAACGGATCGGCCACGAAGCGCGCGGGCACGTCCGTCACGTCACCGGCACTCAGAATCGGGTTGCGGATGCCAGCCGCGGGCGAGAGCGTGACCGGGTCGCTCCCTTCGTACAGGCCGATCGACCAGATTTCGCTGTCGCTTCGTAACCGTTTGGCTTTGTTTCGTTTGATCCTGTAGCTGATCACGGCCACGAGGGCGGCGGCAAGGATAAGGCTTGCTATGATGGAAATGGTCATCGGCGGGCTAATCTTGGGGTTTCATGACAGGCAATATAGGCGCATCGTTCCGGCTTTTCCAACAACGCATCACTCCTTCGATTCAGGCTTGCAGCAACTTCTGCATCGCCGCTTCGACCGCTTCGGGCGCGATGCCGCTGACCTCTCCGGTTGTTGAAACCACCAGCTCGTACGGCACGGCGTAGGGGCCGAAGCGCGAGATGTCCTGCGGTGCTTCGCGGTAGAGGCCGACGATCTGAATTCTGGCTCCCGAGGCGACGTGCACCATCGAGGTGTCGGGTGTCACCAGCAGCTTCAGCGTGGAGACGATGCGGCTCGCTTCGTACAGATTTCGGGTTGGCGGCGTGGCGATGACGTTTGGGCAGTTCGCTTCGATCCGCTGCTTTTCGGCGGTGTCACCTGGCCCGGAGAGCACCACGAAGCGCTCGCCGGGAAAGCGATCGAGCAGCGTTTGCCACTTTTGTTCCGTCCAGTAGCGATTCGGCTCGCCCGCGCTGATGTTGATGCCGACGGGCCGGGTGCTTTTCAGCTTGGGCAGAAGCTGTCGGACTTCATCCGACACCGGCATGGCCGGAAGCGACGGGCGGCACGCTTCGGTATCGGTTTCGATGCCGAGCAGCGTCAGCAGGGCGCAATTTTTGAGTGCCATGTGGGTGTGGTGCGGCAGGTCGATCAGGCGGTCGTAGAGCCCTTCGTGAAACGGATTGGCGTGGCCAACCTTGAATCGCGCCGGGATGATCGTGCTCTGGAGCAGGAAGTGGGTTGACGGGTGATCCTTGGTGTTGAACAGCAGGTCAAAGCGTGCAGAGCGCACCTCTTTCATATACTGTAACGGATTTTTTTTTGCCAGATGTATTGCGGTGACTGCTGGATCATTCTTGAAGAAGGCCGCAGATGCCTGGCTGAAAGCGATGATGTGGATTTCGAGATCGGGGTACCGTTTGCGCAGGTTTCGGATGAGCGGGGTGAGCAGCACGCAGTCGCCGAGTTTCTCTTGAGCGAGGATTGCGATCGATTTCAGCGGGCCAGAGAATGTTTCCATGCCGCTTTTCTTGGTGACGATGCGTTGAAGAAAGCGAGCAAATGCCTGTCGGAACTGCCGTTTTTTCTTTTTTCGGGGCTTCATTTCCGCGCTGATTTTTCTGGATTCTTCATTTTCGACTGCGTTACCGAGGAATCAATGTACGCCTATTTTTTCCTTTCTTCATAGTTGCCGACCTTGTGGTAGGCGTATTGTGTGTGACCGTCTCGATTCACGAAATCATGCCTCGTTGCTGCATGATGGTCTCAGGTTTGAAGTGAATCAGGTGAAGTTATTGGTCGTAATGTGGCGTATAAACCGTATTTTCAGGTTCATGAAACGAGAACATAAATTAAAGCTAAGGCAGGGTTTTGCACGGCTGTTACAGGCCGTTTCAAGACGGATGGCTGGCCGGTTTGACGGCGAAGTCCGCACCATCGCTATCCTGCTGCCCGAACGCTACGGCGATTGCGTCCTGCTTACGGAGCTGTTCGCCCAAATCCGCGCGGCTCTTCCCGAAGCCACCATTCATCTGATCGCCTTCCGAAAAGTTTCAGCCGTTTTTTTCAAGTCCGACCCGAACGTGGCGTCCATCTTTAATATCAAGAGCGGGTTGCTCGCGTGGTTGAAGTTTGTGCGGAACAACCGTTTCGACGTGCTGTTCAATCCGAAGGACTCCATGTCGGTCAGTTTTTTGTTCCAGAGCTTCCTCCTGCGCGCCCGGCTCAAGGTGGCTCACAGGCACGACTATCACGAACGGATCTACGACCGGATGATCGACAAGGACTATTACGACCATGTCACGGAGCGCAACGCCGGGCTTTTTGATATTCTTGGCGTCACGGTGCCTGGCGGGAAGACGATCAGGCCGTATGTACCGCCGCTTCCTGTAAGCCAGGTGATGCACGATTTTGCCGGTTCGATAGCCGGAAAGGGCTACATCGGGCTCAACCTCAGCTCGGGAAGCGTGGGCAAATACTGGCCGAAGGAGAAGTGGGCCGAGTTTGTTCGGAATTATCCCGAAGAGCGTTTTGTCGTGTTCGCTTCCGCCAAGGATCACGAAGATAAGTTGTTGCTTGAGCGGGAACTGGACAACGTTTTGCCGTTGCCGCTTACGGCGACGCTCGGTGAGGTCGATGTTGTTATGCAGGAGCTGAAGCTGCTGGTGTCGCCCGACACTTCTTTGGTACATATGGCTGCGTGTCACGATCTCCCGGTTGTGGCGCTTTACCGCGATCGCCGCAATGACTGGACGCGGTTTGCACCGCTGAGCACAAACCACGAAATCGTCGTATCCTCGTCGGATCTGGTTGGGGATATCGGAGTCGATGCGGTCCAGCAGGCTTTTCGAAAAGTCTATGCCCGGTTGTAGCCGCCGAATGGCAGCATCGGCAGCAGGTAGGCTTCATCTTGGCTATGTCACCCGGTCATGAGCGTATTGTGTGACGTTGCCGAGATTGGGGTCAGGCAGTTTTCTTTTTTCGGCCTCATTGTCCGCCCGTTTTTTCAGCGATTTTGTTGCGCAGGTGCTCTTCGAGATTGTCAACCATCGCTTCCATGGTGAACATGTTTTTCACTCGCTCATAGCCAGCCTTGCCGCACGCTTCGAGGGCTTCCGGATTGTCGATGAACTTTTTTATGCCTCTGGCCAGGGCTTCAGGGTCTTTCGAGGGGATGATGAGTCCGGTGTCGCACTCAGGACTTTTGCCTGTGGCGCCCATCAGCTCGCGCGCGCCGTTGACGTCGGTCGCGATGACCGGCTTCTGCATGGCCATCGCCTCCATAACCACGTTGGGCATTCCTTCGAACAGCGAGGGCAGAACGAACAGGTCACACCCTTTCAGGTAAGGATAGATGTCGGCCGTGAAGCCGAGGAAGATGAAGCTCTTTTTGAGTTCGTATTCCGCCACCATCTGCTTCAATGGCTGTTCGAGCTTGCCTTCGCCCGAAATGGCGAAGAGCAGGTCGTTGCGCCTGCTGGCGAGCATGGAGGCGGCAATAATCAGGTACTCGAAGCCTTTCTGCTTTGACAACCGTCCGGCGCTGTAGATGATCTTTTTGCCGGGGTAGCGCGAGGCGAAGTCGAACGGCTCCACGTGTTCCGGGATGTTGAGGCCGTTGTAGATCACCTTGACGAAGTTGTCGTCGAACCAGCCATATTGTGCATAGGCCGCCTTGATGGTTTTGCTGTTGGTGATGATGCCGTCGGTGAGTCTGGTCAGCGAAATCTTGTGCTTCCATTTCTTGCTGCACAAGAGCATTCCGTGCCGCGCCAGCACCACCGGTCTGCCGACGAGCCGGGCGGCAAGACCCGCGACGCGGACATCCTTGTTGAGGTTACAGATCAGCACATCCGTTTCGTGTTGCTTCATCCACGAGGCGATTTTCAACGTCGCCAAAGGGCTGATGTCGCCCCGGATGGTCATGACTCTGGTCTGAACGCCCTTTTCAGCCGCGTATTTCAGGAGACGGGAGTTTTTCCTGCTGGCCATCACGACGTTATGGCCCCGTTCAGTCAGCCCTTTTGCGGCATTGACCATCCACTTTTCACCACCGCCGAATTTGTCTTTGCCGATGGAGTTGATGAAGAGTACGTTCATGCGGATTGTTTTTGATCGAGGGTTTCCGAACAGAATTCGAGCAAGTCGGTGCGCATCTGTTCAATGGAGAAGTGCTCCATAATCGTCCATTGTGCATTTGTGGCAAGAGGCTCGACCTGATCGCGGTTTCTGAACAATTTGTCGAAGATTCCCGCGAGCTGCTCTTCGTCACCGTACTGCACGAGAAAGCCGTTTTTTCCATCCTCGATCAGCTCATCAGCTCCACCTGAGAGGGTGCTGATTGGGACGCAACAGAGTGCCATGCTTTCAAGCAGCACATTCGCCAGTCCCTCCGATTGCGAGGCCGAGACGAACAGGTCGCAGGCGCGCATCATGGGATAGGGGTTGCTGAGATGCCCGGTAAAACGCACCCGGTTGGAAACTTCGAGATCGGCTGCGAGCTGTTCGAGCGACTCCCGCTCCGGTCCAGCTCCTGCAATGACGAGCTCGCTATCGGTCGTACTTTTGTTGCTGGTTGCAAAGCGGGCGAAAGCGCGAATGAGAAAATCAAATCCTTTGCGCGGGATGAGCGCACCGGCTGCACCGATCATGAATGGAAAGGGCTTTTCATAAGCATTGCCGGAGTCTATTTCCAGTCGTTCCCTGTCGATTCCATTATAGATCACCCGTACCTTGCCGGTGTCGAACCATAAGGATCTGGCAAGTGTCTGGCGAATTTTTTCTGCATTGACGATAACTCCATCCGTCAGCGTACCGAAGATCAGCCGCTGAATTAGGGTGTTTTTCAGGGGGCGGTCAATACCGAGCCGGAGGATGTTGGTTGCTCCGGTAAGGCGGCAGATAAGACCGGCAATCACGTAATCCTTGCGTTTGGTCGGAATCAGGATATCGATCTTCTGTTGACGGACGAGCCTGACCAGGCTGGAAAGTGTTGCCGGATCGAACTCCCAGCGGAACGGGAGGCGGACTTTTTCAACGTCAATTCGATCACCTATTGCCGGATCGCGGTACGCGAGCATGACCGCGTGGCTGGCGCCAAGGGCTTCTGCTGCCATTTTGGTCCACTTTTCATTGCCGCCCCATCCACGGCGCGCGGAATTAAGAAAGAGAAAATTCATGCATCCGGAACAGGTGTGTTGCTGCTGGCTACTGGTTGATGGCTGGAGCCGGAATCGAGTGGCAATAATCTACGAAAAATAACGTTTGAACCATGTTGGTGCTCTTAACGGCTCACTGCTCCTGTCGTGATCGGCAGAACTCGACAATTTCGCGGCCCATTCGCTCCATCGAGAAGCGCTCGATGATCCGCGCTTTCGCTTTTGCGGCGTATCGCGCCCGTAGCTCCGGCGATTCGGCGAGTCGTTGCAAAGCGCGGGCGAGCGCCTCCTCGTCGCCGTAGTCGAGCATCACGCCGTTCTCGCCGTCGTCGATCGCTTCGTCCGCGCCGCCCGCCCGTGTGCTGATGGGCGCGTTGCCGAGATACATCGCTTCGAGCAGGGCGTTCGGTAGCCCCTCGTTGGTGGAGGTGACGGCGAACATGTCGCTCGCCGCAAGCCACGGGTAGGGATTCTGCTGAAAGCCGGCAAAGAGCACGCGGTCGGCGAGGCCCAGCTCTGCCGCGAGTTTGGCGAACTCCTCCTTCTGCGCGCCGTCGCCGATGATGACGAGCCCCGCGTCGCGGTTGCCGGTGCGACGGACGAAGCGGGCGAAGCTGCGAATGAGGAAGTCGTAGCCCTTGTTCCACGTCAGTCGTCCCAGTCCGGTGATCGTTACCGGAAATGGTTTCGCCACCGGATTTTGCAGCTTCAGCCGGTCGAGTTCCGAGGTGTCGAGGCCGTTGTAGATAACCCGGATTTTCTCTTCGGGAATGTAGCCGGTCTGGAGCAGGGTGGTTTTGATTTTGCTGGCGTTGACGATGATGCCGCTGCTTAACGTGTGGTACATAAAGCGTTGCCACGGCCACTTCAGCTTGCGGTCAGCGCCAAGGCGCAGTACCATCGGCACGCCGGTCAGTTTCGCGGCAAGTCCGCCGAGGAGGTAATCTTTGCGCTTGGTCGGAATGACGACCTCCACGCCGTTTTCGCGGATGATCGAGACCATCCGGAACAGGCTATAGAGATCGATATGCGAGAGGCAGGGGAGGCGGAATTTCGGGATGGCGAAGTTGCTTCCCACCACCTCTTTGCGGTAAATCAGCGAAACCTCGTGCTGTTCGGCGAGTTTGGTGGCGGCCATGCGCGTCCACTTCTCGGTTCCGCCCCATTCGCGCGCGGAGTTGATGAACAGCAGCTTCATCCGTTACAATCTGCCGTCGATTTTGTCAATTGGCAGCACGCCCTTCACGTCATAGACCACGGCATTGTCGCCGGAACGGAGCTTGCCGATCGCCAGATCGGCGAACGCGGCGTGCGCCACGGCGAGGATGATGGCGTCGTAGGCGCCTTCCGTCGGCGCTTCGATGCAGTCAAGTCCGTACTCGTGCTGCACCTCCGCCGGGTTGGCCCACGGGTCGTAAATCTCGACTTCGGTTCCGTACTCCCGCAGTTCGGCCACGATGTCCACGGCGCGGGTATTGCGGATGTCGGGGCAGTTCTCCTTGAAGGTGATGCCGAGCATGAGCACCTTTGAGCCCTTGACCTTCAGGTTTTTCGAGATTATCAGCTTCACCACCTCCGAGGCGACGTAGCGCCCCATGTTGTCGTTCAGGCGGCGTCCGGCAAGGATGATTTCCGGGTGGTAGCCGTACTCCTGCGCCTTCTGGGCCAGGTAGTAGGGATCGACGCCGATGCAGTGGCCGCCGACCAGGCCAGGCCGGAAGGGCAGGAAGTTCCACTTCGTTCCGGCGGCTTCGAGCACGTCGAGGGTGTCGATGCCCATGCGATTGAAGATCATCGCCAGCTCGTTGACGAAGGCGATGTTGATGTCGCGCTGGGAGTTCTCGATCACCTTGGCCGCTTCGGCCACCCTGATCGACGAGGCCAAATGCGTGCCGGCGGTGATTACCTTGCGGTAGAGTTCATCAATCATTCGCGCCGATTCAGGCGTGGAGCCGGAGGTCACCTTTTTGATCTTTGCGACCGTGTGCTCCTTGTCGCCGGGATTGATGCGCTCCGGCGAGTACCCGGCGAAAAAGTCGCGGTTGAACGCGAGGCCTGAGACCCGTTCGAGCACCGGCACGCAATCCTGTTCGGTCGCGCCGGGATAGACGGTCGATTCGTAGATGACGATGTCACCCTTTTTGAGCACCTTGCCGACCGTTTCGCTCGCCCGGATGAGCGGGGTGAGCACCGGGCGGTTATGCTTGTCGGTTGGCGTCGGAACGGTGACGATGTAGATTGTCGCTTTCGCGATCTCTTCGACGTCGGCGGTGACGAACAGGCCCGGCCTGGACGACGCTGCCGTCAGCGGGTTGTCGGTAGCGAGCACACGCTGGAGCGCCTCGTTCTCGACTTCGAGGGTCGAGTCGGTTCCGGCGCGCAGTTCGGCGATTCGCGATTCGTTAATATCAAATCCCGCAACCGGAAAGTGTTTGGCAAACTCGACGGCGAGCGGCAGGCCGACGTAACCGAGTCCAATCAGCGCTATTTTAACGTTTTCCATGCTTGGCTTCAGACGTTGAAGAATTCGCGGTACCACGCCACGAAGCGGTTGATGCCCTCCTGAACCGAGGTTGCAGGCTTGTAGCCGAGGTCGTTGACCAGGTCGGTGACGTCGGCGTAGGTCGAGGGTACGTCGCCCGGCTGAATGGGCAGCATGTTTTTTTCGATGGTTTTGCCGAGCGCCTGTTCGATGGCCTCGATGAACTCCATGAGCCTGACCGGCCGGTTGTTGCCGATGTTATAGACACGGTACGGGGCCGACGAGGTGCCGGGGTCTGGTGCTGTGCCGCTCCAGTCGGAGCTCGATTTCGCTGGGTTGTCGATGACGCGCACCACGCCCTCGACGATGTCGTCGATGTAGGTGAAGTCGCGCTGCATGTTGCCATAGTTGAACACGTCGATCGGGCGGCCTTCGAGCGCGGCTTTGGTGAACAGGAACAGCGCCATGTCGGGCCGTCCCCACGGGCCGTAAACCGTAAAGAAGCGCAGGCCGGTGGTCGGAATGCCGAACAGGTGGCTGTAGGTGTGCGCCATCAGCTCGTTGGACTTCTTGCTGGCCGCGTACAGGCTCACCGGATGATCGACGTTGTGGTGCACCGAAAAGGGCTGGCGTTCGTTCAGGCCGTAGACCGACGAACTCGATGCGTAGCTGAGGTTGCCGACGTTGTTGTGGCGGCACGCTTCGAGCAGGTTGATGAAGCCGGTGATGTTCGACCTTATGTAGGCGTCGGGGTTGGTCAGCGAGTAACGCACGCCTGCCTGCGCAGCGAGGTTGCACACCGCATCGAATTTCTCCGAGGCGAACAGTGCGTCGATTCCCACCTTGTCTTCGAGATCGAGCTTGATAAAGTGGTAGTTCGGATACTTTGTCGAGGCAACAAGCTTGCCCTCTTCGATGGCGTCGCGCTCAATGCCTGAAAAAGCGAGGCGCCCGTACTTGACGTTCTGGTCGTAATAGTCGTTTATATTGTCGAGCCCTACGACCTCGTCACCTCTCGATGCGAGTCGTTCGGCGAGGTGGAAGCCGATAAATCCGGCGGTTCCGGTTACAAGTATTTTCACGAGGCTTGAGGATGGCGCCCGCTATGTTCGGGGCGATTATCAGGAAGTTAATCCAAAAGAATCAGGCTTGGGTTGAGTTGTGCAAGCCGTGTTTTACCGGTCAGAACACCGATAAAGATAATCAGTAATAGGTTTTTTAGTAAAAAAGCCCTGAATTTTCGGATGAAAAGGTTTTGCTTGTTTACTTGTCAGATGGCTTGAAACCGCTCATCAGGTTCACGGACATGATGGCGCGGCCGTGCCTGAAACGGTAAATCTGAAACGGCGCATTGTGTCTCATGACCTCCATTGATAATCAGGATTTTTCCAGACGACCAACGCTGTTTGGCACGATTCTGGTACTGCTCGTCATTCTTGCGCTCTATCCGCTGGCAGGGTGGCTCCTGAGCAGCATTGCGACCGGAGGCCAGCCGCTCGAAAGTGTGCTGCGGGATGGTTCCGAGCCGATGCTGCGCCGGATCCTTGTTACCCAGGGGATCGGCCAGATTCTGGTGCTCGGGTTTCCGGTGTTTTTTCTTGCCAGCCGGCACAGCGGTGGCAGTCCGTTCGGACGGCCTACCCTTCGGTGGCTGGGCGTCGGCACGGGTGGTGGCGTCCGTCCGGCGCTGTTCGGTGCCTTCGGAATGCTTTTGCTTCAGCCGTTTCTGTACAGCATCGTGGAGTTGCAGAGCCTGTTACTGCCGCTGTTGGGCGAGGCGGGGCAGGCGCTTGTGCAGGAGCAGGAGCATTTAGACCGATTCATCAGGTTACTGGCCGGTGACGGCTCACCCGGCAGCCTTTTCGCCTCTTCGCTGGTGTTTGTGCTCATTCCGTCGATCTGTGAAGAGCTCCTGTTCAGGGGTTACATCCAGAAAAGTCTGGCGCTGAACATCGCACCACGCAGGGCGGTGCTTTTTGCCGGTCTGGTGTTCGCGCTTTTTCACCTTGAGTTGTTCAATCTGCTGCCGTTGACGCTTCTGGGTTGGTATATTGGCTATCTTTACCTGAAGAGCGGCAATTTGCTGGTACCCGCGGTAGCGCATGGCGTCAACAATCTTGCGGCGCTGGTTTTGTTGCATCTCGGCGGGGATCAGATGGGCCACGCCGGTGAAATGGCGTCGTCGTCGCCCATTTTTCTGTGGCCGTGGTGGGTGCTGGTTGTTGTGTCGCTGTTTATTTTTTCATTGCTGATCCGCTATTTTCCTCAAAAATCGGCATCGGCACATGCCGAAAAATCAATGCCCGGCGGGCGTTTATGATACAGGTCTGATCTATGTCTTCACTGACGCAAAGCAATCTTTTTCAGCGGGTGGCGGTGGCTATCGTAGGTATTCCGCTGTTGCTCTGGCTTAACATCCAGGGGGGGATTTTTTTCTTTTCGCTGGTGCTCGCGCTCAGTCTCATGGCCATTGCCGAGTTCCGGCGTTTGGCGGTTCACCATGCCCATCCGGTATCGCTTCTTGTGTTGCTGCCGCTGACCGCGCTTCTGCAGCTCAATTTCTATTTCCGCATTGTCGATTACTGGGAGGCGGTGCTGGTTGCCGTCATGGCTCTTCAGGTGATCGAACTTTGGCGAACCCAGGGCTCCCAGTTGATGAATATTGGCTCGACGCTGCTCGGTTTGCTTTACGTCAACCTGTGCTTTGGCTCGCTGCTCCGGCTTCGGCTTGCCGAGACAACCACCGGTATGGGGACTGGCGAGTCGCTGGTATTGCTGCTCTTCATGTGCGTCTGGGCGGCTGATATTTTCGCCTATTTCGGCGGTCGGGGGCTTGGTGGCAAGATTTTTGGCCGCAAGTTTTTTGCCCGCATAAGCCCGAAAAAGACCTGGGAAGGCTACCTGGTCGGTATTGCTGGCAGCGTGCTGGCTGCATGGGGCTGTTCGGTTTTTATCTCCGGCTGTCCCGATGGGCGCGCACTGCCGATTGGATTGTTTATCGGCGCGGTCGGCCCGCTTGGTGACCTGATGGAGTCGATGTTCAAGCGCGATGCCGGGGTCAAGGACTCCTCCGCCCTCATTCCGGGTCACGGCGGCGTGCTCGACCGCTTCGACACGGTCATGTTCATGGCCCCGCTGCTCTACCTCTTTGTGACCTACGCTTGATTCCGGAGTTCGCTTGGCCTTCACGAAGCGCTCACGCCTCTGCCTGATATCGAAATCGCTGCCGATGCGGATGAATCCGAAAGCCTGTCGAGATGACGAAATGACACTTTTTCCATATGTGTCACTTGATCGATTCCTTGTGGAGCCGAATGTTTTTTTATATTGAAGTTCAGTTTGTTTAGAGATATTCCCCTGTGATTTTGTCGTGAGTTCCGGTTCACCGGATTCGGGTCGCCACGGTTCAGCCGGGCTGCTGTTTTGTCCTGCCGGAACCGGCGGATCAAGCGCCGCTCGATTGTGTTCCGGGCAGGCAACCTCCATTGAGAAGTCCGGCGCAAGCGGTCTCACCATCTCACGGCCTGATACTGCAAGTCTTATCGCCCATGAAAATTGAAGCGCTTCTCTCGGAAAAGCATATTTCGCTGAATCTTTCGTCGGATTCAAAAGAAAGGGTGATCGATACCCTGATTTCGATGGTGGCCGGTCATGAAAAGGTCAAGGACCTGAAGCTGCTTGCCGAGGATGTGCGAAAGCGTGAACGTGAGATGTCAACCGGCATCGGCAAGAATATCGGCTTGCCGCACGCCAAGACCTCGGCGGTGACCGCGCCGGTGCTGGCTCTGGCGACGCTGAAGAGCGAGGTCGATTTCGAGTCGATCGACAACCAGCCTGTGAAGATCGTGTTCCTGCTCGCTACGCCCGAGACCATGCTTGCCGAACACCTCAAGCTGCTGGGTCGCATCACCAGGCTTGCCGGTAAAGACGAGGTGCGTCGCCGGATCATCGAGGCGGAGAGCCCGGCAGAGGTGCTTGAGTTGTTCAGGGAAGAGGAGAAGGATTTACCTCAGATTTAATTGTTGAGAGAAAAAGGAGTTATGGCGCAGTTGCAGGCAGTCAAGGGTACGCGGGATATTTTTCCGGACGAGATCGCGCGGTGGCACTATGTCGAGGGGGTGATCCGCTCGGTTGCCGAGTTGTACGGATTCAACGAGGTGCGCACGCCGGTGTTCGAGTACACCGAACTGTTTCAGCGTGGCATCGGCGCGACCACCGACATCGTCGGCAAAGAGATGTTCACCTTCCAGCCTGACCCCAACGGACGCTCCCTGACGCTTCGGCCCGAGATGACCGCCGGGGTGATGCGCGCCTGCCTGCAGAAGAATCTGCTCTCGCAGTCGCCGGTGAGCAAACTTTACTATATCAGCGATCTGTTCCGCAAGGAGCGCCCGCAGGCTGGACGCCAGCGCCAGTTCACGCAGTTCGGCGTGGAGCTGCTTGGGGTTTCCAGTCCGGCAGCGGTGGCTGAGGTGCTGACTTTCATGATGCAGGTTTTCTCGTCGCTTGGTCTTCACGACTTGCGGCTCCGCATTAACTCGCTCGGCGATCTCGATGATCGTGCCCGCTACCGCGAAGCGCTGTGGGACTATTTCATGCCCTACCAGAACGACCTTGACGAGCCATCGAAAGAGCGGCTTGAAAAGAATCCGCTGCGAATTCTCGACTCCAAAAACCCTGCACTGAAGGAGATGATTGCTGGAGCGCCGAGGCTGTACGCGTCGCTCAAGCAGGCGTCGGTGGCCGATTTCGAGAAGGTCCTTTCGTACCTCGACGATCGCCAGATAGCCTACGAGGTTGATTATCTGCTGGTGCGCGGACTTGATTATTACTGTCACGCTGCGTTCGAGGTGACCAGTTCCGAGCTTGGTGCGCAGGATGCCATCGGCGGCGGTGGCCGCTACGATGGGCTTGCCACTGAGCTTGGTGCGTCTAAAGAGTTGCCTGCTGTCGGCTTTGCGGTTGGTATGGAGCGGCTCATGATCGCCATGGAAAAGCAGGGGCTGTTCACCACGCTCAACCCGCACGGGCCGCTCGTCTATGTGGTTGTGCAGCAGAAAGGGCTGACCGATCACGCCATGCAGGTGGTTTTCCGCCTTCGCAAGGCCGGGCTCAAGACGGAGATCGACCTGGCCGGACGGAGCATGAAGGCGCAGATGCGCGAAGCCAACCGTATGGGCTCAGCTTATGTGCTCATCATAGGGCAGAGCGAAATCGAGTCGGGCCATTACTCGCTCAAAAATCTCGAAACCTCCGAGCAGACCTCGCTCGACCTCGATGCGCTGACGGGCGTGCTGCACGAAGCGGTCACGCAGGAGTCCGCCAGGCCATGAGGCCGGTGGTCACCATCTACGGAAAGCCGGGCTGCTGCCTCTGCGACGAGGCGATAAAGGGGCTCGAAGAGGTTCGCCAGAGCATGCCGTTCGAGATCGAGCATGTAGACATTTCCGGCGATGCCGAGCTGGCTGGGCGCTACGGCCTCGATATTCCAGTCATCTTTATCAATGGCAGGGACGCTTTTAAACACCGCATCGATTCTGAGCGCCTGAT
>DRSQ01000239.1 GCA_011372505.1 Chlorobaculum parvum | reverse complement strand
TCGACGTGGTAGCGCACGGCCTCATCGATTACCGCCAGCATCTCCTTTTCGCTCTGGATGCCCACGATCCGCCGGTCGTCGTCAACTCCGATCAGAATAACGCCGCCCTCGGTATTGGCGAACGACACAATCGACCGGGCGATTTTCGGTGCCGAGTGCACCAGCCGCTTGAACTCGATGGATATCCCCTCGCCTTTGGCAACAAGGTCGAGCAGGCTGTTTGTCGGAGCTTTCTTTGCGAAGTAGGTCATGAGGCTTCTCCATTGCGGTTAATGGGGGCCGGGTCAGTTCGCATGGCTTCAGGGACGAACCGTTTATCGCAGGCAACTTCCGGATAAATCCGTCAGGGCGACAGGTTCCGGAAAAGCCGTTTTTATACCATACGCACGAAAGGTCTCAAATCCAAGTCCTGTTGAACTCTTGTGACAAAGCGAACAATCATCCCGCTTTCTGCTCGGCGGTCTCTCCGGTGTTTTCGCCGATGAGGTTCATCTGCTTGCGGTAGTAGGAGAAGGCTTCGTCCTGCTTGAGGATGCCGAGAAGCTTGCCGGTACCACTGGCCACGACCGGGAGGGTGGAGTATTCAGAAATCTCGAAGATCTTGAGCGCTTCGTCGAGCCTGGAGGTGTCGTAGAGCACGGTGACGTTCTTTTTGACCAGGTCGTCGGCGATCATGCCCGTAAAGCCTCCTTCCTTGAGCACAATGCTCATTTCGTCCAGACCGATGATGCCGATGAACACCCCCTCGGGCGTCGTGATGAAGAAGTGGGAGTCGCGCGTGTTGTGGAAGGCATCGATGATGGTTTCAACCCTCGTGACATCGAAGAACTTGACAAACTTGCGCTGCATGGCGTCGAGCACGCTGATGTTGCCCGCGATGGTCAGGGCGATGCCGAAACCGACGCGCACGTTCTCCTTTTCGAGCACGTAGGTCTCCATTGTATAGGGGTAGGCAAGACGTGCCACCAGCGCCGAGGTGACCGCTGCGAACATGATAGGCAGCACAATTTCGTACTGGCCGGTGACTTCGAAGAGAATCAGAATGACCGTCAGCGGCGCGCGCATGATGCCCGCCGTCACCGCGCCCATGCCGACCAGCGCATACGCGCCCGAAGCCGCGGTGAGCGTCGGGAACCACTCGTTGACCAGCTTGCCGAACATGCTGCCGAGCATTGCGCCCATTTTCATGGTCGGTGCGAACATGCCACCGGAGCCGCCGGAACCGATGGTGAAGGCAGCTGTGACCGGCTTGAGCAGATAGACTGCGATCATGTTCTGCCAGGTTTCGGTGCCTCTCAGGGCTTGGTCGATGGTTTCGTAGCTGAAGCCGTACAGCTCAGGGACCCACATGCTTACCAGACCACACAACAGGCCACCGACAGCCGGCATAGCCCAGAGCGGAATGCGGAACTGCTTCTCCATTTTCTGCAAATACTCCTCGACTGTGTAAAAGGTCCGGATAAAAAGCACTGCCGAAAGGCCGGCCAGCACGCCGAGAATGAAGTAAAAGACCAGCTCGGTATCGGAAACGAGACTGTAGGTTGGCACCTGAAAGGTTTGATAGTTGCCGAGATGGCTACGCGATACCACCGTGCCGACTACCGAGGCCACCACGATGGGGCTGAACGTCCTGACGCTGAAGTCGCCGAGAATTACCTCCACCGCGAACATCACACCGCCGATCGGGGCGTTGAACACCGCAGCAAGACCCGCTGCCGCACCGCAACCGAGTAGCGTACGGGTTCTGCCCGGAGAGAACTTCAGCAACTGTGCCACGGTCGAGCCAACCGACGCGCCCACCTGCGCGATTGGCGCTTCCCGTCCACCGCTGCCACCAGTTCCGATGCTGACGACCGAGGTGATGGTTTTGTGAAACCAGTTTCTCATCGGAATCTTGCCGTTTTTCTGGGCCACCGCTTTGATGACCGAAGGCAAGCCGTGCTCAGGCTTTGACTTCGCAACAAAAGCATTGTAAAGCCCGACAACCAAGCCGCCCAGAGCCGGGATGAGCGGAAGCAGAATAATGCGCAGATAATTATTGAAATTCGGCAGGCCCAGCGCGGTTGTTCCGTAAAAAAGGTACGAACTGATGATTTTGATGGCATCGTGGAAAATGACGGCCAGATAACCGGTGACCACGCCCACGAAGATGGCCACAAGCAGAAAGGGAAGATCCTGATTGAGGTTGAGCTGGGCAAGAAACGAGGCCCACGTCATGCGGAAGAATTGCTGTGACGTGCCCTTGAAGTATCGACTCTTTCGAAGGATAAGGTAAGATAATGCAATAAAACGCCGTCTCAGACGGCTGTTTCGAAAACGCCCCTTCATTGAATCAAATTACTGTAATTAGCAGTCATAGCAATATCGGAATGTATTGGTTCTGGTTGTGGATACCAAAAAGAGCCCCCATTTATTTGTTCTGAACGCAGAAGTTCTGACCGTCAGCGTTGTCGGCGCGGGATGAAACGAGATGCAGGCGTTTGAATTGCGTCTCGAAAATCTTCCTCGATGAACGACCAAAAATGAGGGAACTGACGTCATACAAGGTGAAGAACAACGCACATTCAAGAAAATCGAAACTATGGAACAAGAAATACTCCGCTCCTGGGTCTGGTCAACCTCATCCTCCATTCCATTCATCCTGCTCAATGTTTTTGGCTGGGCCTTCTATTTCGTGCCCTCCCTCATCGCCTGGTCGCGCAAGCATCGCAGCCTTCCTGCCATTATCGCCCTGAACACTCTGCTTGGCTGGACTGGCCTCGGCTGGATTGGAGCTTTCGTCTGGTCGCTTTCCTGGCCGGGCAGCGATCACTCTCACCCGTCAAACACCTCGGGCACACAGGTAAGCGAACCGGCTTGACAGTCTTGGTCCTGACTCGTTAACCCCTGTAATATCCCGTCTGCTGTTTTCTACTGGTCAGGAGGCTGAATCAGATTTTTAGTATCATTCCTTATTGAAACCTAAATTGAGCGATTCGTAATGAATCACCGTTGTTTTGAGTCTTGCAGACAGGAGCTGCTACTGATGAGCGCTTTTCTCCCATCGATCTTGTGTTCTACTCCCGACGTAACAGACAGTTCTACTCTTTAAAGCGGATTTTCAAGCTTTTTCCCCAGATCATTCCGGTTGTATCCACTGCCAAGGCGCACTGCTCCCATGGTTTTTGAGAGCTTTCAGGATTCTCTGGCTCTCGTTAACAGAGTTGCGGCAGGCCGGTCAGGCATTTCTCGTACAATCGATCGAATCGTAACCGCTTAAAGTCAATCCTGGAGACTTTGAGCACCAGCTTTCCGGCATGGCGAACCAATTTACCAGCGGTATCAATGAACTTTCGGCGAAACGTATCGGCATAGACCGACACCGGAATAACCGCTTCAGTGACATCCTCCTTGAAGGCTTCGAACAGGTTGTTGCCCAGTACCATCATGAAATACCATGCGGCATTGGCATTGAAACGTTTGAAGGGTAAC
>DRSQ01000238.1 GCA_011372505.1 Chlorobaculum parvum | reverse complement strand
AGTAAAATAACTATAATTAAGACGTCATCTCAAACCAATTCCTTCGTTCAAAACAGCGGCTGGAAATTAAACGTTCAGACCGCCCTTGCACCATGACCGTCACCCACATCCTCCTCAACGACCAGAACCCCCTGCACCGTGAACTGCCGATCTGCAGGAGCGGCAAAATCGGCACCATCAGGCTTGCTGACAAGAACTACAAGGTGTACGATTCGATGGAAATCTCCGCCCACGACTACACCGCCCTGTTCCACTACGGCGTGATCGAACAGCTCAACGCCTTGCCATTTATCTCCGAATCGAACAACGGGCTCGATAGTTGGGATGAGGCATTTCTACCCTCTGGCGCGATTGGCAGAATGATTGAGATTATCGACGAATTCGTCGGAGAGATAAGCGGGAAAAGCCCCGAAAAGGTGATGCTCGGCTGGCAGGACGACCCGGAACGCATCGCCTACTGGCGCGAAATCGATCCGGAAAGAACGATTGATTTTCTGAGAAAGCTGAAGAATTTCGCGGAGAAGACTGAGAATGGGGGATATGATCTGGAATTCATTTTGTAGCCACGATAAAACCGATAACAATCATCCGATTTCGGGACAGGGCAGGCGCAAGGCCTGCCCCTACAGATCAATTAATTGTCTTGTATATCCCCTCAAATCCTCCTCAATGCACAATCGTCGGATACAACTTCGATGTCACGCCGCTGAGTGCCAGCGGCGACCAGTTAAGATCGACACCCGCGACGAGTGCCATTAGATAAACGACGAAAGCCTGCGCTATGGCCCGCATTCCTGCCGCGCCTACCTTGCCGAAGACGAGCGCACTGCGCGGGGCGGGGGACTGGCGAGCAGCCTTTGCAGGATACCGAGATCCTTTTCTCAGATGCCCAATTCTCGAATTGTCCTCGGATCGGATTTTTCAGGTGATTGGGTATCTTGTTTATCAGTATTAAGTTGAACCTTCCAATCCTCTATTCATGGCCATTCTTTCCATCGACCAGGGTACGACCGGTACCACCTGCATGATCTACGATCGGACAGGTGCAGTGCTCGCCCGCGCGTATCGCGAGCTAACGCAGTATTATCCGCAGGCAGGGTGGGTGGAGCACGATCCGGAACAGATTTGGCGGACGGTGGTCGAGTGCGTGGCCGAGGTGTGGGGCACGTGCTCCGAGTCGGTCGAGGCGGTTGGCATCACCAGCCAGCGCGAGACTACCGTAGTGTGGGATCGGCGGAGCGGAGAGCCGGTGCATCGGGCCATCGTCTGGCAGTGCCGCCGAACAGCCGAGCTGTGCAATCGCTACCGCAGCGAGGAGGCGGCGATCCGCGCGAAGACCGGGCTGCCGGTTGATGCCTACTTCAGCGCTACGAAGATTCGCTGGATTCTCGACGCACATCCGGAGGCCGATCCGTCGAATCTGCTGTTCGGTACCATCGATACGTGGCTGATCTGGAAGCTGACGGGAGGCGAGGTTCACGCGACCGATTTGACGAATGCCTCGCGGACGTTGCTGTTCGACATCCACGAGCGGAGTTGGGACGCAGAGCTGTGCGAGCTGTTCGGTGTGCCGGAGTCAATGCTGCCGGAAGCGCGTCCGTCAATGGGCGGGTTCGGCGCGGTGCGTGTGATTCCGGCGCTTGATGGCGTGCCGATTGCGGGCGTGGCGGGCGACCAGCAGGCTGCGCTGTTCGGGCAGTGCTGCTTTGAGCCGGGGTCGGTTAAGAATACCTATGGCACCGGCTGTTTCATGGTGATGAACACGGGTGACAGGTGCGTCAGCTCTGCGCACGGGCTGCTTGCGACTCTTGCGCTCAACGGCGCGGGGCGGAGCTGCTATGCGGTGGAGGGATCGGTGTTCATCGGCGGCGCGGTGATGCAGTGGCTGCGCGACGGCTTGCAGCTCATCGGCAGCGCTGCCGAATCGGAAGCGATTGCGCGGTCGGTCGAATCGAATGGCGGGGTGTATCTCGTACCCGCGTTCGTCGGCCTCGGCGCCCCACACTGGAGCATGGAGGCGCGGGGTACGATCACCGGGCTGACTCGCGGCTCGTCGCGGGCGCACATCGTCCGCGCGGCGCTGGAGTCAATCGCCTACCAGTCGCACGACGTCTTCCGCGCGATGGAGGCCGCCACCGGCTTGCCACCGCAGGCGCTCACGGTCGATGGCGGTGCGGTGAGCAACGAGTTCCTGATGCAGTTCCAGGCCGACCTGTTCGGCGTACCGGTGCACCGCCCGCGCAACATCGAATCGACTTCGCTCGGCGCGGCTTGCCTCGCGGGCCTCGAAGCCGGAGTGTGGAACTCTGCCGACGAACTGCGCGCGCTCAACGTCGTTGAACGGGTCTTCACCCCCGCAATGCCGGAGGGCGAGCGCGAGGCGCTGCTGGCGGGTTGGCAAAAGGCGCTGAGGCAGACGCTTGCATCGTAAACCATTCAATCAAAGGAAGATGACACACAGCGATTATCCCGGCGAAGGCGTGCCGAAAACCGTCGTTTGCCCGATGTGCGGCGAGCAATTTACCTGCGGCATGTCCACCTCATGCTGGTGTGCCACGCGGGTGGTGCCGGATTCGGTGCGCCGCTATCTGGCCGAATGCTACGAAACCTGCGTGTGCAGCACCTGCCTCGACCGGCTCATCGTCGAGGCGAAGGGCGAGTGAGACTGGCGTGACTTGGGCAGGTGGACGAAGTGGACTCGGTGGACGCAGTAGATAAAAACACGTTACTCACCTCTTCCTTGCTGTCCCTGAAGTCCTTTTAGTCCTTGATTTTTTTCACCCTTTCCCCGACTCCACAACCATGCCTGCATAACCTGCTTCGACCGGGTACGGCAGCTCTTCGCGGAACCGCTCGGCGGCTATCTGCCCCGTGCAGTGGCAGGGGATGAGGCGGCTTATGTTTCGCGTGGCGAGCGATTCGATGGTGCGGTCGAGGCGCTCCGGGCTGGCTGCCGAGAGGTGCATTCCGCCGATAAGCGTCGCGATCCGTTTTTGCCCGGTGATGTTCTCGATGTAGTCAAGCGTGTTGACGATGCCGGAATGGCAACATCCTGCGAGCACGGTCAGACCTTCCGGCTGCTCGATCCAGAGCGACAGGTCGTCCTCGATGGGGTCAGGCGTTTTTCCGTCCGGATCAAAGAAAAACGGGCCGCCGGCATCCTCGAAGGTGGTTTGGCGAGGGACCGGGCCGGTCAGGAAGACGCCATCGGTCAGGCGTGTCGGTTCGGTGACCCACACGATCCGCTCTTTCGGAAGTTCATCAATCGCCCGCTTCGCGGCCTCGGGCATGTCGATGGGTTTGGGCTTGTCGTTGCGGATGCTGTAGCGTTCGACGAGCGCTGACGGGTGGAGGTAGAGCGTGGTGCGGTTGGCTATCCGGAGCACGTCGGCGAGGTTGCCGGTGTGGTCGTAGTGCCCGTGGCTGAGCACGATGATGTCGATGTCCGACAGGTCGATGCCGAGCGCGCGGCAGTTTGCGTCGAATGCGCCGAGCTGGCCGGTGTCGAAAAGGATGCGCTTGCCGCCGGTTTCGATCAGCACCGCGAAGCCGTGTTCGCAGGCGAGTCCGGGTGCGGCGTGGTTGTCGGTGAGAATGGTGAGTTTCATGATTCTGATGTCGGCACAAGTTTCTATTCAGTTGATTTCTGACAAGGTAACGCTCTTAACAACATTAGCCTCATGTGACGCTTTCTGTTTGTTGCCTATATTGGTTGAAGCAGTGACACCGTTTCCGAAGTGAGATGTTTTTTCAGAAAACGATAATCAGCAAGGAGGATTCGATATGATGAAAAACGTGAAAATGGCGATGCTTATCGCTGTGATGGTTGGCATGGGTACTGCTGCTCAGGCCGCACAGACTCCGTCGGTGGAGTATGGTGAGAAATTGTTCAACGATCCGTCGCTTGGTGGCGCAACCGGAACTAAAACCTGCGAGAGTTGCCATCCGGATGGTGCGGGTCTTGAATTTTCGGCCAAAAATCCGAAGCTTGCGGAGATCATCAACATGTGCATTGTCCGTGCGATGAAGGGTGAGGAACTGCCGATGGATTCGGTTGAGATGCAATCGCTGATTCTCTACCACAAGTCTCTCAAATAGGTTTCGATAAATTCATGACGACATCAGTTTTATGAGTGAGAAAAAAGTATCAATTCTCGGCTGTGGTTGGCTCGGCCTTCCGCTCGCCCGCTTTCTGGTCGGCGAAGGGTTTGCCGTCAAAGGTTCGACCACCAGCGAAGCGAAAATCGCCAAGATGAACGATGCCGGGGTTGAGCTTTTCCAGATCGCCATCGGTGAAAGCATCGAGGGGGCTATTGATTCGTTTCTGGACAGCGACATTCTGGTGGTGAACATTCCGCCCAAGCGTCGTGAAGATGTGGTCGAGTACCATGTTGGGCAGATTTCACTGCTGATCGACGCGCTTGCCGATTCGCCGGTGAAGCATGTGCTTTTCGTCAGCTCGACTTCGGTCTATCCCGCGTCCTGTGGTGAAGTGGTCGAGTCGGACGCTGTAGATCCCGATGAAGCGGACTCTCCGGCTGGCCGGGCATTGCTGTACGTCGAGGAGATGCTGCGCTCGGAGTTCTCCTTCAGCACCACGGTGGTGCGGT
>DRSQ01000237.1 GCA_011372505.1 Chlorobaculum parvum | reverse complement strand
TATCTAAGCATACCGCTTTCAGCTCCCCGTCAACCTCACCATCAAATATGACTTTTCTGTATTTTGCTGGAAACACCATATGGTACATCAGCACGGTAACATTATGACTCTTATGAAGATACTCGCTCATCAATCGCTATTTTATTTTACGCCGCAAGCGGCGGGGTATTTACCCTCAGGGAATAAATAGCCTCTTTTCGCATTATATCTGCGGGAGAGGTTCGACAGGTTTTATCCAGACAAATGGAGAGTCGCATGAAAAAGATCGGGATGGTTTTGATGGTGCTTGCGTGCATGGCTTGGCCGTGGGCGTCAAACGCCAGAGCTGCGGAGAAGGGAATTGTGATCGATGGTTCGACTACTGTCGGGCCGATTGCAAAATCGTTCGCTGCATATTTTATGAATACCTACAATGTGCCGATGACGGTCAGCGAGTCCGGTTCGGGCAACGGTGCGAAGAGCCTCATCAACGGCACCTGCGACATTGCCGATATGTCGCGTTCGATGAAGCCGCAGGAGCTTGAGGCGGCCAAAACCAAGGGCGTCGATCCGGTGGCTCACGTCGTGGCGCTCGACGGCATCGCGATGGTGGTGCACCCCTCCAACCCCGTGCGTTCGCTCACGATTGCCCAAATTGCCGACATTTACACAGGTCGTGTGCGCAACTGGCGTCAGGTGGGTGGCCCGAACTTTCCGGTTGTGGTTATTCAGCGTGAGTCCAACAGCGGTACTCAGGAGACCTTCAGGGAGCTGGCTCTGAACAAGCGCAAGGTGGTGCGCTCCGCCGAGACGCAGGCCAGCAATGGCGCGGTCAAGAACCGTGTTTCACAGACTCCGGGTGCCATCGGTTTTCTCGGCCTTGGCTATGTGGATTCATCGGTCAAGCCGATTGCGGTCAACAAAGTGAAGCCTTCCTCCGCCACGGTCAAAGATGGTACATACCCGCTCTCCCGCCCTCTTTACATGTACACCAACGGTAAACCAGCAGGGATGGTCGGCAAGTTTATCAATCTGCCCAAAACGCCCGATGGTAAAAAGATCATTCAGGAGCTTGGTTTTATCTCCAAGTACTGAGCATGATTATCCGTGCTTGAATCGTTTCCTCAATTGTAACACACAGGTTTTTTTTTCTTAACACCAAACCTATAGATTGAGTCCAACAAGAGATGCTCTAACTGTGCATTGTATAGTGATTAATACAAATTGCTATTGTGTATACAGTTGAGTGCTTTTGAGAAGAATCAGTTTCACCCATAGATCGATCATCGGCAAAACAGCAACGGTATGAGCCAAGAAGCATCGAACCAAGGCAGATCTGCCGCTTTTGTTGTCAGCGAGCAAAAGCGCAAGATTCAGAAATTCAAGCAGGTGACAGGCGAGGGAGTGCTTTTACTGATCGCCTCGTTTGTGGCGATTGTGGTACTTTTCATCTTCTGGTTCGTGGCGCGCGACGCCATTCCTTTCTTTCAGCTCAGGGGATTCCATGAGTTTTTTACCAGCACCAACTGGTATCCGGCTGACGATCCAGCAGAATTTGGTGCTCTGGCCATCATTTACGGCAGCTTGATGGTGACAGCTGGTTCGGCCCTGCTTGCTGTGCCTATGGGCGTTATTGCTTCGATCTGCCTCTCCGATATTCTTCCCTTCTCGGTTCGCCAGTACGTCAAGCCGGTCATCGAAATGCTGGCGGCGATTCCTTCAGTTGCGTTCGGCTTCTTCGCGCTTGTGGTCTTCGCGCCGCTGCTCCAGAACTATGGCGGGCCGATCCTGATGTGGACCTGGTGGATCATAGCGGCTCCGTTTCTGGTGATTGCCGTGATCGTTGTCGCCGAATTGATGACCGCCTCCATTGAAAAAGAGTCGGTGAAAAAGTCGGCTACCCTTGCGCTCGGGCTCGGACTCGGCGCGGTTGCGCTTGCATTTCTGTACTTCGTCGGTAACCAGTTGAGCGATATTACCATTCTGAGCGGCACCAACGCTCTGAACGTCTCGATCATCCTGAGCTTCATGGCGCTGCCGACCATCGTCAGCGTGTCTGAAGATGCGTTGCAGGCGGTGGGGCGCGAGCTTCGCGAAGGCAGTTATGCGCTTGGCGCAACCAGGGCCGAGACGATTGTCAAGACCATTCTGCCAGCGGCCAGCAGCGGTATTCTCGCCGCGGTGATTCTCGGCGTCATGCGCGCCCTCGGCGAGACGATGGTGGTCTGGATGGCGTCGGGCAACTCCTCGGCCATTCCAGATCCCTTTTACAACTTCCTCAATTCGGTGCGAACCCTGACGGCGACCATCGCCGGTGACATGGGCGAGGCCGATCAGGTAACCGGTTCAGCGCGCTTCCATGTGCTTTTCGCGATGGGTCTGCTCCTGCTCATTGTCAGCTTCGTGAGCAATCTGGTCAGCGAGCGCATCGTCGTCCGTCAGCGAAAGATTCTTTCCGGTCAGTGAGGCCTAATCAACCCAATGATGTGAACGTATGAATCTCGGTACCAGAAAGCTTCTCGACCACTCTTTTTCCGCACTCGGCTTCGGTTCGATTGTGATCATGGGTTTGGCGCTGCTTGTTGTGCTTACTCCAATTGTTTCCAAAGGCATCGGAGCGCTCGTATTCCAGGGGACGATCGAGCATCGTAAAATCCTGCTCAACGAGTTTCATCGCGGTGATGCCAAAGCGATTGAACTTCAGGAGGCTGAAACGAACGAGTATCGGCAGAAAGCGTTTGCCATGCTTGCTGCGTTCGATCAGGAGCTGGATCAGATGGAGTGGTCGCAGCAGTCGAAATATCGTACTGGCTACGATCAGGTCAAGAAGTCGCTTCGTCATCTGCTCGGCCCGCTGCCGGGCGATGACGAACCCGCTCTTACCCGTTTCCGTTACGGTCAGACCCGGTGGGACAAGTCCGAAGAGGCGCTTCACGAGCTGCTCTACGAGAAGAAGTGGGACTACTCCAATCCCGATGTTATCGCCAAACCCTATGACGTCAGCCGCGCGGCGCAGTTCGAGGGTACCTCGCTGGTGCCGCTGTTTGCCTATGTCGAGGAGAACCTCGACAAGATGATGCTGCCCGAATGGACCTTTTACTGGGGCTTCATCACCGACAGTTCGATC
>DRSQ01000236.1 GCA_011372505.1 Chlorobaculum parvum | reverse complement strand
TCGAGGAGACGGTCGCCGAGCTCAAGCTCACCGAGTTCAACCACCTCTTCAGTGACAGCGAAAAGGCCGCGCTCAAGCCCGCCAAGCCCTGCGACATGATCTTCTTCTTCGACGCGCTCATCCCCGACTACTACCTCACCGCCACGCAGGAGCGCTTTTCGTGCTACAACCGGATTTCAAAAGCGGCGGATGAAAAGGTGCTCGACAAGCTCGAAACCGAACTCGAAGACCGCTTCGGCCCGATGCCCGCCGAGGTGCGCAACCTGCTCGCCCTGGCCCGTCTGAAGAACCTCGGGTCGTCGCTCGGACTGGAAAAGATCGACATGCAACCGGCAACGACAACGCTCTTTTTGCCAGCCGAGGAGGACAAGGAGTTCTACGACAGCACCTTCTTCCAGAACCTGATCGTCGCCCTGCAGGATGGCTCGATCCGGGAGTACCACCCGCAATTTGACCACGGCAAAAAAATGAAGCTGGTCTTCCGGCACCCCGAAAAAACCGACAATGCTCCGCTGGCGCTGATCGCGAGGTACGGGGAGCTACTCGCGGAAATTGCAAAGCGAGAGATTGCCGCGACATCGTAAAAGGGCACGGCGCGCCGTGCCCCCGCATCTTCTCTTATAAGACCTATTCCCCCAAAAAATCCACCCAAACCTGTCCGGTTTTAACAATTGTTAGAAACTATTTCCAGAACCTGACGGGTTAGTATTTATGTGGCAATTATCACCACATAAATATTAAATCATACAGTTATGAATATCCTCATCAATGACAGAGAGTGTCAGGCCCAAACCGGGGATAGATTGCTGGATGTGGCTCGCGCCAATCACAGTCATATAGGGTATTTCTGCGGGGGCAACGCCATCTGCCAAACTTGCTACGTCAAGGTGCTCGAAGGGGCTAAGCTGCTTTCACCGATGAGCGACGCCGAGAAGGCGATGCTCTCCGATACGCTCATCAAGGAGGGAACCCGAATGGCCTGCCAAGCCACTATAGAGAAACCAGGCACGATCAGCCTGCTCACAACGGTTGAGGAGGCAACAAGGATAACCTTGTCCAATCCGGGGCTGGTTCCGGACTACATGGGCAAGATGGGATGGGAGTCTGCAGTGAAGTTCACCGACACCATCGCCTTCCAGGCGCAACGTGAAACGACCGGGCACCCGATCGAGCCGACAGAGTTGCTGTTCGATGTAGTCAAAGGCATCGGTGACGCCATCCAGCTCGTGATCGATGCGGTGCAGTCTGCCTTCGGTCTGAAACGTCCGGAAGCAAAACCGGAGCCTGCAAAGGCAGAGGTCGAGGAGCATTGCGATGTAACGGCTGTTGATGGAACGGTAGCGTGCCGAAACGGTCACGGCAAACTCGAAACGCCCGAGGCGCTCAAAGTACACGAGCACAGTTGCGCGGCCTGTAACTGACAACCCGCCGGGAAAAGCCAATCCAGTAGGCTTTGCCCGGCGTAGATTTTTACCCGCAGCGCACCGATATCTCCTTTGAATCCCATCCAACCAGAATTATATTTCTTGTACAAATTCACTGAAATCAATCCAGGATTCCAGGACAAACCGCTTGATGATCTTCGACCACCAATGTTAAAATCCGACGACCATGAATATCTACATCAACGACAAACCGTGCAAAGCAGAGGTCGGCGATCTCTTGCTCAATGCTGCCAAGAACAACAAAGCCCACATCGGCTACATCTGCGGCGGCAACGCCATCTGCCAGAGCTGTTTCGTTTACGTACTCGAAGGCGCGGACTGCCTCTCCAAGCCGGGCGAAGATGAAAAGGCTTTTATTTCCGACAAACTTTTCGATGAAGGCGGACGCCTTGCCTGCCGCACCACCATCGCCAAAGAGGGCACCATCCACGTGCTCACCAGAGCGGAAAAATTACGCAGAACCGTGCTCGGACTGAACGTACCCGAGTTCATTACCTATGCGCAAACCATCGGTTACAACGTGACCAACAAACTCCCCTCCGGCGTTTCGAACATCGTGTCGCGGGTGCAGAGCGGACGACTCAACCCTGCCGATTCGCTCAAAAAGATCGCCGCCGGCCTTGGTCCGGCCTCGCTTCTGGTAGCCAGCAATTTCATCGAAACCTTCCCCTTCATGCAGATGCCTCTCGACATGGCGGGCAATGCTGCAAAAGGAGCACTCGACGCAGCAGGCAGTGTCGCCAGGGATGCGCTCGATACCGCGTCCGGCGCGCTCTGCACGATCAGCGACGGACGCGTCCATCTGCCCGGCTCGAACTGCCCGGCTCACGGCCCGCAGGAGGCCATCGAGAGGGTGACGATCAAATCGAAGTAAAGCCCGCACGTCTGGCGACGAGGCTCCGGATGACAATCGCGTTTCCGGAGCCTTATCACTTGGCGAAGATTGATATTACGTAAAGCTATCTACCACTAACATCGATGGGCTATTCATCCGATCTGGGAACACTCGAATTTGAACTCGGGGTCAAAACGCTCGAACGCTGGCTGATCAAGCCTGATAAGACGATGAGCATCGCCATCGCCATCCCGAGGGAGCGGGCGCAGGATGAACGTCGGGTCGCCCTGTCACCGGCTGGAGCCCAGATTCTGACCGAGCAGGGCATCAGAGTCATCATCGAAAGTAAGGCGGGCATTTTCTGCAATTTTCATGACCACGACTACGCCGAGGCAGGAGCGATCATCGCCTCATCGCCAGAAGAGCTGTATGAGGAGGCCAACGTCATCGTCAAGGTCTCACCGCCGCAGCCGGAGGAAGTGGCCCTGTTCCAGCCAGGCCAGATTCTGATTTCAGCAGTACATCTTGGCACGATCACCCACCAGATGCTCAAAACGTTGAGCGACAAAAGCATCACAGCCATCGGCTTCGAGTTCATCGAAACACGGGATGGGGAGCTGCCCATCGTCCGGACACTGAGCGAAATTGCTGGATCGCTGGCGATTCAGACTGCGGCAAAATATCTCGAAACGGGCTACGGCGGGAGTGGCATTCTGCTTGGCGGCATCGCGGGCGTGCCTCCCGCTCACGTTACCATCATCGGCGCCGGAACGGTTGGCCTTTTTGCAGCGCAGGACGCGCTGGGGCTCGGAGCGCAGGTCACGGTGATCGACAAGGAAATTAACCGGTTACGCCGGTTCGAGGCGTTCTTCAACCGGCATTTGGTGACGGCTATTGCGAACGAACACTACATTGCCGAGCTTGCCCGCATGTCGGATGTCATGATTGGCGCACTCAGCCCGAAACAGAAGTTGAGTAACCCGCTGGTGAGCGAGCAGGTGGTCAAAACCATGAAACCCGGCTCGGTCATCATCGACGTCTCCATCGACCAGAGTGCCTGCTTCGGCACCAGCCGCCACACGACGCACACCAACCCGATCTACGTCAAGCACGGCGTTACGCACTACTGCGTGCCGAACATCCCGTCAGCCGTAGCTAAAACTGCAACGTACGCTCTGACCAACACGCTACTGCCATTCCTCCAGAAGCTGAAAGAGCACCAGACCATCTCCGAAATCCTCTGGAAAAGTCACAGCCTCAGAAAAGGCGCCTACCTCTACAAAGGCTACGTCACCAAGAAAATACTCTCCGGACTGACTGGCTTCCCCCACCGCGAAATTGACATGCTCCTCGCCTCGGCGTCGGAGTGAAGAATAACAATGGATAGTTGATAATTGATAATGAAAGACCTGTGTCCCGTTATCTATGATTCGTGCTGAGCCAATAAGTATCCATTATCACTTGTTCATCATCAATTCTCCTACAGATACTCCAGCGGCTTGCCGAGCTGCCTTGCGATGTACGAGGCGCACGACACGCCTGAGTAGGTCACGGCAATCACCCCCTGTCCGGGGAAGGTGCTGTCGCCGACGGAGAAGAGATTCTTCACCGGCGTGCGGTTTTGCGGCTTGAGCAGCACGTTCTGGCCCGGCTTGAGCAGCGGGCCATAGGAGCCGTCGCGGCGGTTGAGATAGCGCACGTGGGTCTGCGGCGTAGCGGTCACCATCAGCTCGATATTCTGCTGCAAACCGGGCAGGATCGACTCGGCCCGCGCGATCACCGAGCGGGCAAACTCCTCTTTGGCCTGGCGATACTCCGCACTCTTCGGCTCGTACCGCTCCCACTGCGTGGTTTCGGCGGTCACGAACAGGTGCAGCGTATGCTTGCCCTCGGGAGCGAGCGACGGATCGAGCACCGACGGTGCCGAGAAGTAGATCGTGCCGCCAAGCTGGTCGTACTTCGCCCAGTCGGCCACGATGATGTGGTGCATGTGGAAGTCATTCGGAACAATGGAACCATCGACGCCGAGCCAAATCTGGAACCAGCTCGGAGCCTTGAGGAAGCGATCGTCCGGAATCCTCAATCGCGGATCGTCCACAAGCTTGCTGAAGGTGTCCCACACCGTAGCGTTGCTGATGACCGCGCGCGCGCGCACCTCGCTGCCGTCCGCCAGCCGCACGCCGACCGCCTCGCCGTTCTCGATAATCACGCTGCTGACTTCCGTGCGATACTGCACCTTGCCTCCGTATTTCTCGAAGCCCCGAACCAGCGCGTCGGGAATCGCCCCTGACCCGCCGATGGGGTAGTTGATGCCGCCGCGGTGCCTGTCGGCCAGGCAGATACCCGCATTGACCAGAGGCGTCGAGGAGGCATCCTGCACCGCCCAGGAGTATGATTCGAGATCGATGAAGCGCAGCAGTTCGGGATCGCTTATGTAGCGGCGCGCCATCCCCCCCATCGAGTAGAGCGTCTTGACGCCTAGTTCCATAGCCTTCAGCGGATGCTTCGCTCCGACCACCGCAAGGTGCATCACATCTTCGAGTGATCCCGCCGGCAGCGAGCTGAGGATATCATAGACCGATTCGAGGGCATCGTAAAATTTGACGATCCCCTCCTTCTCATGCGGAAAACGGCGGATCAGCACATCGAGAAAACGGCTACGATCATACCACGCCGGCACCTCGACCCCTCCCGGCAAATGGTAGTGGATCTGCACCGGATCGGGCACCGATTGCAGCGATACCCCCAGCTTGCGGAAAATGCGCGCGTGCAGGTTCAGCGTCCCATTCGAATCATCCTCGTTGAACCCGTAAAAAACCGACGCCCCCGCGTCGAAGGTGTACCCCCCCTTGCGGAACGCCGAGCAGCTCCCGCCAGGAAAAGCGTTCTTCTCGAACACAACGGACCTGACTCCCCGCTCCTGAAGCAGCGCAGCCGCCGTCAGACCGCCAATTCCCGCTCCGACAACAATCACATCTACCGTTTCCGACATACTCTTCTGTTTTATTGCGCAAAAGCAACAGGACTCCCCCTCTGGCAACTTTTGGCGCTTGTTGCTAAATTCTCTAAAGATATATTTTTATATTAGTTGTGCTCAACAAAAGTACCCTTGGTTTGCTCAGATAACCCTGATCGATTCATCCGCCAGCGCTGAAAGATATGAAAGAGAAAAAACAGATACTTGCCCCGGAAGAGCAGCTCAAGCAGAAAGAGTTTCAGGAAGAAGCTGTAGTTCACATTAACTCACTCTACAACTACGCGCTACACCTGACGATGAACCCCGGTGACGCACAGGATCTGGTGCAGGAAACCTACCTGAAAGCCTATAAATTTTTCGATTCATTCGAGCGGGGAACCAACTGCAAAGCGTGGTTGTTCAAAATCCTGAAAAACAACTACATCAATAAATTTCGTAAAAACGCCAGGGAACCCGGCAAAGTCAATTACGACCTGATCAAGGATTTTTACCACACGATCAAGGACGTACAGCGCGACACGACAGAGACCGACTCGGATTTTTTCCACTCCCTGCTGCATGAAGAGGTTTATCAGGCGTTGCAGTCGCTGCCGGAAGAATTCAGGGAGGTCATACAGTTGTGCGATATTGAAGGATTCACCTATGAGGAGATCGCCAATATGGTTGAGAGCCCGATTGGAACCGTACGATCCCGTTTGTACAGAGGTAGAAAGCTGTTACGCGCTAAACTCGAAGATTATGCAAAAAAGCACGGTTACAACACCGAATCCGGCGAGTGAACGAGTGTAACCACCATCAAATCAGTAAACTTTCATGAATTGCAACAAAGCGAAGGTGCTCATGAGCGCTGCTATCGACGGTGAACTCATCAGGAAAG
>DRSQ01000235.1 GCA_011372505.1 Chlorobaculum parvum | reverse complement strand
TGGTGGTGTTGAGCCTCAGTCCGAGACGGTCTGGCGTCAGGCCAACAAGTATGGCGTTCCGAGGATCGCCTACGTTAACAAGATGGATCGTACCGGTGCCGACTTCTTTGATGCTGTGAAGGCTATCAGGGAGCGTCTCGGTGCCAATCCTGTTCCGATTCAGATCCCGATCGGCGAGGGTGAGATGTTTGCCGGTTTCGTCGATCTGATTCGCATGAAGGGAATTATCTTCGATAAAGAGGATGGCAGCACCTACGAAGAGGTGGAGATTCCGCACGACCTCGAAAATGAGGCTCGTACCTGGCGGATCAACATGCTCGAGGCTGTTTCCGAGCTTGACGAAACCCTTCTTGAGAAATATCTGAATGGCGATGATATTACCGAAGATGAAATTCGTTCGGTGCTTCGCCAAGCTACGCTTAGCGTTTCGATCATTCCGGTTCTTTGTGGTTCGTCCTTCAAGAACAAGGGTGTGCAGTTTATGCTCGATGCCGTGATCGATTACCTGGCTTCGCCGGTCGATGATGGCGATGTCGATGGACACGATCCCAGAACCGAAGAAGAGATTGTCCGTGAGCCGAAGGATGAAGAGCCGTTTGCTGCTCTGGCCTTCAAGATCGCTACCGACCCGTTTGTTGGAAAGCTGACCTTTTTCCGTGTTTACTCTGGTGTGCTCAAGGCTGGCAGTTACGTGCTGAACTCGATTACCGGCAAGAAAGAGCGTATTGGTCGTCTGTTGCAGATGCACTCCAACAAGCGTGAAGAGCGCGATGCTGTGTACGCTGGTGATATCGCCGCCGCAGTCGGCCTCAAAGAGGTCAGGACTGGTGATACCCTCTGCGACGAGAGCAAGCCGATCGTGCTCGAAAAGATGGTTTTCCCCGAGCCTGTGATCGAGATTGCTGTCGAGCCGAAAACCAAGGCCGACAACGACAAGTTGGGCATGTCGCTTGCCAAGCTTGCCGAAGAGGACCCGACCTTCAGGGTGAAAACCGATGAAGAGACCGGTCAGACGCTGATCGCTGGAATGGGTGAGCTTCACCTGGAAGTTCTGGTTGATCGCCTGAAACGCGAATTCAAGGTTGAGGCCAGCGTCGGTCAGCCGCAGGTTGCCTATCGCGAAACTATTCGTGGCTCTGTCGAGCATGAAGGCAAATTCGTTCGTCAGTCTGGTGGTAAAGGTCAGTTCGGTCTGGTTGTTCTCCAGCTCGAGCCGCTCGAAGAGGGCAAAGGCTATGAGTTCGTCGATCAGATCAAGGGCGGCGCAATTCCGAAAGAGTATGTTCCGTCAGTTAATGCTGGTATCCAGCAGGCGATGAAAGATGGTGTTGTTGCCGGCTTTCCGATGCAGGATGTCAAGGTTACGCTGGTCGATGGTAAGTATCACGAGGTTGACTCCTCGGAAATGGCCTTCAAAATTGCCGGTTCGATTGGTTTCAAGGGTGCGGCTAAAAAAGCCAATCCCGTATTGCTCGAGCCGATTATGAAGGTCGAGGTTATTACGCCGGAAGAGTATCTCGGTGATGTGATGGGCGACCTGTCCGGCCGCCGTGGTCACATCGAAGGTATGGGCGAGCGTGCAGGTGCGCAATTCGTCAAGGCCAAGGTGCCGCTCTCTGAAATGTTTGGCTATTCAACGACGCTTCGTTCCATGACTCAGGGGCGCGCTAACTACTCGATGGAGTTCGAGAGCTACCGTGAGGTGCCGCGTAATGTTGCTGAGACATTGCAGGAGAAAAGGGTAGGTAAAGATTCCGAATAATAGATTTTCATCACGCATCACTAAACAAGATAACCGACAGGGAGAAAAGTTATGGCTAAAGAGTCATACAAGAGGGATAAACCTCACGTAAATATTGGTACTATCGGTCACGTTGACCACGGTAAAACCACCCTCACCGCAGCAATTACTTCGGTGCTCGCAAAGGCTGGTAAGGCAGCTGCTCGTGAGTTTGGTGAGATCGATAAGGCTCCGGAAGAGAGGGAGCGTGGTATCACCATTTCCACCGCACACGTCGAGTACCAGACCGACAAGCGTCACTATGCGCATATTGACTGCCCTGGTCACGCTGACTATATCAAAAACATGATTACCGGTGCTGCCCAGATGGATGGCGCTATTCTCGTGGTCGCCGGTACCGATGGCCCGATGCCTCAAACTCGTGAGCACATCCTGCTCGCCCGTCAGGTGAACGTGCCTGCGCTGGTCGTTTTTCTGAACAAGGTTGATATCGCCGACCCAGAGCTTCTCGAGCTGGTCGAAATGGAGCTCCGCGAGCTTCTCGACGAGTACGGCTTCCCAGGCGACGAGGTCCCGATCATCAAGGGTTCGGCTCTGAACGCTCTGAACGGCGATGCTGATGCTGAAAAGGCTATTATGGAGCTTATGGACGCTGTTGACGAGTACATCCCAGAGCCGGTTCGTGACGTTGACAAGCCGTTCCTGATGCCGGTCGAAGATGTGTTCTCCATCTCCGGTCGTGGTACCGTCGGTACTGGCCGTATCGAGAGGGGCGTCATCAAGGTTGGCGACGAAGTCGAAATCGTTGGTATCAAGCCGACCACCAAATCGGTTGTTACCGGTATCGAGATGTTCCAGAAGACTCTCGACGAAGGTCAGGCAGGTGACAACGCCGGCTTGCTCCTCCGCGGTGTTGACAAAGAGGCTCTTGAGCGCGGTATGGTTATTTCCAAGCCGGGCAGCATCACCCCGCACACCAAGTTCAAGGCTGAGGTGTACATCCTGAAAAAGGAAGAGGGTGGCCGTCACACTCCGTTCTTCAACGGCTATCGTCCGCAGTTCTATTTCAGAACCACTGACGTTACCGGTTCGGTAACTCTGCCTGAAGGCGTCGAAATGGTTATGCCTGGTGACAACCTCGCCGTTGATGTCGAGCTGATCGCTCCCATCGCTATGGAAGAGGGCCTCAGGTTCGCTATCCGCGAGGGCGGCCGCACGGTCGGTGCCGGTTCGGTAACCAAGATCGTCGAGTAATCGACTGATTGTTATCCCGGGGCGAGGCTCGGTTCTCGCCCCTTTTTTATTGAAACCATCGAAACAGGGATAGACCAGTGGCTGTTCAGCAAAAGATCAGGATTAAGCTCAAGTCGTACGACCATAGCCTCGTTGATAAGTGGGCTTTGAAGATTATCGATGTGGTCAAGCAGACGGATGCCATTATTTTTGGCCCCATTCCGCTTCCCACGAAAACTCATGTATATACGGTCAACCGTTCCCCTCATGTGGACAAGAAATCCCGTGAGCAGTTTGCATTCTCATCGCACAAGAGGTTGATCGAGATCATCAACCCGACGGCCAGAACGATTGATATGCTCATGAAGCTAGAGCTTCCCAGTGGCGTTGATGTGGAAATCAAGTCTTAAAGTGTTTTAAAGAAAATAGTAAAGGTAATCGGATATGGGTGCGATTCTCGGGAAAAAAGTTGGCATGACCCGTTTATACAATGATAAACGCGAAGCTCTTCCCTGCACGGTGATTCAGGCCGGGCCGTGTTTTGTGGCTCAGGTCAAGAGCGCGGAAAAAGATGGCTACGATGCCTATCAGCTCGGCTTTGGCGAGCGTGACGAAAAAAAGGTCACCAAGCCTCTTGCCGGTCACTATAAAAAAGCAGGTAAAGCTCCCGGCTATATGCTGTCGGAAGTGAGCAAAAACCTGATCGCCGGTGAACTTGAGGCGGGTGCAACTGTTGCGGCCGACGTGTTCAGCGAAGGCGAGATGGTCGATGTTCTCGGCGTCACCAAGGGCAAGGGATTTGCCGGTGTAGTCAAGCGTCACAACTTCGGCGGTGGCTTTAGAACTCACGGCCAGTCCGACAGGCTCCGGGCTCCGGGTTCTGTTGGCGGCGCATCTGATCCCTCAAAGGTTTTCAAGGGCACCAAGATGGCGGGAAGAATGGGTGGAACGAATAAAACGGTCAAGAATCTCGAGATCGTCAAAGTTATGCCCGAGTCGAATCTCATCGTCGTCAAAGGCGCTGTTCCGGGACCGAAAAACTCCTATGTAAAGATTGTTTCAACAACCAAGTAAACGGTGAGTGCAGAGAACAATGGAATTAAAAGTACTCAATAGAGAAGGCGCAGAGACCGGTGAAGTGGTTACGCTGAACGATGATATTTTCGCCGTTGAGGTTTCCGAACATGCTATGTACCTCGATGTGAAGGCGATTTTTGCCAACCGTAGACAGGGAACCCATAAAACCAAGACCCGCGCTGAAGTTCGCGGTGGCGGCAAAAAGCCGTTTCGCCAGAAGGGCACCGGCAATGCACGCCAAGGATCATCCCGCTCGCCGATTATGGTTGGTGGTGGCACTATTTTTGGCCCCCAGCCCCGCTCTTACGAGCAGAAAGTCAACCGTAAAGTAAAGCAGCTCGCCCGCCGCTCCGCACTGAGCTCGAAGGCAGCAGCGGGTCAGATTGTCGTGGTTGAAGATTTCAGCCAGGAGTCGATCAAGACCCGTCCGGTTGCCGACATGCTCAAAAACCTCGGTCTTGCCGAGAAGAAAACCCTGCTCATGATGCCGCACTACGATACCGTGGTCAGTACCTCCGGCAGGAATATCGAAAAGCTGAACATCCAGGTCGCCGATCAGGCTTCGACCTATGATATTCTCAACAGCCAGGCCGTGCTTTTCCAGAAGGCCGCCCTGCAGAAAATAGAAGAAACATTAGGGTAATCACCGTTTGCCAGTAAAAAGGAGAAGATTGCAATGAAAAACCCGTTGTTGCGGCCGTGTCTGACTGAAAAAAGCACCGGACTTACCGAGCAGAAAGGCGAGTATGTGTTCCAGGTAAAGAGGGATGCCGACAAGAGCGATATCAAGAAAGCTGTTGAGGAGAAGTTCAACGTTGATGTCGTTTCCATCCGTACCATGAACTGCCTCGGCAAAACCAAGCGGCAGTACACCAGGAAAGGACTTATCGCCGGCAAGAAGAACGACTGGAAGAAAGCGATTGTGACGCTTGGCGAGGGACAGGCAATAGACTACTATGCCCAACCAGCCGAAAAGAGCGATAAACAGGATTAACAACCGGATAGATAAAACAGTACGATGGCAGTCAGGAAATTAGCTCCGAACACTCCGGGCACAAGGTTCGCTTCATATTCAAGCTTCGAGGAGATCACCAAAAGTGAGCCCGAAAAAAGTCTTCTCGTACCGCTCAAAAAAAGCGGTGGCCGTAACACCAATGGACGGATAACCTCTCGCCATACTGGCGGTGGTCACAAGCGCTTCTACAGGCTCATCGATTTCAAGCGTAACAAGGATAATGTTCCTGCAAAAGTTGCGGCAATCGAGTATGACCCGAACCGTTCAGCAAGAATTGCACTTCTTCATTATGTTGATGGAGAAAAACGTTATATTCTCGCCCCAAAAGGTTTGAAGGTCGGTGATCGCATCGAGAGCGGCGAAAAGGTGGATATCAGGGTCGGCAACACCATGCCCCTGAAAAACATCCCGCTTGGTACCGATGTGCACAACATCGAAATGAAGGCTGGTAAGGGCGGACAGATGGCAAGGTCAGCCGGTTCTTATGCTGTGCTTGCTGCTCGTGAAGGCGTTCATGCAACGCTCAAGCTGCCATCAGGTGAAATCAGGAAGGTTCGCGTCGAGTGCCGTGCTACCATCGGTGTTATCGGTAACTCAGAGCATGAGAATGTGAGCTTGGGTAAAGCAGGCCGCAGCCGCTGGCTGGGCATTCGTCCTCAGACTCGCGGTATGGCGATGAACCCGGTCGATCATCCGATGGGTGGTGGTGAAGGTAAATCCAAATCAGGCGGTGGCCGTAAGCATCCGAAGTCACCATGGGGTCAGCTTGCCAAGGGTCAGAAGACCAGAAATAAGAAGAAAGCCTCGACGAAGCTGATCGTTCGCGGCAGGAAAGCCAAGTAACATAGCGGTAACAAACAACAAGTTGAGAGAATTATGCCAAGATCACTGAAGAAGGGCCCGTTCATAGAATTCAAGCTGGAGAAGCGGATCCTTGATATGAATAGCAAAGGTGAGAGAAAAGTGGTGAAGACCTGGTCGAGAAGCTCGATGATCTCTCCGGATTTCGTCGGCCATACCGTAGCGGTTCATAACGGCAAAACTCATGTGCCGGTGTATGTTACCGAAAACATGGTCGGCCACAAGCTTGGCGAATTCGCTCCGACCCGGTTGTACCGCGGCCATGCGGGCGGCAAGGCAGAAAAGGGCGGTTCGGCACCCAGGAAAAAATAAACTGAATCAAGCGGAAAGGTAAAGAGATATCATGCAAGCTAAAGCAATTTTACGGCATACACCGACGTCGCCCCGCAAAATGCGGCTCGTAGCCGGCCTTGTTCGTGGCAAGCAGGTCGATCAGGCGAAAGCCATCCTGCTCAACTCCACCAAGAGTGCCTCCCGTAACGTGATGGTTACGCTTAAATCGGCTGTGGCCAACTACTCGCAGCTCAATCCTGATGAAAGAGTCAGCGATAATGAGCTGTTTGTGAAGGCGGTTTTCGTCGATGAAGGCCCTTCGCTCAAAAGGCTTCTGCCTGCGCCGATGGGTCGTGCATACAGGATTCGCAAGCGTTCGAACCACCTGACGATCATCGTTGACAAGGTCAAGACACCGGTAACCAACTAAACAAGGAGATAGCATTGGGTCAGAAAGTAAATCCAACCGGATTCAGACTGGGAATCATCAAAGACTGGACCTCCCGCTGGTATGACGACGGACCGGTTATCGCCGAAAAGATCAAGCAGGATCAGGTTATCCGTAACTACATTTCGGCCAGGCTCAAAAAAGAGAAGGCCGGTGTTTCCAAAGTTGTTATCGAGCGTACGACCAAGCATATCAAGATCAACATCTACGCTGCACGTCCGGGTGCCGTGGTTGGCCGTAAGGGTGAAGAGATCAACGCTCTTTCTCAGGAGTTGACCCGCATCACCGGCAAAGAGGTGAAGATCGATGTGATCGAGGTTATCAAGCCCGAAATTGAAGCGCAGCTCATCGGTGAGAATATCGCTTACCAGCTTGAAAATCGCGTTTCGTTCAGAAGGGCCATGAAGCAGGCGATCCAGCAAGCGATGAGGGCTGGTGCTGAAGGTATCAGGATTCGCTGCGCAGGCCGTCTTGGCGGCGTTGAAATCGCCAGGTCCGAGCAATACAAAGAGGGTAAGATTCCGCTTCACACCCTTCGCGCCAATGTCGATTACGCAAGCGTGACCGCTCACACCATTGCTGGTGCGATTGGTATCAAGGTTTGGGTGTACAAAGGTGAAGTTCTCGTCCAGAGACTCGACGCCATCGAAGAGGAAGAGATGAAGAAAATGCAGGAGCGCCGCAACGATTCACGTGGAAGAGGCCGTGGTGATGGCCGTAGCTCGAAGCGCCGCCGTCGTCCGGCAAAGAAGGCCTGACGAGACTATAGTACCATATAATTCGAAATAGAATGGAGTTGCCGGTATGTTAATGCCAAAGAGGGTTCAATACAGAAAGACACAGCGTGGCCGCATGAAGGGCAATGCCCAGCGCGGTACAGCCGTTACGTTTGGCTCCTTCGGTCTGAAAGCTTTGGAGCCGGCATGGATCACCAGCCGTCAGATCGAGGCTGCCCGTGTCGCCATGAACCGCTATATGAAGAGGGACGGTAAGATCTGGATCAGGATTTTCCCTGACAAACCGGTCACCAAGAAAGCCGCTGAGACCCGTATGGGTTCCGGTAAAGGTAATCCAGAATTCTGGGTTGCCGTCGTCAAGCCAGGCCGCATCATGTTCGAGGCTGCCGGTGTGCCACGTGACATTGCCCAGGAGGCGTTCAGGCTTGCTGCCAAAAAGCTGCCGATCAAGACCAGGTTTATCGTCAGGCCCGATTACGAAGGATAACGTGCAATCTAACCGCCAAGAGTGCGAATTATGAAAAACTATGAAATAGCGGCAATGAGCAGAAAAGAGCTTCTCGAGAAGATCGATGAGCTTGAAAACAGGCTGGCCGATATCAACTTTCACAAGGCTATTGAACCGCCGCAGAATCCGATGGTTTTCCGCAATTCGAAGCGTGATATCGCACGAATGAAAACCAGAATCAGGCAGATGGAGCTGCAAGAGAGCAGCGACGCCTGACAACAGTGTCCGGCAGAGTTATCAATAACCGGTTTCAACAGGAAATAAAAAAAAATGGACAACGCAGCAATGTCAAGTGGAGCTGAAACGAGAGGCCGTAAAAAGAGCTGGTTGGGCAAGGTTGTAAGCAGCAGTATGGATAAGGGAATCCTCGTTGCGGTAGAACGCCGGGTTCAGCATCCGGTGTACAAGAAGTACTTTAAGAAGACGACCCGCCTCATGGCTCATGATGAGAAAAATGAAGCAGGTGTAGGTGATGTGGTTCGTGTGATGGAGTGCAGGCCGCTCAGCAAAAACAAGAGTTGCAGGCTCGTCGAAATTGTCGAAAAAGCCAAGTAACCGATTTATTATCAATTAATTGGGGTTAATGCAGGATGATCCAGAAAGAGACAAATCTGGTTGTTGCCGATAATAGCGGAGCTAAAAAGGTACGTTGCATTCATGTATTCGGTGGTACCGGAAGGCGTTATGCAGCTCTCGGAGATCAGATCATGGTAACGGTCAAGGCAGCGGTTCCAAACGGGGTCGTCAAGAAAAAAGAGGTCTGCAAGGCTGTTGTTGTTCGTTGTGCCAAGGAGCAGCGTCGTAAGGACGGTTCTTACATCAGGTTTGATGAGAATGCTGTTGTGCTGCTCAATGCTCAGGGCGAGCCGCGTGGTACTCGTATCTTTGGGCCTGTCGCTCGCGAACTTCGCGACAAGAAATATATGAAGATCGTATCGCTGGCTCCCGAGGTTCTCTGAGGGAGCGATCAGCGGGAGTAACTCAGCTGGTAGAGTCACAGCCTTCCAAGCTGTTGGTCGCGGGTTCGAGTCCCGTCTCCCGCTCAGGTTCATGAAAAATATCATACAGGTCAACCATGAAAACAGGTATTAAAAAGATCAAGCTCCACGTCAAGAAGAATGATGATGTTGTTGTCATCGCCGGAAACGACAAGGGCAAGTCAGGAAAGGTTCTGAAAGTCTTTCCGCAGAAAGGTCGCGTGATCGTTGAAGGCGTCAATATTCGCAAGCGTCACATGCGTCCGACCCAGACTGCTCCGCAGGGCTCGATCATCGAGCGTGAGTTTCCGATTCATGTGTCGAATGTTAAGAAGAGCTGACAGAGATTTCATTAAAAGGCAGGATGACCAAGACCATCCTGTGTAAAAGTACAAGAGAAGATGTCTAAAAAAGAGAGTGTAGAGCAGGAAGTCGCTATGCCTGCACGCCTTGAGGTCCACTACAAGGAGACCGTCGTTCCCAAAATGATGGAACGGTTCAAATACGAAAACATCATGATGGTTCCCCGCCTCGAAAAGATCGCGGTGAACATCGGTGTGGGCGAAGCCGCCCAAGAGCCCAAGCTGCTCGAAACTGCCATGCAGGAGCTCGGCCAGATCGCTGGCCAGAAGCCTCAGGTCCGCAAGGCCAAGAAGGCTATCTCGAACTTCAAACTTCGCGAAGGTCAGGCAATCGGTTGCCGCGTTACCCTTCGTCGCAAAATGATGTACGAATTCCTCGATCGTTTCGTGAGCGTTGCCGTGCCTCGTATCCGCGACTTCCGCGGACTGAGCAACACGAGCTTCGACGGTCGTGGTAACTACAACGCAGGTATCCGCGAGCAGATCATCTTCCCGGAAATCGACATCGACAAGGTGCCGAGAATCAACGGCATGGATATCAGTTTCGTCACGTCGGCAAAGACGGATGAGGAGGCCTACGAGCTTCTCAGCCTGCTCGGCATGCCCTTCAAAAAGAAGAACTAATCACATAAAGCACGAACCAAGATGGCAAGGAAAAGCATCATTGCACGTAACGAAAGAAGGAAAGAGCTTGTCGAGAAGTACGCGGCAAAACGTGAAGAGCTGAAAAAAGCCGGTGACTACGAAGCCCTTCGCAAGCTTCCGCGAGACAGTTCCGCCACGAGGGTGCGCAACCGTTGCATCCTGACCGGTCGCGGTCGCGGTAACTACGAGAAGTTCGGCCTGTGCAGGAACATGTTCCGCAAGCTGGCTCTCGAAGGCAAGCTTCCCGGCGTCAGAAAGGCAAGCTGGTAAGCACGCCACCGGGATCGATAGATAGATATCTGATCATTTACGAAAGTAACCAATTGTTAGAGCCATGCCCGTAACGGATTCCATAGCCGATTTCATCACCCGCATCAGAAATGCCGGGAGTGCAAAAAACAAGACGACCGATATTCCTTATACCCGCCTCCGCGAGAACCTCTCGAAGCTGCTGGTTGAAAAGGGATACATCCAGAACTACACGGTTATCAAAACCGAAGCCGACAAGTTCCCCTTCATCCGCGTCGAGCTGAAATACACGGCTGACGGACGGCATGCCATCAAAGAGATTTCGAGAGTCAGCACGCCTGGCCGTAGAGTCTATCAGGGCAAGGATATCAAACGATACCTTGGCGGTCTCGGTCTGTTCATCCTTTCGACCTCAAAGGGTATCCTGACCGACAAGGAGGCACGCGAGCAGAGCGTCGGTGGCGAGGTGCTGTTCCGTATTTATTAATTTTCTAAGCCAAAGAGCATCAGTTTACCATGTCAAGAATAGGAAAAATGCCGATCCAGCTTGCTGATCAGGCTAAGGTCGAGGTCAAGGACAAGATGATCAATGTAACCGGTCCGAAGGGTTCGCTTTCGCAGGCTCTGGTCGATGAGGTTACCGTTACGGTTGAAGATGGCGCCGTGACCGTGCAGAGAATTGATGACAGCAAACGCTCGCGAGCCATGCACGGCTTGTACCGTATGCTGGTCAGCAATATGCTTGAAGGTGTGACCAAAGGGTTTACCCGTAAGCTTGAAATGTCAGGTGTCGGTTATCGCGCTGAACTCAAGGGCGATATGCTTGCACTGACCGTTGGTTTCTCGCACATGATCTACTTCAAGGCTCCTTCTGAAATCAAAATCGAGGTGCCCGAACCGACCGTTATTCTTGTCAGCGGTATCGACAAGGCTCTGGTTGGCCAGATCGCTGCGAAGATCCGCTCCTTCAGGAAGCCGGAACCGTATCGCGGCAAAGGTATCAAGTACGAAGGTGAGGTTATTCGCCGCAAGGAAGGCAAGGCTGCCGGCAAGTAAGCCAGCTGCGCCGAGGATCGGAAAAAGTCAGGTAACAAACATTTATTATACGGTTAGAGATAATGAGCCAAATCGATAAAGCTGCCCGCAGGCAGAAAATCAAGGCAAGAAGCAGATCGACTTTGCATGGTAACGCGACAAGGCCAAGACTGTGCGTGTACAGAAGTCTTTCGCAGATCTATGCGCAATTGATCGACGATGAGAGCGGCAAGACACTCATGGCGGTATCGACCATGTCTAAAGACAATGCAGGACTGAATGGTTCCAAATCCGAGAAGAGTGCCGCGGTCGGCAAGCAGCTTGCCGAAAAGGCGATTGCCCAGGGTATTTCCAATGTCGTGTTCGACAGGAACGGATTCCGCTACCACGGTCGCATCAAGGCTCTGGCCGACGGCGCACGTGAAGCTGGCCTGATCTTTTAAAACTTTTCAAAGAGAACGTACATGTCGAAAAAATCTGCCAGGAATATCAAGCCCGGTGAGTTGAATCTGAAAGAGAAGCTGGTGCACATCAACAGAACCGCGAAGGTGGTCAAGGGCGGCAAGCGCTTCGGTTTCAACGCTATTGTCGTTGTCGGTGACAAGGAAGGCCATGTTGGATACGGGCTCGGAAAAGCCAATGAAGTTCAGGACGCTATCGCCAAAGGCGTAGAAGATGGCAAAAAGAACGTCATCAAGGTGCCGATCGTCAAGGGCACCATTCCTCACCCGATCGTTGCCAAATACGGATCGGCAAAAGTGCTGATGAAGCCTGCGACTCCCGGTACGGGACTTATCGCTGGTGGCGCTGTCAGGGCTGTGCTTGAAATGGCCGGTATCCATGACATCCTGACCAAGTCTCTCGGTTCCTCAAACCCGCACAACGTGGTCAAGGCAGCCATCAGCGGTCTTCAGAGCATCTCGGACGCCAATGACGTTGCCGAGCGCCGTTCGAAGACCCTGCAAGAGGTATATGAAAGCTAAAAAGGAGTGGCGAGTATGAGCGAGAAAATGTTACAGGTTACCCAGGTGCGAAGCGTAATCGGCGGCACCAAAAAGCAGAAAGCAACGATCAAGGCTCTTGGTCTGGGAAGGCCGAACCACAAGGTTGAGATCAAGGACAACCCCTGTTCCAGAGGGCAGATCCGCGTCGTTCAGCACCTTGTCAAGGTTGAAGAGCTTTAACAGAATCACTAAAGAAAGTTGGGAATTCAGATCATGGATTTAAGTTCACTCCGCCCAGCCAAAGGTGCGGTCAAGGCAAAGAAAAGAATCGGTCGCGGTCCTGGTTCGGGCAACGGCACAACCGCCGGCAAGGGTAACAAGGGGCAGCAGTCGAGGAGCGGTTATACCCGTCCGGTCTTTGAGGGCGGTCAGATGCCGATATACAGAAGGCTTCCGAAATTCGGTTTCACGGCTCCTAACAGGAAGTCGGTGGCGTGCGTTAATGTCTCCCAGATTCAGATGTGGATCGAGAAGGGAGTTGTTGGTCAGGAGATCAGCGTGCTCGATCTCAAGCACCTGTGTAACGCCAGCAACCAGGACTATTTCAAGGTTCTCGGCAATGGTGAACTCGAGTCTGCGGTAACCATTACGGCTCATTTCTTCAGCAAGAGCGCGGTTGCGAAGATAGAAAAGGCTGGCGGCAAGACCGTCACGGCCTACCGCACACTCGAAGAGGCGGCCAAAGTCAACGGCCTGCCGTTTGAAGAGGCTCTTTTGACTCCAAAAGTGACCGTTGCCGAAAAAAAGAAGAACAAATCGGACAAGTCGTGAACCACGCAATGAGCTGCCATGAAGCTTACTGAGAGCATTCGGAATATCAATAAAATCCCTGAGTTACGGCAGCGGATACTCTATACCCTCCTGCTACTGTTTGTGTACAGGCTGGGATCGCACATCACCATCCCCGGCGTTGATGCTTCGGCGATTGCAAGTTCGACAACATCTCACGCCAACGATCTTTTCGGTCTGTTCGACCTGTTTGTCGGAGGCGCGTTTGCACGCGCCTCGATCTTTTCGCTCGGTATCATGCCGTACATTTCGGCTTCGATTATCATCCAGCTTCTGGGCGCGGTGACGCCGTATGTTCAGAAGTTGCAGCAAGAGGGTGAAGAGGGGCGGCAGAAAATCAATCAGTACACCCGTTACGGCACAGTTCTCCTGGCGTTTCTCCAGGCTTGGGGTGTCAGCGTGAACCTGGCCAGTCCTTCGTCGTTCGGCAAGGTCGTCGTGCCCGATCCGGGCATCTTTTTCACCATCACGGCCATCATTCTTCTGACCGCCAGCACGGTGTTTATCATGTGGCTCGGCGAACTGATTACGGAGCGCGGCATCGGTAACGGTATATCGCTCATCATCATGATCGGTATTCTCGCTCGCTTTCCGCAATCGCTCGTAGCCGAGATTCAGTCTGTGTCGTTCGGCAGCAAGAACTGGATTGTCGAGCTGGTCATCATGGGACTCATGGCGGTGATCGTGGCGATTGTGGTGCTCCTGACCGTGGCGACCAGGCGTATTCCTGTACAGCACGCCAAGCGTGTGGTGGGCCGCAAGGTCTATGGCGGCGGGACACAGTATATCCCGATGAAGGTCAACACCGCCGGCGTCATGCCGATCATCTTCGCTCAGTCGATCATGTTCCTGCCGAGCACCTTCCTGTCGTTCTTCCCCGAGAGCGAGGTGATGCAGCAGATCGCTTCGGCGTTCGCCTACGATTCCTGGTGGTACGCCCTGATCTTCGGCCTCATGATTGTCTTTTTCACCTATTTCTATACGGCCATCGCGTTCAATCCGAAAGAGGTTGCCGACACCATGCGCCGTCAGGGCGGTTTCATACCGGGCGTGCGTCCCGGTAAGAGCACCGAGGAGTTTATCGACAACATCCTGACAAGGATCACCCTACCGGGCGCAATCGCCCTGGCTGTGATCGCCGTGCTGCCCACCTTCCTGACCAAGTTCGGAAACGTGACTCCGGGCTTCGCGCAGTTCTTCGGCGGCACCAGCCTGCTCATTATCGTCAGCGTCGGACTCGACACGCTTCAGCAGGTCGAGAGCCATCTGATGATGCGCCATTATGACGGTTTCATGAAAACCGCCAAGGCCCGGGGGCGTCGATGATCACCATCAAGAGCGAGCGTGAAATCAAGCTGATGCGCGAGGCTGGCGATATTGTCGGTCGCGTACTCGACATGCTCGAACAGGAGATCGCTCCCGGCATGACCACCAAGCGGCTCGACGAGCTTGCCGAGCAGTTCATTCGCGATCACCAGGCGGTGCCGAGCTTTCTGAATTACGCGCCGAAAGGTGAACCCAACGTGACACCCTACCCGGCAACTCTGTGCGTTTCGATCAACGAAGAGGTGGTGCACGGCGTGCCGAGCCAGAAGCGGGTCATTCGTGAAGGCGAGATCGTGTCGGTCGATTGCGGTGCCTACAAAAGCGGCTACCACGGCGATTCGGCCCGAACCTTTGTGATCGGCCAGATCGACTCTGAGGTGCAGCAGCTTGTCGATGTAACGCGCGAATGCCTCTACCGGGGTATCGAGCAGGCTGTCGCGGGCAACCGTTTGCACGACATTTCGTCCGCCGTCGAGAAGCACGCGCGCTCGTTCGGCTACAGCGTGATCGAGAACATGGTCGGCCACGGCATTGGCAGCGAACTGCATGAAGATCCGGCCGTGCCGAACTACGGACGCCCTCATACCGGCGTGAAGCTGCGCAAGGGTATGACGCTGGCAATCGAGCCGATGATCGCTCTCGGGCGCTCCCGCAAGGCGGTCAGCAAACGGGGTACGTGGGTAGCCGTGACCGAAGACGGTAAACCGTCGGCCCATTTCGAGCATACCATTGCCATTGGCGACGGCCCGGCTGAAATCCTGACCCGGTAACGGGACCGGCAAGAGAGCAGACTATTCATAACGAACAGAAGACAAGCGGAGAGAGACAGTGGCCAAGGAAGAATCAATCGAGGTAGAAGGCGAAATTCTGGAAGCGCTTCCGAATGCGCAGTTCCGGGTAAAGCTCGAGAACGGGCTCGAAGTGCTCGCGCACGTTTCGGGCAAGATCAGAATGTACTACATCCGCATCCTGCCTGGTGACAAGGTGAAGGTGCAGATTTCACCCTATGACCTGAGCAAGGGTAGAATTACCTACCGGTACAAATAAAAAAGCAAATATTTAAGCTTTAACCGGTTGATTATTTGGTGTGTTATGATTACATTACATGCCTTTTCATATTTTGGACAGACCGGACAATTATACATGTGGGGTTTACCATGAAAGTTTATTCGTCTATCAAAAAACGTTGCGAGCACTGCAGGATTATCAAGCGCAAAGGAAAACGATATGTGATCTGCAAGGTGAATCCAAGCCACAAGCAGCGCCAGGGGTGATCTTCAGGAACAATCAACAGATTTGAGAAAAACATATGAGGTTAGCTGGGGTTAATTTGCCATTGAACAAGCATGCGGTCATCGCGTTGACCTATGTGTATGGCATCGGGAACACATCCGCCAAAAACATTCTCGCCAAAGCCGGGATCGCTCCTGACAAGAAAATTTCGGAGTTGAGCGACGAGGAGGCTCACGCCATCAGGGAAATTATCGGCAACGAATACACGGTGGAGGGCGAGGCGCGTGCCGAACAGCAACTTTCCATCAAACGCCTCATGGACATCGGCTGCTATCGTGGTCTGCGGCACAGGCGTTCGCTGCCGGTTCGCGGTCAGAGAACGAGCACCAATGCCAGGACCAGAAAGGGCAAGCGCAAGACGGTTGCAGGCAAGAAGAAGGCCGGCAAGAAGTAACGACTGGAGCAATCAAGCAACAAGAGAGATAAAATACCGACAGACTCATGGCAACAGCGAGCAGGAAAAAAAAGAAAGTCAAGGTTACCCCGGAAGGTACCGTTCATATCAAGGCTTCGTTCAATAACGTCATGGTGACCATCACCGATACGCTCGGTAATACGGTTTCATGGTCGAGCGCTGGCAAGAATGGTTTCAGGGGTTCCAAGAAGAACACCCCTTACGCATCGCAGGTGACATCCGAGGCGGCAGCCAAGGAGGCCTACGATCTCGGCATGCGTCACGTTGACGTGCTGATCAAAGGCCCCGGTTCCGGACGTGATGCCGCCATCAGGGCGCTTCAGGGTGTCGGTCTCGAGGTTCGCTCTATCCGCGATATTACGCCGCTTCCGCACAACGGTTGCCGGCCTCCCAAGCGCAGACGGGTCTGATGGTTATAATTAAGAATTTTCAATGAAGCAATTGCTATGGCACGATTCAGAGGGTCAATTACGAAGGTTTCTCGCAGGTTGGGAATAGCTCTTTCTCCCAAGGCTGAAAAATATCTCGAACGCCGTCCGTACGCTCCGGGTGAGCACGGCCAGTCCCGCAGGGGCAAGGTGTCGGAATATGCGCTGCAGCTCAGAGAGAAGCAGAAGATGAAATATCTCTACGGTGTTCTCGAAAAGCAGTTCCGGATTTACTACAAGAAGGCTGTTGCACAGCGCGGTGTTACCGGTGCCAACCTGGTGCAGATACTGGAACGTCGTTTCGATAACGTGGTCTATCGCTGTGGCTTTTCTCCGTCTCGCGCTGGTGCTCGTCAGCTTGTTACACACGGTCACATGCTGGTTAACGGCAAGAAGGTCAACATTCCTTCCTTCCTTGTTTCTCCTGGCGATCAGATCGAATTCAGGCAGAAGAGCCGCAACCTTGATGCCGTAGCCGATTCGCTCAACAAGGCTGCCGATTCGAGGATTCCCGAGTGGATCCAGGTCGACAAGGCCAACCGCAAGGCGGTGTTCCTTGCAGTTCCGGAGCGCGAAGCCGTGCAGGAGCCGTTTAACGAACAGCTTGTCGTCGAGTTGTACTCCAAGTGATCTTTTTGAATACCTAAGGAAGCAAGACTATGATATACCAGATGCAGATGCCTGCCAAGATCGATGTGGACGAAGCGACCCACACCGGCAGCTTCGGGCGATTCATAGCCCAGCCGCTGGAGAGGGGATACGGAGTTACGCTGGGCAATGCCATGAGAAGGGTTCTGCTTGCCTCTCTTCCCGGAACAGCAATCACCGGGATCAAGATCGATGGTGTGTTTCACGAGTTTTCAACGATCGACGGCGTTTGCGAGGATGTGCCCGAGATTGTACTCAATCTGAAAAAAGTACGCTTCAAGTCGAACTGCAAGCGCAGCTGCAAAACGACCCTCACCCTTGTTGGCCCCAAAGAGTTCCTTGCTGGCGACATCGTTGCACAGGAAGGTGAATTCGAGGTGCTCAACAAGGATATGCATATCGCGACGATCAACTCTGAGGCTACCGTGACGATCGATATTTATATCGGCCGCGGTCGTGGTTATGTGCCCGCCGAAGAGAATCGCGGCGACGGAATGCCGATCGGCTTCATCGCCATCGACTCGATTTATACACCGATCAAGAACGTCAAACTGACCGTTGAGAACACCCGTGTCGGGCAGAAGACCGACTACGAAAAGATGATTCTCGATGTCGAAACCGACGGATCAATCTCTCCCGACGACGCCATCAGCCTTACCGGCAGGATCATCAACGATCACGTCACCTTCTTTGCGAACTTCTCGCCGACCGAGGAGGAGTATGCTGAAGAGGAGTACAAGCAGCTCGACGAAGAGTTCGAGAACATGCGCAAAAAGCTCCAGACCAAGATCGAGGATCTTGACCTGTCAGTGCGTTCGCACAACTGTTTGAGGCTGGCCGAAATCGACACGCTTGCCGATCTGGTTTCCAGACGGGAAGACGAGCTGTTGAATTACAAGAATTTCGGTAAGAAGTCGCTGACGGAGCTGAAAGAGGCCCTTGACAAGGAGGGACTCAAGTTCGGAATGGATATCACCCGCTACCAGATGAAAGGGTGAGGCAGGCAATAGTACAATTGAAATCAACGAGAGCGGAATAAAGACATGCGTAAAGTAAAGCCAGCAAGGAAACTCGGAAGAACGAGTGCTCATAGAAAAGCCACCCTGTCGAACCTTTCGACGCAGTTGCTGATCCACAAGCGTATCGAGACCACCGAGGCGAAAGCCAAGGAGACCCGCAAGGTTGTCGAGAAAATCATCACCAAGGCGCGCAAGGGAACACACCATGCGCAGCGTGAAATCTTCAGCGCCCTTCGCAGCAAAGAGGCTGTGCAGGAGCTGTTTGAGGAGGTCGTGGGCCGCGTTGGAGACCGCAACGGCGGTTACACCCGTATCATCAAGCTGGCTCCCCGATTTGGCGATGCGGCAAAGATGGCCGTCATCGAGCTGGTCGATTTCGCCGAGGCTCCGGTAGCAGCACCGACAGCCGCGAAGCAGGATCGTACAAAGCGTGTCAAAGGCTCCAAAAAAGCCGAGGCTGAAAAAGAGGGCGACGAATCGGCAGAGTAACGGTTCGATCCGCTACGCCATACAGCTAAAATCACGGTAGTCATCGTTCGCAAGATTCTCCGGAATCACCAGCGGGCGATGACTATCTGCTTTTCGGAGAAGAGCGGATCGATCTGGTCGATCGGCATCTGATTGACCTTGGCCGGAAATCCGAAATGCTTGGCACGCGCCTGCACAGCTTTGGCGATCTCCTCGTCGAGTTCTCCCCCCTTCAGGCAGATCAGCACACCTTCGCGCTTCAGCAGCTTCGAGCAGTAGCCGCACAGCTCTTCGAGCGGTGCTACCTGCCGGCTGAGCACCGTATCGAACATCACCCCCCTCAGCTCCTCCACCCGCGAATGCAGGGCCATCACGTTCTTGAGGCCGAGTTCCCGGACCATCGCCTTGCAGGCTGCGATCTTCTTGCCGGTCGAATCCACAAGCAAAAACGAGGCTTCAGGAAACAGAATGGCCAGCGGAATGCCGGGTAGCCCGCCGCCTGTGCCCAGGTCGAGCACCTTCTCGCCCGCGCTGAACTCGTGAACCCCGCAGATGAGCAGCGAGTGAAACACATGCTTCACGATGACCGGCGCATCCTCCTTGCGGCTGATGAGGTTCACCTTCCGGTTCCACTCTTCGAGAAGCCTGGTGTAGCGCACCAGCAGATTCAGGGCATTATCGGTAGCGGGGATGTTGTGCTTCTGGCAAAGCTTCTCCAAAAGGCGCAGGTCGTTCTGCATGACGATTCGGTCTGGTGCGATGAAAAAAACTTCGTCACAAAAGAAAGCGATTTTGCCATTAATGGCAAAGATCGGGTGACGTCCAGATGACGCTGGCGGGCACATGGTTAAAATTATTGTACATTATTGTTGAGTTATACATTCGCATCGTCTCAAGAGTATCCCGGTCTGCTGCGTCTGCAGGCTGCGGGGAGCATGATGCCGGGGACTGAAGGTAGAGATTGAAACAGTATGGTCAAGACGAAGAATTTCTGCAGCCATGTCTATGCCGTGGTCATGGCCGGGGGGATAGGGGCCAAGCTCTGGCCGCTGTCCAGAAAAAAGAATCCCAAACAGTTTCTCCACTTCTTCGATGGCGGCACTATGATCCGTCAGACGGTCGAGCGAATTTCGCGCGTCGTCCGCAAAGAGAACATCCTCATTATCACTGGCAAGCACCACTGGCGGCTGGTGCTCGACTCGCTTCCCGATTTCGATACCGATAATATCATTATCGAGCCTACCATCCGGGATACCGCCACCTGCATTGCGCTGGCCAACACCTTTGTTCGAAAGCGCCAACCCGACGCTGTGACCGTCGTGCTTCCCGCCGACCACCTCGTTCACGACGAGGAGCGCTTTTTGCAGACCATCGAAAAGGGGGTGTGCCTGGCGCGCGAAAAGCAGGGGCTGATTACCGTCGGCGTTCAGCCCGACCGTCCCGAGACGCGATATGGCTACATCCAGGTCGAATCGTCAGTCATGATGGAAGATGAGGCTGACGATCTGGCTGACATTCCGCTTTTCCGGGTCAAGACCTTTGCTGAAAAGCCCGACATCGCTACTGCTGAGCAGTTTCTGGAGAGCCACGACTTCTGGTGGAACAGCGGGGTGTTCATCTGGCACGTCGATGACATCAGCCGGGAGTACCGTCGCTCGCTGCCCGACCTGTACGAAGACATGCAGAACGTGCACGCCTTCATCGGCACCGAACGGCAGGAGTCGGTGATCGAGGATGTTTACAGCTGGGTTCACCCGGTCTCGATTGCCTACGGCATCATGGAAAAGGCCGAGAAGGTGTTCATGCTGGCTGGCGATTTCGGCTGGACAGACCTGGGGTGCTGGGACGAGGTCATCAAGGTGGGTCTTGGCCTCGAAGGGCGCGACATGGACGGCGGCGAGGTGATCATGATCGACTCGAACCAGGTCTTCGTTCGCAAGCCTCACGGAAAGGCGGTGGTTGCCATTGGCGTGGACAACCTCATCGTGGTCGATACGCCCGACGCACTGCTGATCTGCCGGAAAGGGCAGTCGGGGGATGTTGTAAAAGCTGTTGAGGTGATGAGGCGAGAGGAGGGATTGCAAGGATTTTTGTAGGAGAGGGGGGATGAGGTGCTCCTGATTCTGTTCCCGGCTTGAAAGCCGGGGCAACATGAATGTAAGAGGGAATGAGTGCCCACGGGGTTGAAGCCTCGCTGAATGTAAGATCGTGGGCAATGTGAGTTTTGGAAAAGAGAAGAAATGAAAAAGCTGGAGGTTGAGTACTCCGGCTTTTTTCGTTCAAGCTTTTTTCTTCGACCAGGTAGCGCCCTCTTTGGTGTCTTTGACCTCGATGCCGCACTGGAGGAGCAGATCGCGGATTTTATCGCTGGTGGCGAAATCTTTGTTTGCCCGAGCCTCCTTGCGAAGTTCGAGCAGCACCGCCATCACGTCGTCGAGGTTCTGGGCGCTTTCGCCGGCCAACAGTTCGTCGCGGCTTTGCAGGATGCCGAGCACCTCTCCGGCGAAGGTGTCGAAAAGCGCTAGGGCAGCAGCTTTCGATGTGGCGTCAAGGCCGCCCTTGTCGAGCGCGCCGTTCAGCGCCTTGATGAACTCGAAGAGCACGGCTATGGTGACCGGAGTGTTGAAGTCGTCGTTCAGCGCGTCAGTGATTTTTTCCTCGAACACCGCCACATCGAGCTGATTCGTGCCGTCCGCCGACTCCAGCAGCCGCTTGTACGTCTCTTGCAATTTCTCGAATCCCGACTGCGAGGCCTTGATGGCGGCTTCGGAGAAGTCGAGCGGGGAGCGGTAGTGAGATTGCAGGATGAAGAAGCGGATCACCAGTGGATCAAACGTCCCGAACAGCTCCTTGAGGTTCACGAAGTTTTTGAGCGATTTACCCATCTTGACCCCATCGACCGTTACCATGTTGTTGTGCATCCAGTAGCGCACGAAGGGCTTGCCGGTGGCTGCTTCGGACTGGGCGATCTCGCAGTCGTGGTGCGGGAACTTGTTCTCCATGCCGCCGCCGTGGATGTCGATGGTGTCGCCGAGGTACTTCATCGCCATCGCCGAACACTCCAGATGCCAGCCGGGGTAGCCCTCGCCCCACGGCGATTGCCACTTCATGATGTGGCCCGGCTCGGCCTTTTTCCAGAGCGCGAAGTCCGACGGGCTGCGCTTGTCCGAGCGCTCGGCGACGCGCCCGCCCGACTGCAACGCCTCCTGGTCGGTGCGGCCCGACAGCTTGCCGTACCCCTCGAAAGAGTTGACGTCGAAGTAAACATTGCCGTTGGACTCGTAAGCATGGCCGGTTTCGACGAGCCGCTCGACCAGCGCGATCTGCTCCGGAATGTGGCCGGTGGCGGTCGGAGCGATGTTCGGGCGCTGGACACCGAGCCTGTCCATATCCTCGTAAAAGCTCCGGGTGTAGAACTGCGCCACCTCCATCGGCTCGACGCGCTCCTGCCGCGCCTGCTTCTGGATCTTGTCCTCCCCCTCGTCTGCATCGTCGGTCAGATGCCCCACGTCGGTGATGTTCTGCACGTACCGCACCTTGTAGCCCTGCTGCTCACCGACATGGCGCAACCAGCGCACTACTACGTCGAACGACACGTAGCTTTTGGCGTGGCCGAGATGGGCGTGGCCGTACACGGTTGGGCCGCAGACGTAGATGGTGGCCAGGCCGGGCTGGATGGGTTCAAACGGTTCTTTGGCGCGTGTCAGCGAGTTGTAGATATGCAGAGAGGACATCCGGATTGCGATGAATGGGTTGTCAAGCCCCGGAAAGGGGTTAGGGAAATGTCGTAAAAAGTTAAACAATTGCTCTGTTCAGGCAAGGACTTTCGGCGATCAACGGCGGCTGTAAACCGCATCAGTTGTTTGAGCGTATTGCCCCATCTATTGACGATGCAGATTAATAATGTTAACTTGCTTCCGGCAGTAGTGGTCAGGCCGTCGTGGTGCCGCCGTCAATGGTTGCACACGTTCGCATCGAGATGACAATCGAAACAGAGGCGAAACGCTCCTCCGGTGACGGTTTGCTGTTCCGGGATCAGCCTTGCCGCTATTCCATAACGTTTTTTTCGTCAAGTAATCCAAAACATGGAGGATCGCATTATGAACTTTCGCAGTCTGTTGATCGGGCTTGTCGTTGGTATTCTTTTGACCGCTGGTGCGGGGTGGATGATGATGCCCGGCATGATGCTGAAGGAGTACCAGAGCCCATACGGAGTTGAAGAGACCGTTGAAACCATCAAAGCGAACGCGATGGCCGAAGGGTGGGTGGTCGCAGGCGTAATGCCGATCGACAAATCGGTCAGAAAGCATGGTGGCGGCGAGCTTCCTCCCGTGCGGCTGGTCAACCTCTGTGAGGCCAATCATGCGTACAACATCCTGAAGGGTGACGATACCAAGATCGTCTCGGTCATGATGCCCTGCACCATCAGCGTCTATCAGAAGGCTGACGGCAACACCTATGTCGGTGCGATGAACGCCGGCCTGATGGGCAAGATGTTCGGCGGCATCGTCGCCGAAGTGATGGGCGGCACGGTCGCCGAGCAGCAGAAGCAGTTTATCAATTTCGTCCAATAACAATATCCCTTT
>DRSQ01000234.1 GCA_011372505.1 Chlorobaculum parvum | reverse complement strand
GAGCAGACCTCGCTCGACCTCGATGCGCTGACGGGCGTGCTGCACGAAGCGGTCACGCAGGAGTCCGCCAGGCCATGAGGCCGGTGGTCACCATCTACGGAAAGCCGGGCTGCTGCCTCTGCGACGAGGCGATAAAGGGGCTCGAAGAGGTTCGCCAGAGCATGCCGTTCGAGATCGAGCATGTAGACATTTCCGGCGATGCCGAGCTGGCTGGGCGCTACGGCCTCGATATTCCAGTCATCTTTATCAATGGCAGGGACGCTTTTAAACACCGCATCGATTCTGAGCGCCTGATCGAGTTGCTCCACGGCCAGTAACGCCAGTAACGGTTGACCATCGCTCCATTCCACGGGAGCTTGCTTGGGCGGTTCCTGCTATTTGGAGATGTTTTCTCCGTTCGTTAAAATATCAATCAAGTCTGTTTCTGTTTCTGGCGAACGTTTTCCAGATGCCAGACTTTGTTTCCGGAGTGTTATCTCATGTTGAAATTTATCCTTCTTCTCATCGCTTTGTGGCTGGCGGTACGGTTTGTCAGCCGTCTGATCCGCATGACGTTTACCTTCTCCAGGGATGATCGATTCGACAATCGCCCTGAATCGTTCTCCTCTTCCAACCGCAGGGTGCAGGTCGAAGAGACGGACTATGAGGTGATCGATAGCCATATCAAGCAAAAGGAGTAAAACGCAGCTGAAGGCATCGTGTGCTTTTTGGCTTGTGTCCGGTTTTTTTGTACATTGTCCGCTGACCGGAGCACTGGCCTTTTCAAGATCGGTTTTTGAAAGTGGGGGATCCCCACTTTTTTGTTTTAGGTAATTTAGCGAACGTATGGACGAGATGATACAGAGGGCGATCGATGAGTCGATTGCCGAGGTTTCGGCGGTGAAAGGACGTGATATTTACCTTGTTGAAGCCGATGTGCGCGGTGGTGGCAGAATTATCGAGTTGACAGTTGAAGCCGACAAAGGCGTTAGCATCGATCAGTGCGCAAAGTTGAGCCGAACCATCAGGGCATGCCTTGAAGCCTGTGAGGAGAACCTCATGCTGGCTGGCGGCGATTTCGAGCTCATGGTTTCCTCTCCTGGTCTCGGCGAGCCTATCAGGGTTCCACGCCAGTACCTCAGACATCTGGGACGGAAAATGAAGGTCGTGTACCTCGATTCCGAAGGAGAACGGAAAGAGTTTGAGGGCAAGCTTACCGAAGCTTCCATTGAGGGCGATGAGCCGTCGATTACCATCGAACCGGTTATGAAAGGAAAGAAAAAGAAAACAAGCGGACGGGAGCCGTTGACGTTGCGTCTAGCGGACATCGTCAAGGCGGTCGTTCAGACTGAATGGTAATGGTCAAAACCGGTGTAAGCCGGAACGAATCGCAGACTATTTATAAAACAAGATCACACAGCGATGGCACGAAAGCAGGTTAAGGGTGAAACTCATGATCAGAAGGCGCAGATTGCCAGCGCTTTCGGAGAAATCGAGCAGTCGAAGGTCTTTCTGGAGAAACGCTCCGAAAGCGCCGCGGTCAAGATGGATATTGCCGACCTGCTCAAGGAGATCATCCAGAAGCAGCTCAGGAAAGATTATGATCCGGAAGTTGAAACCAACATTTTCATCAATCCCGAGCGCGGTGATTTCGAGGTCTATATCCTGAAAGAGATTGTTGAGGAAGTTGATCTTCCCACCATCGAAATCGGCATTGATGAAATTCGCAAGATCGATGATTCGCTGGAACTTGGTGATTATTACGAAGAGGGACCGATCAAGCTCAACGACTACCTGACCCGCAAATCGATCCAGATCATCAAGCAGTCAGTACAGAAAAAGGTTCGCGACCTCGAGCGCATGGCTGTGTACGAAGACTGCCTTGAGAAGGTAGGCGAAGTGGTGGCCGGTGAGGTGTATCAGGTTCGTTCGAACGAGGTGATTTTTACCTATCACACCTCCAAGGATCATCGTGTGGAGCTGGTGCTTCCGCGCTCGGAGATGATGAAAAAAGATAATCCGCGCCGCACGCCGCACATGAAGCTTTATGTCAAGAGCATCGAGCGCGAGAAGGTCAAGGTGCGCAACGATGACGGTACGGTCGAGGAGCGTGAGAAGCCCGATGGCGGCATGAAGGTGATCGTCTCGCGAGTTGATGACCGCTTCCTCTACAAGCTGTTTGAAAGCGAGGTCCCGGAGATTCTCGATGGCCTCATTATTATCAAGGGGATCGCACGTGTACCGGGCGAGCGCGCCAAGGTGGCCGTCGAATCGACCAGTTCGCGCATCGATCCGGTCGGCGCTACCGTCGGCTATCGCGGCAAGCGCATCCAGAGCATCGTCAAGGAGTTGAACAATGAGAACATCGATGTCATCTATTATACCGATGAGCCGCAGGTGTTCATCGCCCGCGCGCTTCAGCCGGCCAAGATCGATCCGATGACCGTGCATGCCGACATGAAGACACGCAAGGCAAGAGTTATGCTCAAGCCCGATCAGATCAAATATGCTATCGGCAAGAACGGCAACAACATCCATCTGGCCGAAAAACTCACCGGCTACGAAATTGACGTCTATCGCGACGTGATCGACAAGTCGCTCGAAGATCCGAACGACATCGATATCATCGAATTCCGCGAAGAGTTCGGCGACGATATGATCTACCAGCTGCTCGATGGAGGTCTCGACACGGCCAAGAAGATTCTGAAGGGTGGCGTTGAAAAGATCGAGGAGGCTTTGCTCGGTACGCAGAAGAGCGACGAACTGTTTGTTTTCAACAAGACGCGCAAGCCTGCAAAACCCAGAGAGCGCCGGATTACCGACGATGAAAAGCGCTACTGGAAGAAGATCGCTGACACAATCTACCGCACCGTCAGGGAGCAGTTTAACGAGGAAGACCTCAAGGCGCTTCTTGATGAAAGCCACGAACGGTCGCTCATGGGCGAGGGTATGGATCCGGCAGAGAACCGGGACGAAGAAACAAACTGAGAATTACTACAGGATTTCCGGGCAGGCGTCTGGGCGGCGAGTGTGAAGGAATTCCGGCAAGAGCAAGAGGATAATTATCCAGGAGGAGTCAATGGCCATCGAGGAAAAGCAGAAAAGGTTCCGTATCAGTGATATTGCAAGGGAGCTGCAGGTCAGCCCTCGGGAAGTTCTGCAGTTTGTCAAACAGGAGGGAGGCAAGGTTGCTTCCACCTCATCAATGGTGGGGGAGGAGATGCGCGGCATGATTTTCGGCAATTTCAGCCAGGAGAAAAAACTGGTTGATGAGACCCGCAAGATCAGGGCCGAAAAGAAAAAACGCCTTACCAGGCTCGAAGAGCAGTCGCGGAAAGCTTATGAAAAGGAGCAGCAGCTCAAGGAGTGTTTGAGCAGCGGACCTTCACCCGCCCCCACCGTTCATATGCCCGAGCCCGTAAAAGAGCCTTTTGTGGAGATTCCTTCCAAGCCTGAGCCCTTGTTTTCTCCTGCTGCCCCTGCTGAAGCGCCTGCGTTTGCCGAGATGGCCCAGCCGGAACCTACCAAAGAAGAGGTTGCTGAAACCAAGACACCGGAAGCCGAATCCAAGCCGGTTGAGCAGCCGGAACCGGCAGCCCAAGACGAGCCTGAAGGCAAGCTGCAACCAGCGCAGGAGCCAAAAGCTGAAGAGCCTGACGAATCCTCCCAGGCCCTGGTGCAGACGCTGCCCGATTCGATGAAGACTTACGAAGCTCCACAGAAGATTGGCGGTCTGACGGTGCTTGGTACGATCGACGTATTGAGCGGTTCCGATCGCAAGAAGAAATCGCGCAAGAAGAGCTTCAAGGAGAGTGCCGCTGAGCTCAAAGATGAATTCGAGGGTACCACCTCTTCGACTTCCGGAGAGGTGGGTGCTGACAAGAAAAAGAGTGGTGGAACTGCTGGCGAAAGTGATTTCAGTGGCGGCAAGAAAAAGAAGGGTAAAAAGAAAAAGAAGGTTGAGGTTGATGACAAGGTCATCTCCCGCAACATCAAGAATACCATCAGCGGCATGGACGACAGCAGCTCGTCCGGTTCCCGCCAGAAGTTCCGCAAGATGCGCCGCATGGAGCGCGAGCGTGAGCTTGAGGAGGCCGAGGCGATGCGTGAGGCTGAAAAGAGCCTCATCAAGGTGACCGAGTACGCTTCGCCGCATGAACTTGCCGAGCTGATGGGTCTGACCGCCAAAGATATTATTCAGAAGTGCTTTGCGCTGGGTAAATTCGTGACCATCAACCAGCGTCTCGACAAGGAGATCATCGAGCTGATTGCGATGGAGTTCGGGTTTGATATCGAGTTTACTACCGAAGTCGAGGCCACCACAGCCGAGGAGCAGGTTGATAATCCTGAGGATATGCAAACCCGTCCGCCGGTGGTGACCATCATGGGTCACGTCGATCATGGTAAGACCTCGCTGCTCGACTACATCCGCCGAAGCAACGTTGTGGCAGGCGAATCAGGTGGAATTACCCAGCATATCGGCGCGTACGAAGTGACCGTCGAGGGCGATCGCCAGATCACCTTCCTCGATACGCCGGGCCACGAAGCCTTTACTGCTATGCGTGCCCGCGGTGCGCAGGTGACCGACATCGTGATTCTGGTTGTGGCTGCTGATGACAGCGTTATGCCGCAGACCATCGAAGCGATTAACCACTCCAAAGCGGCCGGCGTGCCGATTGTCGTGGCGCTCAACAAGATTGACAAGCCTGAGGTCAACGTCGACAAGATCAAAACCCAGCTCTCCGAAGCCGGTGTGCTGGTCGAGGACTGGGGAGGCGAGTACCAGTGCCAGGAGATTTCGGCCAAGAAGGGCATTGGTATCAGCGAGCTGATGGAAAAAGTCCTCACCGAGGCTGAAGTCTGCGAGCTGAAAGGCAACTATTCGAGGGACATCATGGCCAGCGGCATCATCGTCGAGTCCGAACTTGACAAGGGCAAGGGCGTGGTTTCGACTGTGCTGGTGCAGCGCGGATTCCTGAAAGTCGGTGATCCGTTTGTTGCCGGCAACTCGATGGGTAAGGTCCGGGCGCTCATGGACGAGCGCGGCAAGCGCATCAAGGAGGCGGGGCCATCCCAGCCGGTGCGTGTGCTCGGCTTCGAGGATATGCCGCAGTCCGGCGATATTCTGACCGTCATGGAATCCGACCGCGATGCGCGCGACCTGGCCCAGAAACGCCAGATCATCAAGCGTGAGCACGAGTTCCGCCGCAGCACCCGCGTCAAGCTCGATAGCATCGCCCGTCAGATCAAGGAGGGTCTCAAGAAGGAACTCAGCGTTATCATCAAGGCTGATACCGACGGCTCTATCCAGGCGCTTGCCGATGGCCTCATGAAGATTCACAACGAAGAGGTCAAGGTGCAACTTATTCACCAGGGTGTCGGTCAGATCACCGAAACTGACGTGCTGCTGGCCGCCGCTTCGGATGCAATTATCATCGGCTTCAGAGTGCGCCCGAACGTCAACGCCAAGCGGCTTGCCGAGAAAGAGGATCTCGACGTACGATTCTACAGCGTCATCTACCACGTGCTTGAAGATGTGGAGAAAGCGCTCGAAGGTATGCTTTCGCCCGAGCTGCATGAGGAGAGCATCGGCTCGGTTGAAATTCGCCAGGTCTTCAGGGTGCCCAAGGTGGGCAACGTCGGCGGCGCATACGTGCTCGACGGCAAGATCTTCCGCGATTCGAACGTCCGCCTGCTGCGTGACGGCGTGCAGATCTACGAAGGCCAGCTTGACTCGCTCAAGCGCTTCAAGGACGATGTCAAAGAGGTCGACAGCGGATATGAGTGCGGTCTGAGCCTGAAAGGCTACGACGATATCAAGGTCGGCGACGTGGTCGAGGCCTACAAGATCGTCGAAAAGAAACGCAAACTCTGAACAACGAAAGGGAGTCCGGATGTCGATACGAACTGAAAAAGTCGCCTCGCTCTTGCAGCGCGAGTTGAGCGCTATCTTCGAGAAGGAGCTGCCCCGCAGCGGCCCTCTGTCGACCGTGACCGAGGTGAAGGTCACGGCCGACCTGGGCATCGCCAGAGTGTATGTATCGATCATCGGCTCCGAAGCCGAGCGAGCCGAGCTGATGGAGTTCCTGCACACCGAAACCAAGGCGCTTCGCAAGATTCTTTCGTCGAAAATCCGGAACCAGTTCAGGCGAATTCCGGAGCTGGAGTTCTACGAAGACCGCTTGTTCGAGCAGGCTAACCGGATCGAGCAGTTGCTCAAGTCGGTCAGGCGAAGCCCGGAAGAAGAGCAGTAACTGCCTATTTTTTCCGGAGTACGCTCGTCATGACGCCTCACACCGCCATGCCCGTTCTGAGTGAAGAGGGCGATTACTTGCTGGTTGACAAACCGCTCGACTGGACGTCGTTCGACGTCGTGGCCAAAATCCGCGGTGCGTACAAACGCAACGGCGCGAAGCGAAAAGTCGGCCACTGCGGCACGCTTGACCCCAAAGCAACCGGCCTGTTGATTCTTGCCACCGGCAGGAAGACCAAGACGATCTCATCGCTGGAAATTCTGGACAAGGGTTACGAAGGCACCATCAGGCTTGGCGCAAAAACAGCCAGCCACGACACGGAGAGCGAGGAGTACGATATCCGCGATGTTTCCGCGCTCGACGAAAAGGCTATCCGCGAGGCGGCGGTATCGATGGTCGGTGAGCGGTTGCAGCAGCCCCCGATGCACTCGGCGGTCTGGCACAACGGCAAGCGGCTCTATGAGCTGGCGCGGCAAGGTCATGAGGTCAAGGAGCGCAAAGCGCGCCGTATCGAAATTCACCGTTTCGAGATCACCGGTATCGAGTTGCCCTTCGTTCATTTTTCAATCACGGTTTCGAAGGGGGCCTATATCCGGGTGATCGCTCACGAGCTTGGTGAATTGCTTGGAGTTGGCGGGTACCTTTCAGCTCTGAAACGGGTTTTGATCGGTCAGTACAACCTTTCTGAGGCGATGAGCGTTGAGGTCATTGTTGATGAAATAGGCCGTGCCGCTTCGGCCATCGAAGAGTAATACTATGCGCGTCGTTGTTTTACAGGGCGATACGGTTCATGATGCCGATACCGGCCAAGTGGTGCCCCTGAAGCCTGAACCTTCGGCAATAACCATTGGTTCGTTCGATGGGCTTCATGTCGGTCATCGCAAGATTATTGGCAGCATGATCGACAAGGCCCGGCAGGATAGCCTGAGAAGCGTCGTGGTGACCTTTGATCCCCATCCGAGACTCGTGCTTGAACGTGGCTTGGAGTGTCAGGTGGAGCTCCTGACCACCTTTGACGAGAAGGTCGCGCACTTCAGAACCATGCAGGTCGATCTTTTGTTCGTCATTCGGTTCGACCGGGAATTCTCCCGGAAAAGTTCAGCCGATTTCATCCGTGATGTTCTAGTGAGGATGCTCGGCGCGCGCCAGGTGACCGTGGGCTATGACCACGGGTTCGGGAGTGACCGGAGCGGTAGCGGCAAAACTTTGCGCCAGCTTGGAGAAGAGCACGGTTTTGGGGTTGAGGTGGTCGGCGAAGTCATTGTTGATGGTTCGCCGGTTTCGAGCACCCGGGTCAGGCACCTTCTTGTTGAAGGCCGTATTCGTGAGGCAAACGTCTGCCTCGGATCACCCTACATCATCAGCGGGTATGTTGTTAAGGGCAACAAGCTTGGTCGTCAGCTTGGATTTCCGACAGCCAACATCGAGCTGACTGACCGATGCAAGCAGCTTCCGGCGCACGGCGTCTATGCAGCCAGGGTCACGATCGGTGGACGCGACTGGCCGGTTATGATGAACATTGGTCGTCGGCCGACCGTTGAAAAGGACGGATCGGTGACTGTCGAGGCGCACATCGTCGGCTTCTCTGGCGAGCTGTACGGAACTGTACTGGTTTTGCAGTTGCTCGATTTCATCAGGCCAGAACAGCGCTTCAATTCAATCGATGAGCTCAAGGCGCAGCTGCTGGTTGATCAAAAAAAGGCGGAATTATATCTGAAATAATGTTATATTTCAGGCCGTATTTTTTGTTTTTATTTCACTACTAGTTATTTACTACCATGGGTCTGGCAAAAGAACACAAAACCGAGATTGTTACGAAGTTTGGTGATTCTGCGACGGATACCGGAAAAGCGGAAGTTCAGGTTGCCCTGTTCAGCCGCAGGATCGCCGATCTGACCGGTCACCTTCAGCAGCATCCCAAAGACAAGCACTCACGCCGCGGACTGTTGATGCTGGTCGGCAAGCGCAAACGCGTGCTGAACTACCTCAAGAAAGTCGATATCGAGCGCTACCGCAAGGTGCTTGCCGATCTCGATCTGCGTAAATAAGCAGGAGCGAAATCCCCATACCCGACGCCTGCGGAACCTGGGTTCTGCAGGTATCTTCAAGAATGTAACTGGATCTGCATATGTTGGAAAGCATGACCGGCTATGGCAGCGCCGAGCGCGCGGAAAAAGGCATGAAAGTGCTTGTTGAACTTCGCTCGGTTAACAATCGTTTTGCTGAGATCGGTGTCAAGCTTCCAAGGCAGCTTCTTGCTCGCGAACTTGAAGTCAGGGAGCTGATCCGCGGTAATTTCCAGCGCGGGAAAATATCGGCCTTCGTTCAGCTTCAGCTCGATGAAAAGGACGAGCAGTTGCCGGTAACTGTCAATGCCGCAAAGGTCAGGGGTTACAAAGCCCTGCTTGAAACCGTCAGGCGTGAGGCTGGTATCGAGGCGCCGATTACGCTCGATCAGATTCTGCGTTTCTCGGAAATTTTCGAGCCTGAAAACTCCATCCTTGACAAGCCTGATGAAATCTGGCCTGTGGCCCAATCGGTTGTTGTCGAAGCTGTCGAGAAGCTCAAGGAGATGCGCCGTAAAGAGGGCGAAGAGCTTGCTGGTGACTTCACGGCGAGAATCGCCGAAATCGACCGCACCCTCGCCGAAATTCAGGTGATCGCTGCCGATAACCTCGAAACCATCCGCAAGCGCCTCTCTTCCAAGATCAGCGCTATTGCCGGTCGGGATGTAGAGTACAGCAGGGATCGGCTCGAAATGGAGATCGTGATGGCTGCCGACAAGCTCGATATTACCGAGGAGTGCACCAGGTTCAACAGCCACAACAAGTTTTTTATCGAGGAGCTGAACAACATGTCGAGCGGTTCGGGCCGCAAGCTCAACTTCCTGTTGCAGGAGCAGCTTCGCGAGGCAAACACCATCGCTTCGAAATCTCAGAACGCTGATATCTCCCAGAAAGTGGTGCACATCAAGGAAGAGCTTGAAAAGGTTCGGGAGCAGTTGCAGAATATCGAGTGATGCCAATGAGTGACCAGCACGATTCCAAACAGGGCCGGCTGATCGTCTTTTCAGCGCCTTCTGGCACCGGCAAGTCCACCGTGGCGAAGCTGGTGATGGAGCGTCTCGGCTGCCTGGAGTTTTCGGTTTCAGCCACTACCCGCGCCATAAGAGCTGGTGAGCAGGACGGGGTCGATTACCACTTTCTGACCCGTGAGCGCTTCGAGCAACTCATTGCAGAGGAAGGCTTTATCGAGCACGAGTTCTTTTTCGGCAACTACTACGGAACGCTGCTCGGCAAGACGCGGGAAGCGGTTGATGAAGGCCGTAATCTCCTGTTCGATCTCGATGTGAAGGGGGCGTTGAACCTCAAAAAAATTTTTGGAGAGCGGGCGCTGCTCGTTTTTCTCAAACCTCCGAGCATGGAGGTACTTGCACAGCGGTTGCAGTCACGCAAAAGCGAGTCAGCGGAGGCTCTTGCCATGCGGCTCGAACGCGCGGAGATGGAGCTTGCCTGTGCCGATCAGTTCGATGTTGTCGTGGTCAACGACGATCTCGAACGCACTGTCGATCTTGTTGCCTCGAAGATCGCGCAGTTTCTTCCACAATCATAACGCACTATTGCAATGTCGGTCAAACCTGTAGATCTGAACAAGCTCAGAAGTACGCATGGAAACCTGTATGAAACCGTTGTGGCCATCTCAAAACGCGCAAGGGAGATTCACGAGGCTGAGCGGTCTGAACTGGAAGAGCGTCTGCTTCCTTACAAGGAGATGATCCGGAACCCCACCTCTGAGTCCGAGTCCGAAAAGGTGTTCCCGGAGCAGATTGCCATCAGCGTCGAGTTCGAGTGCCGTGAAAAGCCTTCGCGGCAGGCTGTGGAGCAGTATTTCGATCACCAGTACGATTATATTCTGGAAAAACCGGTCGAAACAAAGGCCGCAGAATCAGAGAAAGATGATGAAACTGACGGGGATTAATCAGATCACCCTTCGGGTTAACGATGTGCGTTTATCCGAAGAGTTCTACGTGGGCATTCTCGGTTTCCGGGTAGATCACCGGGCCGGTGCCAATATTACTTACCTGCGGCTCAACTCTGATCTTTTTGTTCTGGTCAAGGCAGAAACGCCTGGCACGGCCGATGCGAGAGACATCCGGGTGGATCACTTTGGTTTCAGGCTGGCTTCGGATGATGAAGTCAAAGAGGCGGCTGTCTATCTTGAGGGCAAAGGGGTTCATCTGGTCACCCGTCCTGCGCATCGGCGGGAGGGCATGGCCTTTTTCGTGATGGATCCCGATGGTAACCTGATCGAATTCTATTCTATGAGGAGCGCTGGATTGCAGGCCGAGTCGGAGACGCTCGATACCCGTACCTCCAGCCAGATTGCCACCGATACGCGCAAAAAGGAGGCCGAGGGCGCCGAGCCCAAAAAGCCGAGGCGTTCGCGCAAGTAATAACCTTTCGACCCAGCTCTTCATGCATATCGGTGTTTTGACCGGCGGGGGTGACGCCCCCGGCATCAATGCGTGTATCAAGACGATCGTGACCATCAGCACCGAGAGGGGCTATCGGGTTACGGGTATCCGCCGGGGCTGGAACGGTCTTCTGGCTTTCGATGCCTCTGATCCGTCGAGCCGCGAGGAGCATATCGTTGATCTGGATGTGCAATCTGTCCGGCGAATCGATCGTACTGGCGGCACGCTGCTCCATACCAGCCGGCTCCATCCTGGCAACCTCAAAAAGAAAGAAATCCCCCCCTTCCTGCGCAATTCACCGGAGCTGATGGGCTCTGGTCTTCGCCATTCCGGAAACTTCGACCTGACCGACCACGTCCTCTCAAGCATCGATGCTCTTGGTCTCGATGTACTCATTGTCATCGGCGGCGACGATACCATCGGCTATGCCGAGCATCTGTCGCGCAAAGGGGTCAAGGTTATTGGTGTGCCCAAGACGATGGACAATGATGTCTATGGCACCGATTACTGCATCGGATTCGGTACGGCGGTCACCAGAAGCGTTCAGTACATTCATCAGCTTCGCACCAGTTCCGGTTCGCATGAGCGTATCACGATTGTCGAGCTTTTTGGTCGCAGCACTGGTGAGACCTGCCTGATCAGCTCTTACCTGGCTGGAGTTGACCGCGCTCTTATTCCGGAGGTGCCCTTCGACCCGGAAACCCTTGCTGACTATCTCATCGAAGACAAGGCTGCCAACCCGAGCCGGTATGCCATGATCGCTATCAGCGAAGGTGCCCGGATGGTCGGCAGCAAGATGATCGAATATTGCGGACGTCGCTATAATGGCGATGGAGATGAAGCGGTTAGTGTCGGGCAGTTGACTCGCGAAACCATCTCCATGCTGACTGGGCAGGACGTGATTTGCCAGCCGCTCGGCTATCTGATGCGCTCCGGTATTCCCGACGCGCTTGACTTGATGGTAGGGTTCAATTTCGCCCAGCTTGCCGTGGAGCTGATTGCCGGGCAAACTTTTGGCGTGATGGTGGCGCTGCAGAAAGGTGTTTATGCTGCCGTGCCGCTCGAAGAGGTGTCGTCAAGCACCAAGCAGGTTGATATCAGTGAGCTGTATGATCTGCGCTACTACCGCCCGAAGATGAGGAGTGTGATGGGTAAGCCGATGTTCCTGTATTGAAATGCAGCTCTCGACGGTCAGAGAGCCGCATTTGCGATGATGTTCTGGTTATTCTGCAGTCTTTTCCTTACACGTATTTGCCGCTTAGCAGCAGCGCTTCGGCTTCCCTGAGCTGTTCGGGAGTGTTGATGCCGCGGATTTCGTTGGGGTCGGCAACCTTGAAGGCGCACACTTTGCGCCCTTTGCCGAAGCAGATGCCGAACACGTCGGTCAGGTAATACTCCTGCTGGGTATTATTGTTGGTGATGCTGTGCAAAGCATCAAACAGCTCGGCGGTGTTGAAGACATAGACGCCTGAGTTGATTTCGTTGACCGCTTTTTCCTCTTCGGTCGCATCTTTCTGTTCGACAATTCTCAGTACTTCTTGGCCATTCTTGCTCCGGATGATCCGTCCGTAGCCGGTCGGGTCGTCGATCTCGGCGGTCAGCACGGTGGCGCCAGCCTTGTTCGCGCGATGGAACGCCGCTAGCTCTTTCAGGGTGGCGGTGGTGAAAAGCGGGGCGTCACCCGACAGAATGATGATCTCTCCGTCGAACTCCTTCAGCAGCGGCTCAGCCTGCATCACCGCATGGCCGGTACCGTGCTGTGGTTCCTGCAGGGCATAGCGGACGGCAAATTTACTCGTGGCCTGACGTACCTTCTCAGACTGGTGGCCGGTGATCAGCACGATCGTTTCGGGCTCAAGCGCCTCTGATTTTTCAATGACATACTCGACGACCGGTCTGCCGTTTGCAGGGTGAAGCACTTTTGGCAGGTCGGACTTCATTCTTGTGCCTTTGCCGGCTGCCATGATGACGATTGCCAAACTCATAAAAGGGGTATTTGTCTGGTTTTGAAAGAATTTTCAGCCGAGATATTCATCGTCCTTGCCAACACGGTGACGGCGTTTCGGATTGTTCATCCGGTCAACGATCACGATCATCGGTTCCCAGTTGCGTGCCTCTTCAGGTTCCATTTCCGCAAAACTCATGATAATGATTTCGTCTCCCGGCAGGGCACAGCGCGCTGCAGCACCGTTGAGCTGGATTTCCCGCAACCCGCGGGTGCCCTCGATGATGTAGGTTTCGAAGCGCTCGCCGTTGTTGTTGTTGACCACAAGCACCTTCTCATTGGCCATCATATCGGCAATTTCGAGTAACTCCTTGTCGATGGTGATACTGCCTTCGTATTCGAGGTCTCCACTGGTGACAATGGCGTTGTGGATCTTCGATTTGAGCATGTGTACGTTCATACTGATGCAACTGTGGTCAAAATGATTATTGTGATAAAGCCTCACCGCTGGCATGAAAAATTCTGTATTGTTTCATGGCGTCATCGCTTTCAAAGCCATAGCCCCGGATGGTTCGAGAGGGACTGGTGATGGTTACGTATTTGTCCGTCCGGATCATGTGGTCACGCGCGGAGCGTGTGATGTATTCGGTACGCAGCACTGTGTCGTCGTCTGAACGGATGACGACATCGTCGAATGCTTCGATGTCATGATTGTTGTGCACGATTCCTCGCCCTGCCGTGATGAGCGTCGTCGAGCCGCCCGGATTGACGATCCGAACGCTGAGTCCTCCATCGACATGAATTTCCTTTTTGTCAGCCTTGTGGTATTCAGCTGCGTGAGCTGCTTTGATGAGCGTTTTTCTTGCGCCTGAATCCGAGATGACAATGGTGATGTCCCAGCTCTCCTGAGCGGGTTGCTCTTGTGAGGAAACAACCGTATCGGCACTGCGGCGCTTTTCATCACGAGCGCCGCAACCGGTCACGGTACTGAACAGTATAGCCAGAAAGAATAGCGTTGTCCGGCGAGAGTTCAATGGACTTTAAAACGAGGGTTATTTGATTTTCAGTCTGTTGAGCACCTTGTAGGTGATGTCTGATTCAGCATCGCCATAAACGCGCACGTTCTTGTCGAAAATCATGTTGAAGCCCTCTGCTTTTGCGATTGAAGCCACTGCGGCATCGATTTTCTGACGGATGGGAAGAATCAGCGACTTTTCTTTCTTGGCCAGCGTATTCGATTTTTCAGCAGCTATTTTTCTGAAGTTCTCTTCACGACCCTGAAGTGCACGCTCCTGCGCCGAATCGGCTTTGCCAGTTTTCTGTTTCTGCTTCAGATAGGTCTGCACGGCTGCCTGCAGTGAAGCCTGCATCTTTCCGAGTTCCTGGTTGGTCTGGACTTTAGCCGTCTGCATGGATTTTTCAGCGGCTTTGGTTTCGGGCATCATCTGGAAGATTCTTCCGTAATCGACCACCCCGATTTTCTGAGCAGCATTAGCGGCTGCAACAGCCGGGCGGCTCGTAAAGAAGGTGCCCAGCAGAAGGGCAACGAAAAGAAGTCTGGAAATGACTTTGATTCCTTTGAAATCTGACATTGTCGGGTTGTTTGGGTTACATAAAAACAGCGAGTCTTTCTCTGATCAACTCATCGGTACAACACCACCAAAAGTAAGCAATCCGGTGATAAAATGCTATTTTCTGAAATGAGAAATAGCGGTGACGTTCACTGGTTTTCCGGGGTGGCGTTCAGCGTCTTTCAGGTGGACGGATGCTGAAGAGTTGCCCGGGCTCCTGCAGAATGATCCGGTTCATTTCAAGCTCGAACAGATGCACCAGAAGCTGTTCGAGGGGGAGGGCAGTTTTTTCGGCGATAAGGTCGATATGGATTGCCTCCTTTTCGAGGGTTTCAATAATGCGCGATTCTTCGGGAGTCAGGGGGGGCAGCGATGGTGCAGCCTCTTGGCGGCCAGTTGTTGGCAAAAGCGCGGCCGGGGGGAGCTCGGTGAGAATATCTTCTGCGGAGAGCACCGCTTTGGCCTGCGAGCGTTGAATCAGGCTGTTCGGGCCTCGCGAAACTTTGGCAAAGATGCTGCCCGGCACGGCGAAAACTTCGCGGTTCTGTTCGAGAGCGCTGGCGGCGGTTATCATCGATCCGCCTTTGACATCTGATTCGACTACCAGCGTGCCGAGCGTTATGCCGGCAATCAGGCGGTTGCGTCTGGGGAAGTTGCCGGGTACGGGTTCGGTGCCGAGCCAGTCCTCGGCGATGATTGCTCCTCCACGCTCAATGATGCGTGGCCAGAGTCTGCCCGACGGGTCGGTGTAGATGGTGTCGACGCCGCAACCGAGCACGGCGATGGTTACGCCGCCATGCTCCAAGGCGGCGTGGTGTGCGGTCATGTCTATGCCGTAGGCCATACCGCTGACGATAGCCAACCCCATGCCGACAAGGTCGCGGCAGAGCACCTCGGTAGCCTGTTTGCCGTACGAAGTTGCCCGGCGGGTGCCGACCACGGCTAATGATGGTGGAACGAGAGCCTTTACATTGCCTCGGACGAAGAGCGCGAGCGGCGGGTCATAAATTTGCTTGAGCAGCTCTGGATAGGCTGGATCCAGCATGGTGATGATGGTCGTATCCAGCCGTCCGGCCCGTTCGATCTGCTCTTCGGCGGCCAGCTTTGCCTTGTTGCGCCACGCCGGGCTTGCGAGGTTTTCGGCAGTCTGGCGTGCAAGTGTTTCGCCGATGCCTGGTATCTGGATGAGGGCGTCAGTGTTTGCTTCGAGCAGCGCACTGCCGGAGCCGAAAGCGGCAATCATGGCGCGTGCGCGTGCTGGACCGATGCCGGGCAATTTCGAGAGCATGAGTATCCGGTCGAGCGTGTCGTTCGATTCAGGAGTGGTTGTCATGGTCGGGGGCAGGGGAATTGAAGAGGTGTCGGGGGGAGGGGTAACCCCCCGGAAAGTTCTCAGAAATCGCGCTTCATGAGGATATTGGCGAAGCCTCTCAGGTAACCCCGCCCCTCCTCGAAGGGCAGACTTTCGAGCGCGTCGAGCGCGGCTTCGGTGTCCTCGTTGAGCTTTGCCCTGGTTTCGTCAAGGACGCCGCACTTTTCGAAAATCGCCTTGACTGCCGGGACGTTCTCAGGCGAGGTGCCGTTGTTGTCGAAAATCGACTGTAACAGCTTGCGGTCAGCACCCTCGGCCAGTTCGAGCGAACGGAGCAGCAGCCAGGTCTTCTTGCCGTTGATGACGTCGCCGCCCGACACCTTGCCAGACTTGCCATCGCCAGCCATGATGTCGAGGTAGTCGTCTTGAATCTGGAAGGCGCGTCCGATCTTTTCGCCGAAGGTGACCAGCGCAGCGATCTGTTCAGGCGTGCCGTTGCCGGCCACACCACCCGCTTCAAGCGCTGCCGAGATCAGACGTCCGGTCTTTTTAGAGATCATGTCGAGATAGTCGGCGATGGTGACATCCTTGCGCTGTTCCAGCTCCATGTCGAGCGCCTGCCCTTCACAGATGGTGATGTTGGCTTCGTTGAAGATGTGAATCATCTCGGCGTGGCGCGAACTGATCGCCTTGAGCGCCAGCTCGTAGGCGTAGGCGATCATCATGTCGCCAGAGAGTATGGCCGCGTTGACATCCCACTGCTTGTGCACGGTCGGACGGCCGTGACGAAGGTCGGCAGCATCCATGATGTCGTCGTGCATCAGGGTGAAGTTGTGCAGCACCTCGATGCCGAGGGCCACGCCAAGGGCGTTCTCCGATGAGCCGCTGACCGCTTCAGACGCCAAGAGGGTCAGGAATGGCCGGATTCGCTTGCCTTTTCCTTCAAGGATGTACCGTGCCGGGGCGTAGAGGGTTTCCGGACTCTCTTTCGGGAAGCATGCAGCAAGGGCCTCGTTGATTTTTGTGTGGTACTGCTGGTATCGGGATTCAACCTGTGCTTGGGTATTCGGTGATGACATGACTGCTGTCGTCAGGGTTTACGGTGGATTGGTGCGTGTTTAAGTTGTGCTGTCGAAGCCGAGCCGGTTAGGAACATGGCTGCCCGGAGATCGTTTGCCCAGGTGCGGATTGTCTCTTTGAGCGTTCCGGCGTGCAGGGCTTTGAGCAGATGCTGCGCCGAGGCCGCGATGTCTGCGCCGAGTGCGATCGATTTGGCGACATCGAGTCCGTTGCGGATGCCTCCGGATGCGATGATGCCGAGCGGCTGGTACTCATGATTTTGTTCCTTGAGCGCGGCTATGCCGGTCAGGCACTCCGCGGTGGGGATGCCCCAGTTGAGCAGCTCGTCGAGCGCCGAAGGGCTGAAGCGCTTTTCGTGGCCAAAGCGGTCGAGGTAGCGGCACTCTTCGACCTTCTGCCAGCTGATGCCGCCTGCGCCAGCCACGTCGATAGCCTTGACGCCTGCATCGGCGAGTTTCCTGGCCAGCGGTGCCGAGATGCCGCAGCCCACCTCCTTGGCGATCACCGGAACGTTGATGGTTGCGGTGATGTCGTGCAGGCGGTCGAGAAAACCTCTGAAGTTGGTGCTGCCTTCCGGCTGGAACAGTTCCTGCGCCGGATTGAGATGCACGATCAGTCCGTCAGCTTCGATCAGCTCTACGAGCGTTGACAGTTGTTCCCGGCTCAGGCCGGCGGCCACTTCAGGAGCGCCGATGTTGGCGAAAATCGGTACCGATGGGGCCGACGAGCGGACGATAGAGAAGCTTTCGCGGTGTGAGTTGCCTTCGAGTGCCTGGCGCATACTACCCACGCCGAGCGGAATGCTGAAGTGTTCCGCTGTCTCGGCCAGGGTGCGGTTCAGCGCAAGCGCGTCACCGTAACCGCCGGTCATCGAGGAGATCATGAGCGGCATACCGATAGCGTGGCCGAGGAATTCGGCGGTCAGGTCGATCTCCGCAAAATCGATCTCCGGCGCGGCGTTGTGTTCAAATCGCCAGGAATCCAGACCGGTACTTTGCCCGTCGAAACAGACCGGCCTGTGGAGGCAGATATCGACGTGGCTGTGCTTGCGTTCGGCGGTTATGGTTGCGCTGACTTCCTGCATTGACGGACGGCCGTTTCCGGTTTGAACGATTTTCAGAGCGCTGCTAACCCTGTTGTCCCGACAAGCCGGGATCATGACACTTTTGAGCAGCTCCTTTTCAGAGATGATCTGTAAAGTATAACTTATGGCAAATATCCCATAACTTTTTTCAGGCTTGTCCGGCGCGAGCGCCATGTTCAAAACGCTGTTCGATATCGCCATCCGGCACATCCTCGGGCGCAAACGCCAGACCCTGACCACCATGCTCGCCGTGTCGGTCAGCACCACCGTGCTGATTACCACCATCTCACTCACCCGAGGGCTTCTCGATTCGTTCACCGAGACCATCATCGATGTTGCCCCGCACATCAGCCTCAAGGGCGAGAAGATCGACCCCATTCCCACCAACCTCATCGAAAACAGTGGTTCGCCGGAGGTGGCGTTCGTTGAAGATAACATCGGTCGCGACGAACCTGAAGAGGTGCGCAACTATGGCCGGATTCTCGACATCGCCGTCTCGCCGGCCTTCTCCGGCAAGATCGTGGCGGCCTCGCCGTTCGTCGAGTCGCAAATCATGGCAGTCAAGGGCAACCGCAACCAGCCGGTGCTGCTCAAGGGGGTGATCATCGACCGCGAAGATCGCATCAGCCACATCGGGCGAAGCCTTACCTCTGGAGACCTGGTGCAGTTCCGAAAGACGCCCGACGCCTTGCTGGTCGGTAGCACGGTAGCCAGCGATCTCGGCGTCGAGCTCGACGATCAGCTCACCATCATTTCGCCTGACGGTACAAGCCGCCAGTGCAAGGTGACCGGAATCTTTTTTACCGGCGTGAACGCTGCCGACAACACGATTCTCTCTTCGCTCAAACTCGGTCAGATTGTCGAGGGCTTGCCGCCGAACAAGGTTACCGGCATCTCCTTCAAGGTGCGTGACCCCTTCGCCAACGCGCCTGTGGCCAACGATCTGGAGCGCATCACCGGCTACCGCTGCCTGACCTGGCAGGAGGAGAACGCGAGCATCCTCGCGCTCTTCCGGCGGATCGGCGTTATCGTGCTCTCGCTGGTAGGGTTCGTGGGCGTGGTGTCGGGTTTCGGCGTGGCCAACATTCTCGTGACCACCGTCTTCGAGAAGAGCCGTGACATCGCCATCATGAAATCGTTCGGCTTCTCGTCGCTTCAGATGATAGGGCTGTTCGTCTTCGAGGGGTTCCTCGTCGGCCTCGGCGGGGCGCTCGCCGGGGGCGTGCTGGCTACCGGCTCCATCGGTTTCCTGGCCAGCCTGGAGATTCAAAGCTCGCAGGGGCCACTCACCAAAAGCGGCTTCAGCATGTCGTGGAACCCGTGGTACTTTTTCTTCGTGATCGTGGTGACGGTGCTCATCAGCACCATCGCCGCCGCATTGCCCTCGATCAAAGCTGCCAAGCTTGAACCGGTCAAGGTGCTGCGGGAGAGTAATCTTTGAGGCTTAGGGGTTGGTGTGTGGGTTTTGCCTTGCTGCGGTGGTTGGGTTTTGTGGGACGAGTGGGACTTGTGGGAGGAAGAGGTGAAGAAGGCCCTTCGCACTTCAAACTATCAACTGTCAACTATCAATTATCAACTCCTCACGCTGCTCCCTCCATTCTCCCGCGTTCGGGGTGCTGCAAGAGGTAGAGCTTGTAGTACAACCCGCGCTCTGCGAGCAGCTCTTGGTGGGTGCCGGTTTCGCGGATGGTGCCTTTGTGCAGCACCACGATGCGTTCGGCGTGCTGGATGGTGGAGAGCCGGTGGGCGATGATGATCGAGGTCCGGTGCTGCATGAGCCGGTCGGTGGCCTGTTCGATGAGCGTTTCTGTTTCGGTATCGACCGAGCTGGTCGCTTCGTCGAGCACGAGAATATCCGGGTTGTAGAGCAGCGCTCGCACGAAGGCGAGGAGCTGCTTCTGGCCCGCCGACAGTCCCGAGCCGTTCTCGCGAATGCGGTACTCATACCTGCCGGGCAGCTTTTCGATGAAGCGGTTCGCGCCCACGATTTTCGACGCCTCGCGAATCTTTTCGTCCGAAATCGAGGGGTCGCCGAAGCTGAGGTTCTCGCGAATCGTGCCCGCGAAGAGCACCACGTCCTGCATCACCACGCCGACGAGCTTGCGCAACTGATGGCCGGGAATCCGGTTCAGCTCGATGCCGTCAATCGTCACGGAACCCTTTTCGTAGGGGTAGAATCTCGAAAGAATGTTGGTGAGCGTGGTCTTGCCGCTGCCGGTCGCACCGACGATGGCCACGGTTTCGCCCGCCTTGATTTCAAGCGAAATGTCGCGCAGCACCCAGTGATTTTCGTTGTAGGCGAACCACACCTTGTCGAAAACGATGCGATCCCTGAACTCGGTGATGTGCTGAATTTCTTCCTTCGGTTCCGGTTCCTGCGGCTCTTCGAGCAGTTTGATGATACGCTCGGAGCTGGCGATGGCGGTCTGCATGACGTTGAAGCGATCCGACAGGTGCTGCAACGGGCGGAAGAAGAGCCAGATGAACTGCACGAACGAGACCACCACACCCACCGAAAGACTCCCTTTCAGCACCCACGAGGCGCTGAACCAGACCACGAGACCTGCTGCCAGCGAGCTGAGGAACTCGATCAGCGGGAAGTAGATCGAGAAGTAGTGCACGCTGCGGATGTTGGCGTCGCGGTGGTCGGCGTTGATAGCGGAGTGTTTCGAGAATTCGGCCTCCTCGCGCGCGAAAAGCTGCACCACCTTCATGCCGGTGATGTGCTCCTGGAAAAAGGAGTTGAGCCTCGCCAGATGCGTCCGGACGTCGAGGAACGCCTGGCGTACGCGGCTCTTGAACGCCATGGTCGAATAGATCATGATCGGCAGAATGCTCAGCACGATGAGCGTCAGTCGCCAGTCGCTGAGGAACATCATCGCTACGATGAAGAGCAGTTGGAGAATGTCGCCGATGATGGTGATCAGGCCGCTGGAGAGCATCTCGTTGAGCGACTCGACGTCGTTGGTCGTGCGGGTGATGATGCGACCGACCGGGTTGCGGTCGAAGTAGCGGATCGGTAATCGCTGGAGGTGACGGAAGATGTCGAGCCGGATCGCATAGACCGCCTTCTGGCCGAGAAGCTGGGTGAACCAGGTGGCTGCGTACTGCTTGAAGCCGTCGAGCACGATCACTCCGAGCAGGATCAGGCTGATGACGCCGAGGCCGTGCAGGTCACCCTTGGTGATGTGGTCGTCGATGGCGATTCGGGTCAGCCACGGGCGCAATGGGGTCAGGATCGCCCCGCCTGCGGTCAGCAGCACCGCTGTGGCCACCAACCCCTTGAAGGGCTTGATGTAGCCGAGCATCCGCTTGATGATGTAGCCGTCGAACGCACCCTTTTTTTTGTTGTCGAGAGTGTCGTCCTGCTGCGTGCGGAATCCCGATGCTGTGTTTGCCGTGCCGCGCATATCGTTCAGACCGTCGCCAATTGGTTGATTTCATCCATGAACTTCGCGGCCAGTGCGTCGGCTTCGGCTTTGGTCGCCGCTTCGGTGTAGATGCGCACGATCGGCTCGGTGTTGGAGGGGCGCAGGTGCGCCCACCCTTCGGGGAAGTCGAGCTTGATGCCGTCGAGCCGGTTGATCGATGCCTTCGGATGGCGCGCCGCGATGGTGTCGAACAGCATGGCAAGCGACGCTTTGGTCATGCCGTCGAGCTTGACTTTCTGCTTCGACATGAAGTAGTCCGGGAAGGTTTTCCGAAACTCCGACAGCGTACCCCCGGTCTCTGTTTTCCACTCGGCGAAGGCCTGGATGAAGAGTGCGATGCCTGCGAGCGCGTCGCGTCCGTAGTGCAGCTCCGGCAGTATCACCCCGCCGTTGCCCTCGCCGCCGATCACTGCGTTACATCCCTTCATCACCTCGGTCACGTTGGCCTCGCCGACCTTCGCGCTGAAGCACTCGACCCCGTGCTTTTTGGCGATGTCCTGCAGGGCGCGGCTGCTCGAAAGGTTGTTGACCACCGGCCCTTTGTGGTGCTTGAGGTAGAAATCCGCGCACGCCACCAGCGTGTACTCCTCGCCGAAGAGCGTGCCGTCTTCACAGATCAGCGCGAGGCGGTCAGCGTCGGGATCGACGATAATGCCAAGGTCGCAGCTCTCTTTCGAGAGGATGTCCATCGTTTCGCGAAGGTTCTCCTCGACCGGTTCGGGATTTCGCGGGAAGATGCCGGTGCCGATGCAGGCGAGCGTCTTGACCTCCACGATGCCGAGCTGTCGGCACAGTTCCGGCACGATGAACGAGCCTGCGCCCTCGACCGCATCCACCAGCACCCGGAACTTCATGCCCGAAATCAGGTCCCGGTCAATGCAGTCGAGCTTCAGAATCTGGTCGATATGCTTTTTATCCCACGAGCCGTTCGCCGTCATGGAACCGAGACCGTCCCAGCGGGCGGATTCTTTGTTTTTTTCATTCAGAATGACGAGCAGCTCCTCGACGTCACTGGCGGTCAGGAACTCGCCCTTTTCGTCGAGCATCTTCAGCGCGTTCCACTCGACCGGATTATGCGAGGCTGTGACGATCAGGCCACCGTCGGTCTCTTCGCCCGCCGTGGCAAGCTCGACCGTCGGGGTGGTGGTCATACCGACGTCGATCACGTCGCAACCGCAGAGATTGAGCGTGCTCGAAACGAGCTGCGTGATCACTTCGCCCGTCGGACGGCTGTCTCTGCCGATGACGATTTTCGGCTTTGCGCCCGGATTCCGTTCCTGTTTGCGGCGGTGGATCCAAGTGGCGAAGGCCATCGTGAAGTCGGTGAGAGTTTCCGGAGTGAGGCTTGCGCCGACAACGCCACGGATGCCGGAGACGCTGATCATCAGGCTCATGGGAGCGGGGATTGGAGTGTTTCAAATGCAATTGCGATGCGGGAATATAGTAAAATCCCCCGAAGCCGGGGCGCGGAGTGGCCGGGACAAGCAAGATTTTCTGCTAATGTTTTTTTATTTATTGCCCCCTTGTCGTATATTACAAGCCTTTTTATTGCGCGGAATGCGCAGGAGATTTCAACAGACTTTACAAGCTATTAACGCACAGGGTTATGCCTTTACACAAATCAGCCGAGAAACGACTCAGACAGTCAGCGCGCAGGAATGAAAGGAACCGTGCCCGCAAGAAAGAACTCAAGGGCCTTTTGAAGAACATGCAGAAGTTGATCGATACCAATGCGGAGAAAAGCGAGGTCGAGTCGGCATACCGTGCGGCTGTGCAGAAGCTGGATCGCCTTGGCGTCAAGCGCTACATCCATGCCAACAAGGCATCGCGCAAGAAGGCCCAGTTGACCAAAATGCTCAACAGCTATACACAGGCCTGATCACTTCGTTGCGCGCCGTCAATCGGCGGTTCGTAAACGTTTCTTTTTCAGTATGCCCGGTTTGCTCGTTCCCGGCGTCTTCGAGGACGCTCGCGGATTGCAGGCCGGGTATCGTCCATTCAATCCGACATGTTTGCATTTTTAAGAGGTGAGCTGGTGACGGCCTCCCGCGAGGAGGCGGTTGTCGAGGTGTCCGGCATCGGATACCGGCTGCATATCTCTTCGGGCACGAGTAGCCGCCTTCCGGCTCCGGGCAGCCCGGTGCTGCTCTACACGCACTACCATGTCCGCGAAGATCTCCAGCAATTTTTCGGCTTTCTCGATGAGGAGGAGCTTCAGCTCTTCAGGCTGCTGGTCTCGATCAGCGGCGTGGGGCCAAAGCTGGCGATGGCCGTGCTGTCGGGCCTGAGCGTGGGGGAGATTCAGGAGGCGATCGTGTCGAATCGCCCGGAAACCCTCTTCGGCATTACCGGCGTGGGGCGTAAAACCGCCGCGCGTATCATTCTCGAACTCCGCGACAAGATTCTGAAGATTCAGCCCGCGTCGGCTGGGAAGTCGGTTGGTCCGGGTGCACCGCTCTCTTCGACACAATTGATCGATGATGCCGTTGCGGCGCTTACCACGCTCGGCTTCCCGAAAGCTTCCGCGCAGAAAGTGGTCTCGAAAGTGCTCGAAGCGGCCCCCGGTCTCTCAGTCGAGGAGCTTGTCCGGACGGCGCTCGCGGCCATGCACAACAACTCCTGAGGTCACTGTGGACTACCGGCAATCGCTCGATTTTCTTTTCCCCCTGCATCGTTTTGGCATCAAGCCCGGCCTCGAACGCATCGAGGCGCTGCTCGATGTGCTCGGCCATCCCGAGCGGCGCCTAGGCACGGTGGTGCATCTGGCCGGAACCAACGGCAAGGGCACGGTCGCCTCGTGTATGGCCTCGATCTTCACGGCCTCGGGGCGCAAGACGGGACTTTTCACCTCGCCACATCTGATCGACTTCACAGAGCGCATTCGCATCAATGGTAAGCCGATTTCGCAAGAGCGTGTGGCCGAGTATTGCACGAAACTTGAGTCGGTTGTCGTCGAGCTGGGCGCGACCTTTTTCGAGGTGACCACCGCGATGGCGTTCGCGTACTTCGCGGACGAGGGGGTCGATGCGGCGGTGATCGAGACCGGTATGGGCGGTCGGCTCGACGCGACCAACGTTGTCAAGTCTGACATCGTTATCATTCCGAGCATTGGTCTGGAGCACACCGAGTGGCTTGGCGAGAGTCTTGCCGAAATCGCTGGCGAAAAAGCTGCGATCATCAAGCCTGGCTCGCGAGTTTTCACTGCCGTAGCCGCCGAGGAGGCACTCGAACCGATCCGGCTGGCGGCCTCTCGGCAGAATACTGAGTTGCATCAAGCCTCGGAGGCGCGGTGCGAAACGGTTGCCGTTAGGCCTGGCAGGCTCGATTTAGAGATAACACTTGCTGGAGAGATGGCGCATCGCATCACGGCGCAGTTGACAGGCTCTTTTCACGCCTCGAACGTTGCGCTTGCGTTGATGGCCGCCCGTTCCGAAGGCATTGGCTGGCCACAGATCGAGGTGGGGCTTGCCGATTTGCGGCGCACCGGTTACCGGGCACGGCTCGAACGCCTGCCGGGTTTGCCGTCAGTGATGCTTGATGTGTCGCACAATCCCGGCGGTATGGCACGAACTGTCGAAGCGTTGCTTGAGGTGCGTGGCTCGTTCCGTTCGTTGCGTGTGCTGCTGGGGGTCGCTTCTGATAAGGATGCTGCCGGAATCGTACGACAACTCGTGGCCATTGCTGATGAGGTGGTAGCCGTGCCGCTGCCTTTCGCTCGGAGTGTTGCCGCCGCTGAGCTTGCGGAGGTGTGCCGACAGGCAGGTGTCGCACGGGTCGAATCGTGCGACACGGCTGGCGAGGGACTCAACTTTCTTTTCAGTAACGCGGGAGTTGACGACCTGATTTTCGTTACTGGCTCGTTTTATCTCGCCGGCGAGGTGGCTGGCATGAAGCGTTTCTGGTTGGGCTCCAATGAAACCGGTTCGATATGAACATAATGGGTTTTGTCAAAAAATCGTATATTGGTTGTGCTTCCGAGACTTGTCCAGTACGCTGCGAAGTTCCCGTTTCATCACAGACCCTCATTCCTCATACGGCTTCTTTTCCGGTTTCCATGTCGATCTCTTCAGAAATTGAAGGTGATATTCACCATAGCAGGCGGCTATCGACAACGAGTCCTTTACCTATCCACAGCGATTACGCATGAAGCAGTGCTTTTACTGCATTAACCACTAAGCGTTGAATACATCAACAATGTCGAACAATTCGGTATCAAAAGGCCTGGACATCAATGCGCTCCAGAAGAAAAAGGTTTACGAACTGAATGCTATTGCCAAAGATCTCGGTGTCACCACTGCCGGTTTTCGCAAAGAGGAGCTGATTTACAAGATCATCGAGGCTCAGTCTCAAAGGAACGCCGGTTCAGACAATGGGCAGGTGATGGTCAACACAGGTGTCTTGCAGGTCATTCCTGAAGGCTATGGTTTTCTGCGCTCCTCGAATTACAACTACCTCTCATCTCCCGACGATATTTACGTTTCTCCTTCCCAGATCAAGCGTTTCAACATGCGCACCGGTGATACGGTATCGGGCCAGGTCAGAGCGCCGAAGGAGGGCGAACGCTTTTTTGCGCTGCTCAAGATCAACACGATCAATGGCAAGGACCCTGAGGTTACCAGGGAACGCCCTTACTTCGAGAACCTGACGCCGCTGTTTCCGAACGAACGGTTCAAGCTCGAAACCCGGCAGAACGAGTATTGCGGCCGCATCATGGACATCTTCACACCGATCGGCAAGGGTCAGCGCGGATTGATCGTGGCGCAGCCGAAGACCGGTAAGACTGTCTTGTTGCAGATGGTGGCCAACGCCATCATCAAGAATCATCCTGAGGTTTTTCTGATTGTGCTGCTCATCGACGAGCGCCCTGAAGAGGTGACCGATATGGCTCGCAGTGTGCCTGCCGAGGTGGTCAGTTCAACTTTCGACGAGGATCCGGAACGCCATGTTCAGGTGGCCGATATGGTGCTTGAAAAGGCCAAACGAATGGTTGAGGTTGGGCGCGACGTGGTGATTCTGCTCGATTCGATTACCCGCCTTGCCCGCGCGCACAACACTATCATTCCACACTCCGGTAAAATTCTCTCCGGTGGTATCGATGCAAATGCGCTTACCAAGCCAAAGCGTTTCTTCGGTGCAGCAAGGAACATCGAGGAGGGAGGAAGCCTTACCATTATCGCCACGGCGCTGGTCGATACTGGTTCACGCATGGACGATGTCATTTTTGAGGAGTTCAAAGGGACTGGTAACATGGAGCTTCTGCTCGACAGGCGTTTGTCAGAACGCAGAGTTTTCCCGGCCATCGACATCCTCCGTTCGGGAACCCGCAAGGAGGAGCTGCTCTTCAGCCAGCAAGAGCTTTCACGCACCTGGCTACTCCGCAAGTACCTGGCCGACAAGAACCCGATCGAGTGTATGGAGTTCATGCGCGAAAAAATTGTCGAGACCAAGGACAACAAAGAGTTCTTCAAGTACATGAACGCATAAGGTTTAAGCTGTAATCTGTTGCGCAATTCGATTGCTGCGTTGGGTGGCGCTCGAAATCCTCACGTACTTCAGTATACTCCGGTTTCTGTGCTCCAACCGCCTTGCACTCGAACCGCTCACGACGGTTACAGCTTAAACCTTGCTTGTTCCTGGCGTTTACTATTAAGGAGAGTTAGTTTCTTCCAGTCAAAAACTGTTTTAAGGTATTTTTTTGTTTGGAAGAGTCTTGTTGAAGCCCTATATTACTTGCCTTCTAAAACAGAGAGTTAGATAGAAATATTCATGCCCTGCGGAAAAAAAAGAAAACGCCATAAGATGGCCGTACACAAACGCAAGAAGATGCGCCGTAAGAACAGGCACAAGAAGCGTTTGCGTTACCAGAACAAGTAAGCCCGTATCGTGGCTGGATCTTGGTTGAGAATATAGCTCAGTTGGTAGAGCAACTGCCTTTTAAGCAGTGGGTCGAAGGTTCGAGTCCTTCTATTCTCACTGGGAGCATCGATTGTTTCCTTTACATAGCGAAGAATGCCCGAGTGGTGGAATTGGTAGACACACTATCTTGAGGGGGTAGCGCCGCGAGGTGTAGGAGTTCGAATCTCCTCTCGGGCACATTCAAGCAGACAGAAAGCCGCATCACGCGGCTTTTTTGTTTTTTCATCAATCATTCCTGCTTTAGCATATCCTTTCCTTCGCCAAACGGCGGATTACCTCGCTCTTCTTTGAACAAGAAATGTTTAACGGTACTTTACTGTTTAGTAGTGGCGAGGTGATAATGCGCCCGCTGAAATGAAAACTGTTCCCGCATTATGAACAAACTTCAGGTTGATATTCTCGGTCTTTCGACCAGCCCCCATACCAACGGTGCCTATGCCCTGATTCTCTACGAAGTCGAAGGCAAACGCAAGTTGCCGATCATTATCGGTGGCTTTGAAGCGCAGGCTATCGCGCTCAAGCTTGAAAATATCAAGCCACCACGCCCGTTTACGCATGATCTGTTCAAGCACGTTGCCGACGCTTATGATCTTCATGTCAACGAGGTGTTCATCGATGAGTTGCACAACGAGACCTTTTACGCAAAGGTGATCTGTGAAATGGACGGTGTCGTGCACGAAATTGATGCCCGTCCGAGTGATGCTATTGCTATTGCTGTGCGTTTCAATGCGCCAATCTATGTTTCAGAAGAAATCATGAATGAGGCTGGAATCGTCGAGGAGCAGCCTAAGGAAGGTGAAGAGGCTGCTGTTTCGAAAGAGCTTCCCGAAAAGTCTGTGGAGGAAGAGTTGCAGAGCACCGTTTCGCCCGAGGCTGATTTGCAAAAAAAGCTTGAAGAGGCTATCGATCGAGAAGATTACGAAGAAGCCGCCCGCATACGCGATGATTTGTCGCGCCTGAAAGAGCAGGGAGATGAAGAGGAGTAGAGAATCTGTAAGTGGGGAGAAAATGAAAAGGGTGACCGGAAGGTCACCCTTTGTTGTTTTCAGCTCTTCGAAAACCTAGTTGTTCGGTTGTCCGAAGGTGAAGGTAAAGTTCCAGCCCTGCGATTTTTTTGTGGGCTCAGAAGGTACAGCGTCGAATCCATAGCCGTAATCAATACCGACCTGTCCGATAATTGGCAGGTACAGACGCAATCCGATACCGGCTGATTTTTTCAGATCGTTCAGATCAACCGAACCAGAGTCGGCCCACAGATTGCCCGCTTCAAAAAAGACAAGGCCGTAGATGCTTGCCGATGGGCTGAGGGTGAGCGGGTATCGCAGCTCGGTAGTGATTTTGGTATAGATCTTACCACCGTACAGGTTGTCTTCACCCGAAAAGAGCCCACCGAGGGACTGGTCGGGGTAGCCTCGAAGAGGTACGGTTGGCAGCGAGGACATGCCGCTTCCACCCATGTAGAAATAGCTGGTGTAAGGAATGTAGTCCTTGTCGCTGAACGTGTCCAGGTAGCCCTGCTGCGCCGAAAGATTCAGAACCAGGTCGTTCGATACCGGCACGTACCAGCTTGTCGTTCCGATCAGTTTGTAGAAGTCGATCGTGCCCGGCAAAAAGCCGCCAGCCAGCTGGGCGGTAAAGACATTCTTGCTGCCGTGCCTGGGATAGATCGGGTTATCGACGCTGTTACGGGTGATGGTCTGGGTGATCGAATACTCTTCAGCCGTTTCGGGCACGTTGGTTTCGTTAAGGAAGCTCACGAAGCCACCTTCGGTGTGCAGGTAGCCAATACGCCAGCTGATGGTGAAATAGTCATCGGGCCAGGTCAGTCTGCGGCCGATGGAGAGGTTTGCGCCATACTGCTTGATAGTTTTGTTGTCGGTTACGTTGCTGCTTGCGTCCAGGTCATAGGTCTGCTTAGTCTTGAATGCGCTGAGCCCTACAGAGGTATGGGTGCCGAAGGCCCAGGGATCGCTGATCGACAAGGAGAGGGTTCGGTAATTGTTGGTGCCGAACTGCCACTGCATGGAAAGCTTCTGGCCATCGCCATGAGGAAGCGGGCGGTAGGCCGAGGGATTGAACAGGTCGCCAAGCGAGAAGTTGTTGAACGTCAGGCCGAGGGAGCCCGTGCCGCCGCTCGATGCGCTGTAGCCGATGGCCGCATTGAAGGTATCGGTCTGGCGCTCGGTGACGTTGTAGGTCAGATCGACTGTGTTGTTGCGCTGATTCGGCTGAATGTCGGGCGTCAGGGTTTCCGGGTCGAAGTAGTTCAGCATCGAAAGTTCTCGGATGCTTCTGACCATTTTCTTCCTGCTGAAGGTATCTCTTGGCACCGTGTAAAGTTCACGACGGATGACGTGATCCTTTGTTTTGGTGTTACCCTTGACATTGATGAGGTTCAGCGTGAACGGATCGCCTTCGGTTACGGTGATGATCAGATTGACTGTATCGGGTTGCACGACCTGTTCTTCAAGCCGGCTTCTGAACGAGAGATAGCCTCTGTCAAGGTACAGCGAGGCGATATCCGAATGGTTCTGGGAGAAGTTCAGGCGCTCGTTGATTTTTTTGGCGCTGTACAGGTCTCCCTGCTTAACGCCGAACGTCTCGTCAAGGATACCGGTTGTTGCAAAATCCTTGGTGTTGCCGATCCAGGTAATGGTACCGATCTGATACTTTGGCCCCTCATCGACGTAAATATCGATGTTGACCCCTTTATTGTCGTCGGTATAGGTGAGGGTGTCCTTGACGATGCGTGCATCACGGTACCCGTTATCGCGATAGAATTCGACCAGCAGATTTTTGTCCTCTTCGAACTTGTCTTTGTCGAGCTTCGGCTGTCCAAAGATTTTTCTCCACCATGAGTTCTGCGATGTTTCTTCGAGGACGCCCCGGAGTTTTCCGTCCTTGAAAGCGTTGTTACCGTGGAACCGTATTTTTTCGATGACCACCTTCGAGCCTTCGTGGACGGTGAAGATTGCCTTGGACCGGTTGTCTCCGGTGTTTTCTATGCGGTACTCCACGCCGGCAGTCAGGTATCCTTTGTCAGCGTACTGTTTTTCAATCTTGTTGGACGCGTTGAGCAGCTCCTGCTGGCTTATTCTGCGACCGACGACAAGGCCCGTGGTTTTGAGCAGCTCCTTGTCCTTGTATTTGTCGTTGCCCTGAAACTCGATGCTTTCCAGAATCGGAAATTCGGTGACTCTGAAGGTCAGCCCGATGTTGTCGCCACCAAGCTCGGTTTGCCCGATTTCGATGTCGCTGAAATACTGGAGATTCCAGAGGTATTGCAGCAAGCCGGGAATCTGCTGTCCGGGAATGGTGATCTGTTCTCCAGCCTTGACGGGCAGGCTTTTGAGCAGCTCCGACTCCTTGATGGTTTGCAGACCGCTGAACGAAATCTGACGGACGGTCACTGTTCGGGCCTTCGTGGATTGCAAAGAAGCCGGAGCGCCAGCCACGGTTTCGGATGCCTGAGCTGAGCTTGTTGCCGCTGTTTTTGCATAGGCGGCCGATATTGGACTGTTAAGCAGTGCAAGGCCGATCAGAAGTGCTGAGAGCTTGTCTGGCGAGAAGGGTGTTGTATTCATGAAAAACCTGAATGATTCGGTGATTTAGGCCTGTTTTCTCAAGGTTCCGGCGTTGAGTTGCTCGCTTGTCTGGCCAAAGCGCCTTTCCCGGCTCTGGTACTCCCGGAGTGCGTCGTACAGCTTGTTGCGCCGGAAATCGGGCCAGTACGTGTCGGTGAAAAAGATTTCAGAATAGGCGATTTGCCAGAGCATGAAATTGCTGACGCGGAACTCTCCACTGGTTCGTATCAGAAGCTCCGGGTCTGGAAGCGAAGCTGTTGACAAGTTCGATGCAAAAAGATTTTCGTCGATCTGCTCGGGGGTGATCGTTCCCTTTGCAACCTGTCCGGCAATGGTGCGACAGGCGTTGGTGATGTCCCATTTTCCGCTGTAGCTCAAGGCGATGGTCAGAGTCAGGCCATGGTTGTTTCTGGTCTGCTCCATTGTCTCTTCGAGCGTTTTCCGAACGGCGCTGCTAACCAGATTCAAATTACCAATAACCTCAAGCCTGATATTATTTTCGCAAAGCTGGGAGGTTTCTTTTTTGAGCACCTTGATAAGCAGCCTCATCAAGGCTGAAATTTCAGGTTTCGGCCTTCTCCAGTTTTCGATGGAAAAGGTGAAAAGTGTTAAAGCGTTGATGCCCAGCTGTGAGCATGCCTCGATGATATCCCGCACTGAATCAACGCCTGCAATATGCCCTTCGATACGCGACTTGCCTTTCTGTTTGGCCCATCGGCCGTTTCCATCCATGATGATCCCGATGTGCCGTGGAAATACGCATGTAGATTTCAGCTCATCCTGCAGCTGGGCGTCTTCAGGATCGATCTTTGATTTGAACCACTGGGGCATGTAACTAGATAAAAAACGAGAAGTTAAGGCTTTTGTTCGGAGTTTGAGCTTTCCAATCTGAACCGTTCATAGGTGACTATCCCCGCAATATCCATTAAATTGAATTATAGACAGTAATTTATTATTATACAAACTTCATGGCGGCAGAGCTCCTTGCTCTTCCGGCCTGCAGCGCCTTCGTTGACGCAGGGGTTGTTAGTCCCGCCGTATCATGCAGATGAACGATCTTCAATCTAATCCAGCCTGAATAGACGTGCAGTTTCGCCGATATGAGGACCTGAGGTCCAAGCTGCTCTCCCGTGAGCTGACCTGCGAGCAGGTTATTTCTGAATATTTACAGCGTATCGATTCCAAAAAGGACGATAATATCTTTACCGCGGTGTTTCATGAAGCGGCGCTCCAGCGCGCACGTGAGCTTGAGGCAAAGCTTGAACGGGCAGAGACGCCCGGCGTGTTGTTCGGTATGCCGATTGCCATCAAGGACAACATCGCCATGAAGGGCGCGCCTCTGAGCTGTGCTTCGAAGATTCTCGATGGTTACGAGAGCGTCTACGATGCAACCGCTATCGAAAGAATGGTTGCCGAGGATGCCATTTTCGTTGGCCGCACCAACATGGACGAGTTCGCGATGGGCAGTTCCAACGAGAACTCCGCAATCGGCCCGGTACCTAATCCGTACGACAAGACCCGCGTACCCGGCGGCAGCTCCGGTGGTTCTGCGGCAGCCGTTGCCAACGATCTCTGCATGGTGGCGCTCGGTTCAGATACCGGCGGTTCGGTTCGCCAGCCGGGTGGTTTCTGCAACGTCGTGGGGCTCAAGCCGACCTATGGCCGCATTTCGCGCTACGGTCTGGTGGCCTTTGCTTCGTCGTTCGATCAGATCGGCATTCTTGCCGCCAACTGCGACGATGCGGCGCTTGTGCTTGGCGTCATTGCCGGGCAGGACGATCGCGACGCAACTTCGTCGCATCATGAGGTGCCCGATTACGAGGCTACGATGGATCATGTCTCCCTCGAAGGTCTACGCGTCGGTGTGCCCACCGCCTTTTTCCCGGAGAACCTCAACGCTAATGTGGCCGGAGTGGTCAAGGCTGGGTTGAAAAAGCTTGAGGACGCCGGCGCTGAGCTGGTCGAGATCGAGCTTCCCGAAAGCGATTACGCCATAGCGGCCTATTACATTCTTGTCACCGCTGAAGCCTCCTCGAACCTCGCCCGGTTCGACGGCGCCCGCTACGGCTACCGTTCGCCGGACTCGCCCGACCTCACGAGCATGTACGTCAACTCGCGTACTGAAGGGTTTGGCGCGGAGGTCAAGCGTCGGATTATGCTTGGCACCTACGTGCTCTCGGCGGGTTACTACGACACCTATTACAAAAAAGCGCAGCAGGTACGCCGGGTGTTCCAGGAAAAATACCGCGAGGCGTTCGAGAAGGTCGATGTTATTGCCGGGCCGACCTCGCCCTTCCCGCCGTTCGGCATCGGCGACAAGATGGACAATCCGCTTGAAATGTACCTGGCTGACGTGTTCACAGTTCCGGCCAGCATCGTCGGCATGCCGGCGGTCAGCGTGCCGGTCGGCTTCGACAGCCTGGGACTTCCCGTCGGCATCCATCTGATCAGCAACTTTTTCGAAGAGGGCAAGATGCTCGGGATTGCGCGCAATCTTCAGGCGTTCTGCCAGACAGCTCCGTCGAAGTGACGGCTATTTTATAACACCACAAACGATTATGAACTTATGAGCGTCCTGGTCAATAAAGATACCCGTCTGGTCGTGCAGGGAATTACCGGCGGCGAGGGTACCTTCCACACATCCCAGATTCTCGAATACGGCACCAATGTTGTGGCAGGCGTCACTCCTGGAAAGGGTGGTATTCTCTATAACGGCAACGAAAAAGATCAGTTCTGCCGTCCGGTTCCGGTGTTCGACACTGTGCGTGATGCGGTCGAAAAGGCCGAAGCCAATGCGACAGTGATTTTTGTGCCAGCACCATTCGCTGCAGATGCCATCATGGAAGCCGCAGACGCAGGTCTCAAAGTCATTATCTGCATCACCGAAGGCATTCCGGTTAACGACATGATGAAAGCTTACAGCTTCGTGCAGGAGAAGGGCGCTGTGCTGGTTGGCCCGAACTGCCCTGGCGTTATCACTCCCGGTGAAGCTAAAGTTGGTATCATGCCGGGCTTCATCCACAAAAAAGGCTCCATCGGCGTCGTGTCGCGCAGTGGCACCCTTACCTACGAAGCCGTGCATCAGCTTACCGAGGTCGGTCTCGGCCAGTCCACCTGCATCGGCATCGGTGGCGACCCGATCATCGGCACCCGGTTCATCGATGCGGTCAAGATGTTCGCCAAGGATGACGACACCGAAGGGCTCATCATGATCGGTGAAATCGGTGGCAGTGCTGAAGAAGAGGCCGCCGAGTACATCAAAAAGTATTTCAAGAAACCGGTCGTCGGCTTCATCGCAGGCCGCACCGCCCCTCCCGGACGCCGCATGGGCCACGCCGGCGCCATCGTCTCCGGCGGCAAAGGCACCGCCGAAGAGAAGATCAAGGCAATGGAAGCCGCAGGCATCAACGTGGTCGAAAACCCCGCCGATATCGGCCAGGCTATGCTCAAAGCGCTTGGAAAAGCCTGAGAGTGGAACGACAGATTAACGCAGCAAGAGGCTGCTCCGGTATGATTCCGGGGCAGCCTTTTTGCGTTGGGGGGGGATTGCGTGATTTGGTGATGGAGTGGCTATATTGAGGTTGCTCCTGAACCCGGAAAAAAGACAGCAGCGGAAAAAACTGAGCGGAGATGCTTCAATGCCATCGATTTCGATGTTGTTATGGCCTGATTGTTTACCTGTATTTTCAGGATAACAAGCAGCATCATGTGCCCTATATCCATGTCAGGTATCAGGACGACGAAGTTATTGTCTCGATTCCGGAGGGAGAAGTTCTTGATGGATCCATTCCGAAATCAAAGATGAAACTTCTGCAGGCGTGGATAGAGTTGCATCAAGATGAGCTCGTGGCAGACTGGGAGTTGGCGGTATCAGGAGAACAACCATACAAAATTGATCCATTGAGGTAATGGCTATAAATCCGAGAGTGAAAAAAGTGACTCCGCTGGATGGATACAAGCTTCATCTTGAGTTCAGTAACGGCGAAGTCGGACTATACGATTGCACGCACCTGCTTGATTTTGGTGTCTTCCGGGAATTGAAAAACGTCGATTACTTTAAAAAAGTGACAGTCATCGCAGGTACCGTCGCATGGCCTAACGAGCAGGATATTTGTCCCGATACTTTGTATCTTGATTCTGTGAAGTCGGTCAAACAGAGCGCGTGAAGTGGTGTTTTGTTTGGCTTCTTGATTTGTATAACTCTTGTCAGGGAAACTGGATCGAAACTTTGAGAAGTTGGAGAGATAACTATGAATCGTGCAGAAATTCTTGAGATTATAAGGCAGTACAAACAGGAAAATTCCGAAAAGTATGGTATCGATGCTATTGGGCTTTTCGGTTCTTACGCAAGAGACCTGGCTTCCGAAGAGAGTGATGTCGATATTGTTATTGAGACGCGAGAGCCTGATTTGTATAAAATGGTTCACATAAAAGAGGATTTGGAACAACGATTGAACAAGCCTGTCGATATTGTGCGTAAAAGGGAGAAGATGAACCCTTATTTGAAAAAACGAATAGAGCGGGATGCTGAATATGTATGATAAAGAGTTAGTCCGAGATATTCTGTCTCAGATATTAGAAGCGTCTCAAAAAGTGAGTCAGCGTTTCAGTGGAATTGAGACGGTGTCAGATTTTACTGATTCTCCAGAAGGAATGGAAAAGCTGGATTCAATTTGCATGTTGCTGATTGCGATTGGTGAAAGTTTGAAGAATATTGATAAAATAACAGGCAATGCATTGTTGGTTCAATAACCTGAAATTGACTGGAAAGGCGCAAAAGGTCTGAGAGATTATTATCTCGCATCATTATTTCAATATTGATGCAGAAGAGATTTTTGTGGTTTGTGAAAAGCATATTCCTGCTCTTTCCAAGACGGTTGAAAAAATGGTAGGTGATTTGATTTCATAAAATTAGAGAGTCGATTTTGTGTGTCCTCTTTTTTTTGCTCTTCGCAGAATATCGTGGAAAGTTCGAGGCTGCTGGGTAAGTTAGCGTCAAGGAGATATTCAATCAAAAGAACCGCTGATTCCGCCCATGCAGAGCCTGTCGAGCCATTACCTCCAACTTTTAGGTCTTCCCTCAAACTGGAGTGTCCAGAACGTCAATTTGTCGATGAGCGGCAAGCAGGTCGAGATAAGACTTGCCTATACCGGCAAGCAAGTCGAGTGTCCGGTATGCGGCCAATCATGGCTCATCTATGACCATGCTGCTGAGCAGCGGTGGCGTCATCTGGATACCATGCAGTTCGAGACGATCCTTGTGGCCCGTTTGCCGCGTTGCCAATGCAAGGAGCATGGCGTCAAAACCGTTCAGGCGCCATGGGCGG
>DRSQ01000233.1 GCA_011372505.1 Chlorobaculum parvum | reverse complement strand
GGGTAAGCCTGAGGACCTCTTTGATTTTCTTGTTCGATAATTTTCTTGGCTGACCCGGACGGGGAAGATCATTGATCCCGTCGAGGCCGGATTTCTGGTACCGGTTGAGCCATTTGTAAACGGTATTGGTTGAGGTTTGCAGTTCTTCAGCGACAGACTGGACGCTTTGTCCTGATTCACACCGCAAGAGTATCTGAGAGCGAAAGACTATTTTTTGTGGTTGGGTATGCGACCGGCTCCACTTCTCCAGAGTAGCTTTGTCTGCTTTGCTGACGGGATAGGTTTTATGCTTTGGTGCCATAGTTTCATGTCATTATGTTTCCATGAACATATAGCTTTTTTCGTTATTTTATACCAATTAATTAACCAAACAGAATACTACACATTGAACCTTGGCTGTTTTTACTCCAGATAACTCAATTCAGTAGGGAAAACCAATAAACAAAAGATTTTGGATTTCCATACTCGCCAAAAATCTCAAATTTTTCTTGGTATCAGGATCGTAAGAACTGGTCGTCTTACCATCCGGAGTATGTATGAACTGAACCCTGACACCAGCCGGAACCTCCACACCTTGCGGCATTTCAAGAACTTGGGTAGCCCATTTCCGCCCCTGGGCAAAAACAACGTCCTTATCCTTTCCGGTTGCTTTCGCGAGTTTCTCGTGAAGCCACGAGTCTTTCTCGATAGGTCGTAAGTCCGGATAATAAAACATGACTACCGCAGTCTTGCCGACCATCCAGTCTGGCACCACGACCATTCCGGCATTTTCGATAGAAGCTCTTGGGGACTCATTATGAGCGCTGCACGCGCTCAAGCCAACTCCGACTACAAGCGCAGCGAGCAGAAAAGCAACAAAAGTACGAGTGCGTCTTTTCACTATAGCCTCCTGAAGAGAATCCCTTCGGTCTGATTATTGGTAAAATGATTCTTTCTGAGCTTTTAAACGCAGGTATTCACAGCCCGCTTACGAGGCGTGAGTTTTCATGTAAAAGTTTTGCTTGATCGCGGCATATATTTCAGGAGCCACCGCAGTCATAACCGCTATTGCCTCTGAATTATAGTCATTTTCCAGCTGCTATCTATCCACCTGTCAGAAAATGGCACAGTCACCTTCACTGCACCCGAATCGAGCGTTCGATAAGCAGTTCCTGCACGTTGCGACGGCCATCGAGAACGCAGTGCACGAAAACGCTGTCATCTTGAATGCGGTAGATGATGCGATAGGGTTTCCAGTGAATTTCGAGATACTCCCGGACGTAAACCCGATCGAGTTCAGGGGGAACATGGCCACGGTCAGGAAATTCTTCGAGGGTAAAACAGGTGGACTCAAGCTCTTGCAACAGATAATCCGCTTTTTGCGGCGAATCATTATGGGCCACATAATTCCAGATTTCGAAAAGATCATTTTCGGCATCGGCACTCAGATATACCCGATACTTCATGAAACGTGTTTTTTGGCGATGCGTTTTTTGACCGCCTCGAAAGCTTCGCCGACGGGCTTGTACTCTCCCCGTTCGATGCTCGCCGAGGACTGCGCCAATATTTTAAGCAACGCCAAGCTCTCTTGCGTCTGTTCGTAAACATGGATGTCCTGCACAATCACCTTGGCTTCGCCGTGGTGCGTGATAATCATGGTTTCCCTTTTGCTACACACATCCCGCACGACCTCCGAGGCGTGGGTTTTCAGGTAGCTGATAGGCTTGATCGAGTCGCTGTATTTCATGAGCTGCTCCAGATTTTAACCATTATTCAGTCTGAATAATAGTCATTTTTGAACAACTGTTCGTCGCCATCCGAAAAAGAACGCATTCCTATCCCCCCCAATCATCGCCCCAAAATCTCCCCCCTTCCCCCTCTTTACACCCGCCCCAAAATGCGTATATTACAAGCTTTCCGGCCTGAGCGATTCGACCGGGGACATCTTTAATCCATGCAGGTTGCGGCGCTTGCGCTGGCTTGACCTGAACGCCTCTCAATCAAGGCCTGCCCATGAAAGAACAACTGATCTTTGACCTTTCCCGCAGCGGTCGCAAGGGCTACTGCCTCTCGCCGTTCGACATTGACGAACGCCCGGCGGATGAACTCCTGCCGTCGAAATTCCTGCGCAAGGAACCGGCTGAACTGCCGGAGATGCCGGAGAGCGAGGTGGTGCGCCACTTCGTGCGGCTGTCGAACCTGAACTACCACGTTGACAAGAATATGTACCCGCTCGGGAGCTGTACCATGAAGTACAATCCCAAGATCAACGACTACACCTGCGACCTGCCGGGCTTTGCCTCCATGCACCCGATGCAGCCGGAATCGACCGCGCAGGGCGCGCTGCAGCTCATGTACGAGCTGGCCGAGATGCTCAAGGAGATCGCGGGCATGAAGGCGGTGACGCTGCAACCGGCGGCGGGCGCGCATGGCGAGCTGACTGGCATTCTGCTCATCAAGAAATATCACGAAAAGCTCGGCAACTCTCGCCACAAGCTGCTCGTGGTCGATTCGGCGCACGGCACCAACCCGGCTTCGGCGGCGCTTGGCGGCTACGAGTGCGTGTCGGTCAAGTGCGACGAATCTGGCTGCACCGACATGGCCGACCTTCGCGCCAAGCTCGACGGCGAGGTGGCGGCGCTGATGCTCACCAATCCTAACACGGTCGGTATTTTCGAGAAGCAGATGCCAGAGATCGAAAAGCTGGTGCATGGCAACGGCAGCCTGCTCTACATGGACGGCGCGAACATGAACGCGCTGCTTGGTATCACACGCCCTGGTGACATGGGTTTCGACGTGATGCACTACAACCTGCACAAAACCTTCTCCGCGCCCCACGGCGGTGGCGGCCCCGGCAGCGGCCCGGTTGGCGTCAGCGAACGGCTCGTGGAGTTCCTGCCGGTTCCGGTGGTCGAGAAATACGACGAAAACGGCGAAACGCGCTACCGCCTGAACTCCGGCAAGCCCGACACGATTGGCCGTATGATGAACTTCTATGGCAACTTTTCGGTGCTGGTGCGCGCCTACACCTACATTCGGATGCTCGGTGCTGAGGGATTGCGCCGTGTGTCGGAGAACGCCATCATCAACGCCAACTACCTGCTCCAGCGCCTCGTCGAGCACTACGCGCTTCCATATCCGAAGCCTGTGATGCACGAGTTCTGTCTGTCGGGCGACCGCCAGAAAAAGGAGCACGGCGTGCGTACGCTCGACATTGCCAAGCGGCTGCTCGATTACGGCTACCACGCGCCGACGGTCTATTTTCCGCTCATCGTCAGCGAGGCGCTGATGATCGAGCCGACCGAGACCGAGGCCAAGGAGACGCTCGACGCTTTTGCCGATGCGATGATCGCTATCGCCGAAGAGGCCAAGTCGAATCCCGACATCATCAAGTCGGCGCCCGTTACCACGCCGGTCAAGCGGCTCGACGAAGCACAGGCCTCGCGCAAGCTCAACATCTGCTGCCCGCTCTGAAGTGTCCCTTTCCGCAAAAGGCAGCTTCGGAAAAACTCTAGAGCTGCCTTTTTTGCGCAGATCAGTCGGATCGGATAGATATTTTTCAAACCCAGGAATTTGTTCGCTTCACAAGCCTTTCTTTGCCATGCGCCTTCGCATCAGTTTCGTCATAGCGTTTTTGTTGCTTTTCGTGCTTTTTATGCACCCCGCTCATGCCGCCGCCAGCACCAGTGTCGGGCCATACACGCCTGCCGAACTCAATGTTGATCAGTTGTTCAACCTCAAGGTTTCCTGGGTTGAACAAACGCTGCGCGATATGAGCTTGCGTGAAAAGGTGGGGCAGATGATCGTGGCCAAGGTCGATGCCCGCCGGCATGACAGCGTGACCGATCCGGAATACCTGCTTATCTCTCGTCTGGCGAAGGAGGGCAAGATCGGCGGTATCATGTTCCTCAAGGGTGATGTCAAGAGCGCGGCTATGCTGGCCAACCATTTTCAGTCGATTTCAGCCGTGCCGCTGTTGGTGAGCGCCGATATGGAGCGCGGGCTCGCCATGCGGCTTGATGGCGCGACGGAGTTTCCAGCGGCGATGGCCGCCTCCGCAGCCGGCGACCCCGAGCTTGCTCGCAAGATGGGCGAAATTATCGCCAGGGAGGCGCACGCAATCGGCATTCACCAGAACTATGCGCCTATCGTCGATCTGAACATCAACCCGGCCAATCCGGTCATCAACGTTCGCTCCTTCGGCGACCGCATTCCGCTGGTCAACGCCATGTCGGCTGCCTTCATCGACGGTATGCAATCCAGCGGGCTGGTGGCCACGGCCAAGCATTTTCCGGGACATGGCGACGTCACAGTTGACAGCCACAAGGCCCTGCCGGTGCTTGAAGGTGACCGCAAGAGGTTGGAACGCTACGAGCTGCAACCGTTCCAGTCGGCCATTTCGCAGGGTGTGCTGAGTGTGATGGTAGGGCATCTGGCCGTGCCGAAACTGACCGGATCGCTTGAACCTGCGTCACTTTCAAAAAAGATCGTCACCGGTCTGTTGCGCAACGATCTCGGGTTCAAAGGCCTCATCGTCACCGACGCCCTGAATATGAAGGCCCTGCAAAGTGGGGGTCTGACGCCGGAAGAGGTCGCCGTCAAGGCGGTGGAGGCGGGCAACGATATCCTGCTCTATCCCGAGGATCCTGAACGGACGTTCGAGGCGGTCTGTGCAGCTGTGGAAAGTGGTAAAATTTCTGAACGTCGTATCGATAAATCGGTGCGCAGGATTCTGCTGGTCAAGCACTGGCTCGGCCTTGACCGACAGAAGCTGGTCGATGCTTCCCAGCTGCATGAACTGGTCGGTACTTCGCAAAGCGCTCAGGTTGCCAGGCAGCTGGCCGAGAAGTCGCTCACCCTGGTCAGCGATCGCGATAAGATGCTGCCACTCGGCCTGCCAGACAGCACCCGGGTTGTCAACATTATCCTTAATGACCGCTCGGGCGAAACGTTTGGCAACAGCTTCGCAAGAAGGCTTGGTCGAGAGTACGCGGTTTCCAGCATTCGCCTTACTCCGGCAAGCGGGGCGAAGACGTTCCGGGAGGCTTCGATGCTGCTTTCAAAAGCAAATGCCGTGGTCCTGACCACCGCCATTCAGGCCTGGTCACGCTCCATGCCGTCCAGACTTACCGAGCTGCAGCGCGATTTCGTGCGCAGTCTTCCGGCCATTCTTCCGAAGGGAGCGCCGATCGTTTTTGTCTCGTTCGGCACGCCTTATATCTTTACGGCATTCCCTGAAATCAGCACCACGCTTTGCGCTTACAGCTCGAACGGCTATTCGCAGGAGGCTGTCATCAAAACGCTCAAAGGTGAACTCGTGCCGACAGGGCAACTGCCGGTTTCACTTGAAAGCCCTTAGCCTTGATTGTTAAGCAGATAATTGCCTACCTTTCAAGTCAATCTGTTTTGTTGTTCCACTGCTCGTCCGCTTTGCCGGGTGGCGTCTGAAATTTTTATACCGATCATGGCAAAAACCGTCCGGGACGAATCCACCGCCAGCGCCTACTGGGCCGCGGTTAACACCTTCTGTGCGCTCGAAGATGTGCACGTCATCGCCGATGCGCCGGTTGGCTGCTACAATCTGACCGGCGTGGCGGTCATGGACTACACCGACGCCATTCCCTACCTCGAAAACCTCACGCCTACCAGCCTCACCGAGCGAGAGATCGCCTCGTCGGGAAGCTCCGAAATTGTGCAGGAGACCATCGACAAACTGAAGGGGTCCGGCAAGCAGCTCATTCTCGTTTCGAGCGCGGAGAGCGAAATGATTGGCAGCGACCACCAGAACATGCTCGCGATGAAGTACCCGTCGGTGCGCTTCTTCGCCTCCGACTCGCTCGGCCAGAACGAGTGGCAGGGGCGTGACCGGGCGCTGGCGTGGCTCTTCGACCGGTTCGACGATGGCCAACCGGCGGAAATCGAACCAGGCACGGTGAGCATCATCGGCCCGACCTACGGCTGCTTCAACAGCCCCGCCGATCTCGCGGAACTCAAACGGCTCATCGCGGGCGCGGGCGGCGAAGTGCGGCACGTCTATCCGTTCGAGTCCAAAGCGGCGGACATTGCAAAGCTGAAAAACTCGGCGGCAGTTGTGGTGATGTACCGCGAATTCGGCGCGGCGCTGGCCGGAAAGCTTGTCCGCCCGGTGCTCTACGCGCCGTTCGGCATTGAGGAGACCGACCGCTTCATCGAGGAAGTTGGACGCCTTTGCGGGACTGAAGAAGAGGCAGCGCAATTCATCGAAGAGGAGAAGCGCACCACGCTCAGCCCCGTGTGGGACTTGTGGCGCGGGCCGCAGTCGGAGTGGTTCCCGACCATCCGCTTCGGCGTCGTCGCCAGCAAAAGCTACGCCAACGGCATCAGGCGCGTGCTCTCGGGCGAACTCGGAATGCAGTGCCTCTTCAGTCACGACTCGGCGACGGCCAGCAACAACGCCGTGCGCGAAGAGATCAAACAGACGCAGCCGCAATTCCTCTACGGACGGATGCCCGACAAGATTTACCTCGCCGAACTCGACGCCAAAACCCGCTTCATCCCGGCAGGCTTCCCCGGTCCCATCGTGCGCCGCGCGCTCGGGACGCCCTTCATGGGCCACAGCGGCGTCGTCTGGCTGGTGCAGGAGATCGTCAACGCGCTCTACGACACCCTCTTCAACTTCCTGCCCATCACCCGGCGGCAGCAGTCGGCGGCCCCGGCAAAGCCGCTCAAATGGACGCCCGAAGCTAACGCCATCCTCGACGGCATCGTCAAAAAAGCGCCATTCATCAGCCAAATCTCCTTTGGCCGCGAACTCAAACGCAAAGCCGAAAATCTGGCGGCCTCACGCGGCGCAGACACCGTAACCCCGGACATTCTGCAACAACTGGGGTGAGGGAACGGGAGGGCGGTCCCGACAGGTCGGGACCGCCCTCCCGTCCACGCCGTCCATCCCATCCACCAAGTTCACGGTATTCCCAGCAGGGTAACCGCAAGGGTTACCCCTACAATTCAAACCTCGCCCTTCCCAAACAATCCTCTTGGAATTCTCCAAAACTTTTTGCATACTTCCGATCTTCTTATCGGTACGGGGAACAGACACGCCGCTGATTTTCAGCACGGCGTCCGATTGCAGCCCTCCCGTCCGGCGAATTCTGACTAAAAGCGGCTGTCTGGATTTTCCTCCCAAAAGGGAGCGGGTGACGCTCGAACGCTCACCCCGATAACACGATTTATGGACAACTCAATGTCTGATAGCAGCGAGAGCCGCCAGCAGGTGACCATCACCCTGCCCGACGGTTCTGAACGAACCTTTCCGTCCGGCGTGACCGGGCTGGAGATCGCCTCATCCATCGGCAACAAGCTCGCCAAGGCTGCTCTCGGTTTTACCATCGACGGCAGGCCCTGCGACCTCGATACGCCCGTCAATCGCGACGCGGCGGTCTCGATTGTCACCTTCGACTCTCCGGAGGGCAAGGAGATTTTCTGGCACAGTTCGAGCCACCTGATGGCCCACGCCATCGAAGAGCTGTTCCCCGGCGCAAAGTTCGGCGCTGGCCCGGCCATCGAGCAGGGCTTTTACTACGATATCGCCTGCGAGCACCGCTTCAACGAGGATGACCTCCGCGCTATCGAGAAGAAGATGCTCGAAATCAGCCGCCAGAACCATCCGGTCACCCGTGAGGAGATGTCGCGAGAAAAGGCCATTGAGTTCTTCACCAACGAGCGCAAAGACCCGTACAAGGTCGAAATTCTCGAAAACACCCTGAAAGAGGTCGAGATGGTCTCGGTCTATCACCAGGACAGTTTCGCTGACCTGTGCAGCGGCCCGCACCTGCCCTCGACCGGCAAGATCAAGGCTGTGCTGCTGACCAATATTTCGTCATCGTACTGGCGTGGTGATTCGTCGCGCGAGACCATGCAGCGCATCTACGGCATCACCTTTCCGAGTGACAAGCTGCTCAAGGAGCACGTCGCAAGGATGGAAGAGGCCCGCAAGCGCGACCACCGCAAGCTCGGTTCGGAGCTGGGTCTCTTCATGCTGACCCCCGAGGTCGGCAGCGGTCTGCCGATCTGGTTGCCCAAGGGTGCGATCATCCGCAACGAGCTCGAAACATTTCTGAAGGAGGAGCAGCGCAAGCGCGGCTACGTGCCGGTTTACACGCCGCACATCGGCAACATCGAGTTGTACAAACGTTCGGGCCACTACCCGTACTACAGCGACTCGCAGTTCCCGCCACTCACCTACAAGGATGAGACAGGCCGTGAGGAGCAGTACCTGCTCAAGCCGATGAACTGCCCGCACCACCACCTGATCTACAGCTCGACCTTGCGCAGCTACCGCGATCTGCCGGTCCGCCTGACCGAGTTTGGCACCGTTTATCGCCACGAGCAGTCCGGCGAGCTGAATGGCCTGGTGCGCGCCCGCGGCTTCACGCAGGACGACTCGCATATTTACTGCCGTCCCGACCAGCTCGTTGACGAAATCTGCAACGCCATCGACCTGACCCGCTTCGTGTTCAACACGCTCGGTTTCGATGACGTCCAGACCCGCCTGTCGCTGCACGATCCGGAAAATCTGGAAAAGTACGGTGGCACTGCCGAGGTGTGGGCGCAGGCTGAGAAAGATGTCAAGGAGGCTGCCGATCGCATGGGGATCGACTACTTTATCGGCATCGGCGAAGCGAGCTTCTACGGCCCGAAGATCGACTTCATCGTGCGCGATGCGATTGGCCGCAAGTGGCAGCTCGGCACCGTGCAGGTGGACTACGTCATGCCCGAGCGCTTTGATTTGAGCTACATCGGCAGCGACGGCCAGAAGCACCGCCCGGTGGTGATCCACCGCGCGCCGTTCGGTTCGATGGAGCGCTTTATCGGTGTGCTGATCGAGCACACGGCGGGCAACTTCCCGCTCTGGCTTGCGCCGGTGCAGACGATCGTTCTGCCCATCGCCGAGGACGTGCACGACTATGCCCGCGAGGTCTATGCGAAGCTGCACGAAGCGGGCATTCGCGCCGAACTCGACCTGCGCAGCGAAAAGATCGGCAAGAAGATCCGCGAGGCCGAACTCTCCAAAATTCCCGCCATGCTTATCATCGGCAGGAACGAGTTGGAGAAGGGCGAAGTCTCGCTCCGCCGCCACCGCAAGGGCGACGAAGGCAGCTTCGCCGTTGACGAGCTGATCGGCAAGCTCCTCGAAGAGATCAACCAGCGAAGCTAAATCATCCTGGTTTTAACAACCAACCATGATCGAATGAGAAAAAAGAGAACAGCACCCAAGAAATTGAAACCTTCCTACAGGGTCAACGAGCAGATTCGCGTGCCTGAAGTGCGCGTTGTCCTGCCCGAAGGAGGCATGGAGATCATGAAAACGCAGGACGCACGCCGTTTGGCTCAGGATCGTAATCTTGACCTCATCGAGGTGCAGCCGAATGCGCAGCCGCCCGTTTGCAAGCTCGAAAACTACGGGAAGCTGATCTATAAGATGGATAAGAAGGACAAGGACCTCAAGAAAAAGCAGAAGACCACTTCGCTCAAAGAGCTGAGGTTCCATCCCAACACCGACAAGCACGATTTCGATTTCAAGACCGCGCACCTCGAAGAGTTTCTCCGCAAGGGCAACCGCGTCAGGGCAACCATCGTGTTCCTCGGCCGTTCGATCATCTACAAGGACAAAGGCTTCGAACTGGCCCAGCGCCTGACCGAACGACTCGATACGGTAGCCAACCGGGATGGCGAACCCAAGTTCGAGGGCAAGAAGCTTTTCGTCTATTTCGAGCCCGACAAGAAAAAGATCGAGCAGTTCGAAAAACAAAAGGCGAGAGCTGAAAAAGCAGCTTCACTACCGCCGCTGCCGGAGCAATCTGACGTGCCGGACGACGAATAAACGCACAAGTACAATAAAAGAATTGACTTATATCATTTAAACTGACGATCATGCCTAAAATGAAATCACACCGCGGTGCCTGCAAGCGATTCAAGGCCACCGGTTCCGGAAAAGTCAAACGCGAGCGTATGAACGGCTCTCATAACCTGGAACATAAAAACAGGAAGCGCACCCGTCGCATCCATCAGTCGACGTTGGTCGATGCAACAAAAGAGAAGCAGATCAAGAGAATGATCCTCGCCTGAGACAGTCTATAACATTAATTCGATACTACGATGCCTAAATCAACCAATTCGGTAGCTTCCAAAGCCAGAAGGAAGAGGATTCTCAATAAAGCCAAAGGATACTGGGGTTCGCGCGGAAACGTGCTGACCGTCGTCAAGCACGCTGTTGACAAAGCCGAGCAGTACGCTTACCGCGATCGCCGCGTCAAGAAGAGAACCTTCCGTTCGCTCTGGATCACGCGCATCAACGCCGCTGCCCGCCAGAACGGTGTTTCCTACTCGCGCCTGATGGACGCTATCCACAAGAAAAACATTGACATCGACCGCAAGGCGCTGGCAGAAATCGCCGTGAAGGATCCGAAAGCATTTTCGATGATCGTCAAAACGGTTCTCGATTAATTATTGGTAACGCGCCCTATGGAGAAACACATTCAACAACTGCAGCAGGAGATCGAAGGATACCATATCCGGAATGCCGGTGAACTCGAAGCGTTCAAGCTTGAGTTCACCGTGCGGAAAGGAAAAATAGGCGGCCTGTTTGGCCAGCTCAAAACCGTCGATTCTGCTGACAGACCTCGCATAGGGCAGTTGCTCAACACCCTCAAACAGGCCGCTGAGAAAAGGATAGCCGAAGCCGAAAGCAGCTTTGCGCAAAAGGCCGAAGCTGAGGCGCCCTCCATCGACCTTTCGCTGCCGGGACGCCGCTCGTTCTGCGGCTCGGAGCACCCCGCGCAGAAGGTGCTGGGCGATATGAAGCGCATTTTCACCGCAATGGGTTTCAGCATCGCTACCGGCCCGGAGCTTGAACTCGACGAGTACAATTTCGACCGGCTCAACTTTCCGCCGAACCATCCGGCGCGCGACATGCAGGACACCTTTTTCGTTACCCGCGGCCAGCCTGAGGGCGACGTTCTGCTCCGTACGCACACATCTCCGGTGCAGGTTCGTGTGATGCTCGACGAAAAGCCACCGATCAGGGTGATCTGCCCCGGAAAGGTCTATCGCAACGAAGCGATCAGCGCCCGGAGCTACTGCGTCTTTCACCAGCTCGAAGGGCTGTACATCGACAAAAACGTCTCGTTCGCCGACCTGAAAGCCACCATCTACTCGTTCGCCCGCCAGATGTTCGGCAGCGACGTGAAGCTCCGGTTCCGTCCGAGCTTCTTCCCCTTCACCGAACCCTCGGCGGAGGTGGATGTCACCTGCTACCTGTGCGGTGGCAAGGGGTGCCGCGTCTGCAAGAAGTCGGGCTGGCTCGAAATCATGGGCTGCGGCATGGTGCACCCGAACGTCATGAAGAACTGCGGCATCGATCCGGAGGAGTGGACCGGCTACGCCTTCGGCATGGGCGTGGATCGCACCGCACTTTTACGATACAAGATCGACGACATCCGGCTCTTGTTCGAGAACGACGTCAGGATGCTGAGCCAGTTTATGGCTTGAAACATTTCGGATTGGAGGTGTTGCGAAGATGTCTTTTTGATGCTTGAACAAGGTCAAGTGCTGAACTGCTCGCGAGACTAACGTGATACAGAAAAAGCCTCATGAACACAAGTGCTCATGAGGCTTTTTGTTGCTATGCGGTTTCCGGCAATCCGCATAGCTACCGGTTCTTCAGCGCAAGCGCCCAGCTCTCCATCAAATCGTTGGCAACCGGATTGGGTGCTTCGAGAAAGCTTATCACGAAATGTCCTTCAATTTCGGCTACGCCGATCGAGCGGGGACGCACGGCAAGCATCTTGGGAGTCATCAGCTTTTTCCCGAAACAGAACACGATGATTTTGCCGGCGGTGATTCCCTCATCGATTTCCCCGTTGGAAAGAGCTGCAGTGTGCGCGTAATGGTCGAACTCTCCTATGAGTACAGCCACCGGATCCGACTCGATTTTCTGGTGGAAGTAGGTTATGATCTCATCAACGCTGCTGTAACTGGTCTCTTCTTTGTCAAGCTCCAGAATGTAGATGGGATATTTTTCCTGAAGAAGAGTTTGTTTCATAATGCTTTACTATTTGATTTTTCCGGGGTTCAGGAGGGCGTTCTTCCGAAAATCCTGAAAGAGTGTGATTACTCTCCTGCTTCGGGCGCGTCAGAAGCCTCAGCTGTTTTCACGGCCTCGGCGCCTTCAGCTTCAACAACAATGTTGAGCTTGGCAGTGATGTCCATGTAGATCTTTGCCTCGGCCTCATACTTGCCCAGGGCTTTGATCGGAGCTTCAAGCTGAATTTTGCGGCGGTCGATCTCAACGCCCTGCGCTTTGAGTGCTTCGGCAATGTCGCCGGAAGTTACCGTCCCGAACAGCTTGCCTGATTCGCCGGATTTGGTAGAAATTTTCAGGGTCATCTGTTCGACTTTGGCCACAATCTCGCGAGCAGCCTTCCGGCGCTGCTCGATTTTGCGAGCCTGCTGCTGCTTTTCGGTTTCAAGCGCCTTGAGGGTGCCTTCGGTAGCTCGGATGGCATAACCCTGGGGGATCAGGTAGTTATTGGCATACCCATTCTTGACGGTGACCACTTCACCGGCATCGCCAAGGGTTGCCACATCTTTTCTTAAAATTATTTTCACGGTCAGTTTCCTCGTTCTGAATAATTAAAACTTGTATGGACAACCACTTATTTGTATTCGTCGGCCACGTAGGGGATGATAGCCAGGAACCTTGCCCATTTGATCGAATGGGTCAACAGGCTCTGCTCTTTGGCCGACAGACCGGTAATACGGCGGGGAATGATTTTTCCCTGGTCGTTGATAAATCGCTTCAGTTTCCTTTCGTCGCGATAGTCGAAAAATACGACCTGGTTTTTCGTCACTTTCCTTTTCGCTTCCAGCGCTTTACTCAGGGATTTGTTGCCCTTTGATTTACGGGTGCGGGGTTTCTGTCTCATTGATCTTGTTCAGAATTTAACTTGCATGATCACGAGCTTCGCTGCAGCCTTGCGGCATTGAAGCTCGACTTGTCTCAGTCGGAAGTGAGGTATTTGTACTCATACATGTGTCCTTCGTCGTCCACATGCCTGTGATGCGTTTCATGCGCATCATCTTCGATGAATCCTTCGTCGTTGTAGTCCCCCTCGTCGCTCTTCTTCCTTTTGTTGAGGAACTGGATCCTCCGGGCCTTGATTTCGACCACGGTTCTTGATGTACCATCCTGAGCTTTCCAGGTGCGGCTCTGCAATTCACCGTCAACCAGAACAGCCGAGCTTTTCCTCAGATTGTCACGGCAGCTTTCGGCGAGCTTGTTCCAGGCGACCACGCCAACGTAGCAGACATCTTCCTGCCACTGGTGATTGCTGTCCCTGAACCGGCGATTACACGCAATAGAAAAATTCACTACTGGCGTTCCGCCTGAATTTGTCTTTCTGAATACCGGGTCTTTGGTAAGGTTTCCGGCAATAATGACGCTGTTGATTTCAGGCATCTTCAGTTCCGCCATAGCATCTTCTCCTTTTTGTTCTCAAATGGTATCGTATTCATCAGTCATTCAAAAACCGTCATCGACCGGCCCGTTCAGTTCTTGGCCGTTGATTCGGATTCAGGCTCAGCCTGATCTTCCGGGCTGCCAAGCATAACGCTGTACTTCTCGACGCGTTTGCGCATTTCGAGCAGTGGGGAACTCAACTGGATGATGAGGAACCGCAGAATGTTTTCTTCGTAACGGAACACGCGTTCGACTTCGGCGATGGCAGACGGTTCGGTGTCGAACTCGATGTGCGCATAGTATCCAACGGAGGATTTGCCGATGAGGTAGGCCATTTTTCTTCTTCCGACTTCCAGAACGTTGTTGATCACGCCGCCCTGGCCGGTGATGGTCTTTTTGACCAGTTCCATGGCTTCGGCGATAGCGTCGTCCTGAAGGCCGCCGTCAATGATGACGGTGCATTCGTATTGCTTGAGTTTGTTCATAGCGCAATGGTTCTTGAGTGATGTCAAACTGCGCAAATGGCGGAAAAACAGGTATTGCGCATTCCTGCCTCCGCGGCTTCATGCCACGCATGAACACCATTTGCGTTTTGGAACATCAAAGGTACGAAGATTAATCCAGTTTTCCAACGCGTAACTGATGCCAGGTGGCTGCTGAATGACGGGGCTGAAAACCGATCAAAATGCAAGCTCTGCCGACACCGGAGCGTGGTCGGAAGTCTTCTCTTCGAGATCGACCGAGACGCCGGAAACCTTGCTGGCAAGCCCTTCGGTGAGGTAGATGCAGTCGATGCGCCAGCCCAGGTTGCGCTCGCGGGCGAACTTCCAGTTGGGCCACCAGGTGAAGAGGTCTTTCTTGTCGGGATTCAGCTCGCGGACAATGTCGTGCAGGCCGAGGTTGAGATGCGCCTCGATAGCTGCCCGCTCTTCGGGGCGCAGGCCGGTTGCGCCGGGCTTGTTCTGCGAACGGTGCACGTCGAGATCGGTAAGGGCGACATTTATGTCACCCGCCATAATGACCTCCCGTCCCTCGGCCATGAGGCTGGCGATATACTGCTTCAGATCGTTCAGATACTGCAACTTGATGGCGTAGTGCTCCTCGCTGTTACCTCGTGGTACGTAGGTTCCGATAAGGGTGAATTGCGGCGCGTGCAGCACGAGTGTGCGGTTCTCGATGTCGAACGGCGGCGGTGCGCACTTGGCATCATCGAACAGTCCGTCGCGGACGAGCAGACCGACGCCGCTGTACCCTTTTTTGAACGACGAGCCGTTCCAGAACTTGCGATAACCGGCAATTCCGGTGATGCTTTCAGGAATCTCCTCCTCGCGCGCCTTGACCTCTTCGAGCACGACGATGTCAGGCTTGCGGCTGTCGAGCCATGCGGCGAGCGCCTCCTCGCGGGCGCGGATGCCATTGATATTCCAGGTATAAATATTCATGCTGCTGATCTCTTGTTGAGCGTTTGGACGATGCGACTCGCGACGGTCTCAGGTGCGATGTCGGTCATGCAGCGGAAGTGCCCTTTCGGGCAGGAGCTGCGACCGATGTGCGAGCAGGGGCGGCATTTGAGGCCCGGCGTCTCGAATAGTTCGTACTCCGCGCCCCACGGCATGAAACCGAACTCCTTGACCGAGGAGCCGAAGATGACGAAGAGCTTTTTGCCAAACGCCGAGGCGATATGCATCAGGCCGGTGTCGTTGGTGAGTACCGCATCGACTCCAGAGAGCAGC
>DRSQ01000232.1 GCA_011372505.1 Chlorobaculum parvum | reverse complement strand
GGGCAAACCGGCAACCAAAACCCTGATTCCCGAAAAATGGGATGGAGCAGCAGCCGCCCGCGTTGCCGAAGTAATCGAACGGGCAGTGTAAGCGTGAAAGTTCGAGAAAAGAGCGCGCTGGTCCAGACCTCAACAGCCTTGTTTTTTTATACAAAGCTCCGGGAGCACCGGAGCTTTGTTCGTTTAGAGGACGACGATCTCATCGGCCAGTTCCGTCAACCGCTCGCCACCATTTTCGGTCACAGCAAAGGTATTTTCGATGCCGATCGCTCCTTTGCCGGGGAAGACAAATTTCGGCTCGACGGCCACCACCTGCCCCTTCTGCAACGGAAAGGCAAAGCCCTGCGTCAGCACCGGCAGCTCGTCGAGCTCCAGCCCGACTCCGTGACCGACAAAGCGCGACTGCTCGCCCGGCATTCCCATAAAGTTGCCGCCAAGCCCGGCCTCGTCGGCCATTGCGGCGGCTTGCTGATACACCTCCTCGCAGATCGCACCCGGCACCATCGCGTTGCGCACGGCATCCTGAATCTGAAGCGAAACCTCGAACGCACGCCGCAATTCCGCGTCGAGCTTGCCGATTACGAACATGCGGGTCATATCGACGAGGTAGCCGTCGAACAGGCCAACAAAATCGAGAAGCACCGGAGTATTCTCCCGGATCACCTCAAGCGAAGCCCCCTGCGGCGCAGCGCTCGACAACCCTTTGCCGGTGACAGCTCCGCCGAAAAAGCCGTAGCTTGCCGCGCCGCCCGACACGGCCATGCCGCCAAACAGCTCCTGATTGAACGCCCGCATCCGCACGAATCCCTCGTGGCCAAGGCGACGCAACCGGTACTCCATTTCAGCGGCAAGGTCAAGCTCGCGCATACCAGCCTTCAGGAACAATGGCACTTCCCGGAAAACCGAAATGAGCTTGTCCGCACTCCGCCGAATCAGCTCGATCTCGGCTGGGGATTTAACGGAACGCTGATCCCGGACGATCATGGAACAATCCACGAAGCGGCGGCCCGGCAGTACTTTCGAATACCAGCCATGCTGCTGCACCGGAACGGCATCGAAAGTCATACCGACCGTGTCGCCTTCGCCACCGAGCAGCGCGGACAACTCCTTGCTCTTCGGAAACGGGCGAATATCATCAATCAGCCCTTCGGCACCTGCGCGCTCAAGGCTTTTGCGCACCAGCAGCACGGGCTCGCCCTCCACGGGAACCCAGAACGCCGAGTTCTGCCGCGTGCCGGTGAAGTAGTAGATGTCGGACGGCATCAGAAGCAGCGCTGCCTGCATGCCGCCCGCTGCAAGACGCGCTTGCAGGCGCGTGGTGCGTTCTTTGATTTCGGTGCGAGTAACCAACATGCGTCTCATTTTAACGTTGGAAAAACAGCTGAGTCCCTCATTTTCGATCGATGCTGCGCGCGACAATTTCTGCAAGATCGTATGCATTGATTGGTTCACGGCTATCCGCGCGTTTGAGACCATCTTCGAACATGCTCAGGCAGAACGGACAGGCTGAAACGAGGCTCTTGGTGCCAGTTTGACGTGCCTGCCGCAACCGCTCATCGACAATCTGCGTGCCGAGCTTCTCTTCGGCGAGAATGCGCCCACCGCCAGCCCCGCAGCAGAAGCCCTCCTTGCCGAAGGCCTCCATCTCGACGAGCTTGACACCGGCAGCACGAACAACCTCACGCGGCTCTTCGACAATCTCCTGATAACGGGCAAGATAGCAGGAATCGTGGAAAGTCGCCGTAATGCGCTCCGGCTTCAACTTGAGCTTTCCGTCATTGATTAATCCCGCAATGAACGTCGAGTGGTGTTCGACCGGCAAGTCGAGCCCGAGTTCGCGGTAATCCCGCGCGATGGTGTTGAAGCAGTGCGAGCAGGCCGTCACGATGCGCCGCGCTCCGGATGCCCGGATGGCCTCGATGTTGCTGTCGGCCACCATCCGGTACAGGTATTCGTTACCGAGTTTCCGCGCAGGCTCGCCGCAGCAGCGCTCCGCACCACCGAGAATGCTCACGTTTACTCCCGCTGCCTCGCAGATGCGCACGAAACTTTCAGCAACCTTGCGATTGCGCGGGTCGTACGAAGCGTAACAGCCGGTGAAATAGAGAATATCGGCGTCGATTTTTCCTTTGACGATGCTCACCGGCAGGTCTTTGGCCCAGTCACCCCGCGACGTGGCGGAGAGCCCAAACGGATTGCCGTTCACCTCGATCGCCTCGCAGGCCCGCCGCGCTTCGTCGCCAGGAAACTCGCCCTCCATGAGCGCAAGGCTACGCCGCATTTCGATGATCTTGCCGATATGCTCAATGCTTGCCGGACAAATCTGTTCGCAAGCGCGGCAGGTCGTGCATGACCAGAGAGCATCGCGAGAAACTTTTTCGATCAGCCCTTTGCCGTTTTCGTTGCCGGCCAGCTCGCCGATGTCCGTAATCACCTTCATCGGCGAAAGCGGCTTGCCGGTCAGGTAGGCCGGGCAACGCTGCTGGCAGCGGCCACATTGCATGCAGGCATCGGTATCGAACAGATCTTTCCAACTGAGGTCGCCGACCGCCGATGCACCGAACTGTTCGATAGTCTCATCCTCCAGATCGATGGCCGAATAGGTGCCCTTCGGTTCGTGCGGCTCGAACAGGCTACCACCGCTCGTAGTGGCAAGGTGACGCAGCTTCGTTCGGGGAATAACGGCAAGAAAGCCAAGCCCGAACACTAGATGAAGCAGCCACAAAGCCTTGTGCGCTCCTCTGATCACCTGCTCGTCCAGCCCGATAAACAGCTGGGCAAACGCTGCTCCGACCGGTGACCATGCCGCCAGCGCCGAATTGTTGGGTAGTTCGGTGACGGCCATACGGGCGCCTTCAATCAGAAAACCGGTCACAAGAATAGCCTGCAATAGCAGGTGAAGAGCCGCATCGGCTGAGGAGGTCTCCAGACCAGCAGGCTTGATGATGAAGCGCCGGACGGCAAGCCCGGCAAGCGCCACCATGGCTGCAAGCCCGGCAAGGTCGAGCACCAGCGAATAGAGCCGGTAGAAATTACCGGAGAGCAGGTTAACGCTGAAAAGAGGGGCCAGCAGATCGGCTTGCAGCATCACCAGCACAGTACCGATGAAGAGCAGCAGAAATCCCCAGAAAAGCAGCACGTGCGGCAGGCCGCCCTGCATAACCGTCAGCACTTTTCGCTGACTCAACACATCGGTGATGAAGAGCGCTAAGCGCTGCTTCGGATGGTCGGAGCGGTCGAGCGGCTTGCCTTTACGCCAGAGCACCAGCCGCTCCCGAAACCCCAGCCCCATCACTGCGATTGCAGCCAGCACGAGCAGGTACATGAGAGCAACCGTCCCGTGACCGATATTCCAGTAAATCTCTCTGGTTGCGTCCATTCAGTCAGGCATAACTTTACGGGGTTAAACAATCCGGGAACAAGCGCTTCCCGGAATCGCCAATATAAAAGTTAAGGGCGGAAACCGGAACGCTCCGCCCTTTTGGTCTGGTATCTAACGATCAGATAATTTGATGATATGAAAAGATTAAGCGTGCCGGAAGATGGCCGCAGCGCCGGATTCGTCCGGCATTCGCTCCGTTGGCAGCACAAGCACCTTTCCACCTTTGGCGAGCACTGTCATGGCGATATCTTCAGACAGATCATGCTCTTCAGGCTTCACATCAAACACGACCGCCCCCGAATTGGGATCGATTCGACCGGGTACAGGCACATGAAGGTCGAGTAACAGTAAGGCCACATTACCAGCCACGGCGGCAGTCGCAATGTCATGCGGATTGTCAGATCCCAGACCTTTAGCCTCAGCCTCGGCATACCTGGCTAACACGCCATCGATCCTGGCCTCAAGATACGGCGACATCACCTCCCAGGCACGCTCACGCATCGCATCAAGCGAAAGCGTACCCGGATCGATTGCAATCCCGGTCTCAAGCAAATGCGAATTTTGAGTTATCGAGCGGAACAAGCCCTGATGCTCTGGAAGAGCTGCCAGTATCAGCGGAAGACCGGACGGCTTTGAGTAGTGTTCGCCAATCCCTTGATCGACTGCCCGGAAAAAGCGCTCGTTATCCAAAGCCTCCTCATCACGCCTTGATGAATGCCCATGACGCATAGCCGTATCGGTTCCACCATACGACGCAACTGTCATGTGAGGCGACGTGATCTCTGTACCAAGTGCCTCCGTCATCGTCGACGGCACCCCATCAGCAAGCTCAACCTCATCAAGCTCGTGCCGGTTGCCTGCATATAGCTTCACCTCGCTGCGAGTCAACGCTAACACCTGGAAGCGTTCGGCGGTCTGATAGGCTCTGATCAGTGGCTTGATATACAAGGAATTGGAAATCTGTGCTTGCTCGATCACACTTTCCTGAAGACGAAAAATCCTGAAATAGTCGGGAGTAATGAACACCGCCAAGCCATCAAGAGTATGCTTCCAGAAAGACGCATCATCCTGTACAGCACGTAATCGCTCAATCAGGGGAGCTATCTCACGTTTTCCAACAAAAACGACTCCGTCGGACTCGACCTTGCTGACAAGATTTTTAAACCTGAGCGGATCCTGAGAGTTATCAGGAAAGGTCCGACTGGTTGGCATAAAGATTGAAATACAGGGAGATGCATAAGGCTGAAGCAACTCCCGCGGAATACCAGTAACAGCATTCGGCATGGATCACCTCCATCGTTATGTGTCAGTCACTGACGTTCAAAAAACAGGACAGGATTAACACTAACAATGAAAAAGGGGCTGAAGTTCGCAATTGCGTATCCGTCCGCAATGCCCATTAGGCTAAATTACCTCAGGACAAAAAGATCAGGACTCTTGCGAGCCGTCGGGCAGAGAGTGATAGGTAATAGGCGTTAGTTTATAAACGCAAAAAGCCCGTCGGTTGAAGACGGGCTTTTATGCTGTGTAAAAAACTCGGCGACGACCTACTCTCCCGCACTAAAGCAGTACCATCGGCTCACCTGGTCTTAACGACTCTGTTCGGAATGGGAAGAGGTGATCACCAGGGAAATAGTCGCCGTAAACTCTGAAGCATTGCTCTATTTCTGAGGCAGTTGTCGGCCTGTCG
>DRSQ01000231.1 GCA_011372505.1 Chlorobaculum parvum | reverse complement strand
CCGCTATCTACAAGTCGCGCTGGCAGATCGAACTGTTTTTCAAATGGATCAAGCAGAACCTGAAAATCAAGTCGTTTCTCGGCACCAGTCCGAACGCGGTGTTGAGTCAGATATGGGTGGCCATGTGCTATTACCTGCTCTTGGCCTTCATCAAGTACCAGACAAAAGATCGTGACTCTCTTCAGGTTTTAACCCGCATGATTGCCGCAGTGGTCATGGAACAGCGCTTGCTCATCGAGATTTTGTCATTCAACGATCGCTCGATCAAAAAGCCAAAAGAGCCGGCGCCTCAACTTTCACTATTTTAACCGGACAGTACTGACTGGATGTCTGTAAAATTGTAAACGGCAAGTATCAGCGCACAGATATTGATGACTGCTCACGCTACCTGATCGTTTCGCTGTTCACAAGAAGAACAGCTGCAACCTCTGTGATATTTCTGGAGCAAGTGCTTGAAGAGATGCCCTTTCCCATACAAAGAATTCAGACAGATCGAGGTCGGGAATTCTTTGCCGAAAAACTTCAACGGCAACTGATAGAATGGGGGCAAGAGCAGAATGACAAGCTCGATTTACGGATGCAAAAATTGAAACGATCTCTATGAATTACACAACTAATGCGACCTCACGCCCATGCCAATTCTTTTGCCGTTTATTAAGCGGGTAAATAATTGCTGGCGGTTTTAAGCTAAATAATTTTTTTGTGTTTTTCTCAAAACAAAAAAAGCCTCCGAATATCGGAGGCTTTGTATCTGTGGAGCGGGAAACGAGACTCGAACTCGCGACCCCAACCTTGGCAAGGTTGTGCTCTACCAGCTGAGCTATTCCCGCGTCAGTCAGAGACTGCTTATTATAGGGAAAATTCTTTTTGTGTGCAACAGGTAGGGAATTTTTTGCCCGTAGTTATTGAGCTATCGTAAGTGAGCTTCATGGCGCTGTTTGCATGGCGTTCCGTGAAGGTGGCCAAATGACTCTGATGTGCCCTTGGAACGGAAAGATAAAAGCAAAAAAGCCTCCGAATATCGGAGGCTTTGTATCTGTGGAGCGGGAAACGAGACTCGAACTCGCGACCCCAACCTTGGCAAGGTTGTGCTCTACCAGCTGAGCTATTCCCGCGTCAGTTAGAGAGTGCTTATTATAGGGAAAAAGCTGCTACCATGCAAAAGGAATCCAAAAAATTTTAGGTTACGACCAGAACAGGAGCCTAGAAATCTTTCTAACTTACTTTTATGTTAACAAATAACCGGCACGTAAACAGTTCAAAAATTTCAGAGGCCAAATTCAGGTTGCTGGTTCGCTATTTTGCCACTGATTTGGACGCCACTCAAATCGCTTTGCTTAGCGGCCTGAGTCGCAATACCGTGAACCGATATCTCAAGGCCATTCGGCAACGGATTGCCGAACATTGCGAGCGTCAATTCCCCTTGTCCGGCGAGATCGAAGTTAACGAATCTTTTTTGGCGCTCGACGGGTTCGGGGCAAATGTGGCTATGGCACCAAGTTCCGGGAAATGAGCATGAGCACCTTTTATCTGCACCTCAAAGAGTGCGAATTCCGGTACAGTTATCGGAATCAACACCTATACCTGATCATCCTCAAAATGCTCAAATCCAGACTTCTGTCCTCGTCTTGATCCAAAATTTTTTGACTGTAAAACCTGGACTCCCCCCACTAGCACTCACTCATAGCGCAGCGCCTCAACCGGCTTGAGTCCGGCGGCTTTTTTGGCGGGCCATAATCCGAAAAACAGGCCGATCAGCACAGAAAATCCGCTCGCCAGTACGACAGAAAAAATCGAGGTCTTCACCGCCCAACCGGCAAAGGTCGAGAGCATGACCGAAACGCCGATACCAACCACGATACCGATAAGACCTCCGCTGAGCGTCAGCCCCACCGATTCGATCAGAAACTGCACCATGATATCGCTCTTGCGAGCGCCAATCGCTTTACGCAAGCCGATCTCTCGGGTGCGTTCGGTCACCGAAACCAGCATGATGTTCATGATGCCGATGCCACCCACCACCAGCGAGATGGCCGCAATCGAGCCGAGAAACGTGCTCATGGTCTGGGTGGTGGAGCTGAGCATCTCCTTGAACTCCGACATGTCGCGAATGTAAAACGAATCCTCGTCACCGGCCCGAATCCTGTGCCGCTTGCGGACGAGGGCGTCAATCGCCCCCTTGGCGGGTTCGATGTTTTCGGCACTCGACACCTCCACGTAGATGCTGTTCAGGTAGTCCCGCCCCAGCACGCGGTGCATGGCGGTCGTCACGGGAATATAGACAACATCGTCGCGGTCGCGGTGACCGCCGAAACCCTTGTGCGGCAGGACGCCGATCACCCTGAAGTTGATGCGATTGATCTTGATGGTTTTGCCAACAGGATACTCGTCGCCGAACAGTTCGGAGACGATGGTGGTGCCAATGATTGCCACCTTCCGGCGCGAGCGAATCTCCTCGCGGGTAAACCATCGCCCGAACGAAGGCATGGCCGCGCGCATCGTTCCGTAATCAAAGCCAACCCCTTCGACCGAACTGCTCCAGTTTTTGTTCAGATACACCATCTGTACCGATCCGTTCACATACCCGGATGCGCGGCTGACCAGCGGCGAAAGCTCCGCGATAGCCTGCACATCCTGCCGCGTGAAGCGGGTAAAGCTTCCGGTGCCGCGCGCCGCGCCGCGCACCTTGGCCGAACCGCCCCGAACGGAGAGCAGGTTCGAGCCCAGCGACTTGAGGCTCTCCTCCATCGAGGTGCCCGCGCCCGCGCCCAGCGCCATCATGGCGATCACCGAGGCGACACCCACCAGAATGCCGAGCACCGAGAGCAGCGTCCTGATCTTGTTGGCCGTGATGGAACGGAACGCCTGCGCCACGAAGCCGAGCATCCGCGACGGGTTGAACAGCGGCTGGTGCTCGACCTGCATCATCGTGCTGTCCCGTTCAGGCCGCTCCGCCTCGCCGCCGTTTCTCCGGTCTTCGATGATCTTGCCGTCCTGCATGGTGATGACCCGGTCGGCGTATGCAGCGATATCGTGCTCGTGAGTCACCATGACGACGGTCTTGCCCTGCCGGTGTAGCTCGGTGAGGATACGCATGATCTCGTACGAATTCTTCGTGTCGAGGTTGCCGGTCGGCTCGTCGGCGAAGATGAGCATCGGATCGCAGATCAGCGCACGAGCGATGGCTACCCGCTGCTGCTCGCCGCCCGACATCTGGCTCGGTCGCTGGTCGGCGCGATGGGCAAGTCCGACCGTTTTGAGCCGGGCGAGCGCGTCGGCGCAGAAATCGCGCTGACGGTCACTGTAGAGGCCGGGCAGCATCACGTTGTCGAGAGCGCTCATCCGGCCAAGCAGGTGGAACTGCTGAAACACGAACCCGGTGACGTTGTTACGCAGCGTAGCCAGTTCGTCGTCGTTGAGCTTGGCGATCTGTTTGCCCATCAGTCGGTAACTCCCGCTGTCGGGCAAGTCGAGCAGGCCGAGGATGTGCATCAGCGTGGACTTGCCCGAACCGGACGCGCCCATGATCGCCATAAACTCGCCCTCTTCGATCATCAGGTTCACGCCATCGAGAGCACGAACCTGACTCTCGCCGATGGTGTAGCTTTTGGTGATGCCGTCAAGCTCAATCATGTGATCTCTTCTTCTTTTCAGACCTGCGTCGCGGCATGAACGGATTCCCGCCACTCTGATCCGTTTGCGGTACGAACGAGCTGCTTTCGACGAGGACGACATCGGAGGTGGCCAGACCGCTGACGATCTCCACATTGTCGGCATCCTGCAACCCGAGCCGCGCCGGCGCTTCCCTGATCGAATCCGGAGGGGTGCTTCTTATCAGCACGAACGACCGGACGTCACGGCTCTTAACCGCCCCGACGGGAAGCGTCAGCACGCCGCTCTTCTCCTTGACAACGATCTCGACATTGGCGCTCATGCCCGACCGGAACACCTCCGGCACACGCGATGGCACGATATCGACATGGTAGATATTGACGTTGTTGACCAGAGTCGATTCGTAGTAGATGTGATCGACCACTCCATCGACGTAGATGTCGGGCCAGGCATCGAGGCTAATCCGCGCCTTCTGGCCGACCTTCACGCTGCCAATGTCGGTCTCGTCAACGTCGGCCTGCACGATAAGCCGGTCGGAGAGCACCAGCACGGCGTCACTCGTAGTGATGGTCTGGCCCGGATTGAGACTGCTCACGATCACCTGCCCGTCGATGGGCGAAATGAGCGCGGTCTGATTATAGACCTTGTTCCAGTAATCGACTTCACTCTGCCCCTTTTGCGTCGCCGCGTCGAGCAGCGCCGCCCGCTCCGTGGAGCTGACGAGCGCGAGCACCTGCCCCTTTTTGACCAAATCCCCCTCCTTGACCAGAATCTCGTCGATCCGTCCGCTCACGGGCGACTTGATTTCGAGCTGGTTCTGCGGCTGTACGGTAGCCGTGGTCGAAATCGTCTGGCGGATAACGCCGACCGTGGGCCGGTACTCGCGATACGTGACCTTCGGCTTGCTGACGAACGCCGACCGAAAAAAGAAAAATCCGGCGGCGACGACCACGGCGACGGCCGCCCCCCCCAGAGCAGTTGCGGTTTACCTGCTGTCAAGAGTGCCTCCTTTTGCCTGCACCCAGGCCGCCTCGGCGTTGAGGAGGCTGGACTGGACGTTGAGATATGATTTTTTCGCGCTAACGAGATTGTCTTCGATTATCGTCCAGTCGTTGAACGACACCAGACCCGCCGAGTACTGGGCATCAGCGATCCGCGCCCGCTCGGAGGCGGCGTCGAGATACTTTTTCTGAACCTCCACCTTGCCGGAGGCGTCGATGAAACTCTTCCACGCCTGCGCGAGGTTCCGCTTGAGCGAAAGGTAGAGGCTCTGTTCGTCGGCGGTAAGCTGATTGACCAGCGCCAGCGCCCTGGCCACGCCCGCCTTGCCAGAGCCACCCGCGTAGATCGGCACCGAGACATCGATACCTGCCTGCCGGTCAGTGCGGTCGGGCGGAAGTTGCCGGAACGCGCTGTTGCCAAAGCCGGTGCTCACGTAAACCAACGGCATGAACGCGCTCCGCGCGGCCTGCAAGCTGTACCCGGCGGCATCTTTCTGTGCGGTGAGATTGAGGTAGGCCGGACTCTCCTTGGCGATCCGGTCGAAATCGGGCGACTGCCGGGTGCTCTCGTTCGCCGTGAACTGGCCTGTCACGCGGAGCGGGCCGGTCGCCGCGCGACCAAGCTGCGTGCCGAGCAAAACCTGCGCCAGCTCCAAGCCGCGTTTGGCCTGCGCCACCTCGTACTCAGCCTCGCCGAGATCGGCACGAGCCTTGCTGAGCGAGCCGATATTCTCCGTACCCGGTTTGTAAAGCAGCGAAATCAGGCGCAGATCCTGCTTTCGCTTGATCATGATCTGCTCGTCGAGCGCCACCTGCTTCTGCGCGGTCAGGAGCTGCACGAACGCCGTGCGCAAAGCGTAGCGGGTATCGACCGACACCGACTGCTCGCTGTAGCGCGACGCTTTGAGGGATTCACTGGCGGACTTCACCTCGCTGGAGGTCTTCGCCCCGTCGAAGAGCAACTGGCTGGCGTTCACGCCATACGACCACGCCCCTGCCGGAGCCGTGTCGCTCGATCCCGAACGCTGGCCGCCCGCCGATGCGTTGAGAGTCGGACGCTGGCCACCCTTGACGATGTTGCGCTGCGCCTCGGCCTGCCGGACAGACTCCACCGCCGAGCGTAGATCGGGATGGTGTCCGGCGGCTTCGGCAAGGCACTGCGCCCAGTCGAGCGTCTCCGTCGCCCGCGCCGATGCGGGACGCCAGGAGCAACAGAACAACAGGGCGATAAGCGAGAAAGCCGACCAGACCGATCTCCTCATGAAACGGGATAATTATGAAAGGTTCGCAAAACGGTCACCGATTGGACGTCACGATTGTATCGTTCCAGCGCCGTCGCACCGGGCGGGCCGAAATCATGGTGCTTTACCGAAATATCGTATCTTCACTGCAAAACTGAAACTGCGACTCCATGCTCGAAGCACGAAATCTCTCTCTTTCGGCAGGCACCAAAGTGCTCCTGCGCGACACCTCATTCCGGATCGGCGACAAGGATCACGCCTCGCTGGTCGGCCTGAACGGCACCGGCAAGTCCACCTTGATGCGCCTGCTCGCCGGTCAGCTTAGAGAAGACGGGCCGCTGAGTGACGGCCAGATCATGAAGTCCGCCGCCACCACCATCGGCTACCTTCCGCAGGAGATTTCCTTCGAGGGCGACCTCGACAAAACCGCGCTCCAGTACGCTCTCGAAGCTAACAAAACGCTCCATGAACTTTCCGAAAAGATTTCGCAGATGGAGCACGAACTCGCCCTGCCCGATCAGGATCACGCGAGCGACGAGTACCACAAGCTGATCGAGCGGTTCAGCGACACCTCGCACGACTTCGAGCGGCTCGGCGGCTACCGGATGCAATCCGATGCGGAGAAAATTCTCTCCGGACTCGGCTTCAGCAGCGCGGATTTCTACAAAAAGGTCAAGGAGTTCTCCGGCGGCTGGCAGATGCGCCTGCTCATCGCGCGCCTGCTCTTGCAGAGCCCGACACTCCTCCTGCTCGACGAGCCGACCAACCACCTCGACATCGACTCGCTGCGCTGGCTCGAACAGTACCTGCTCAACTACGAGCACAGCTACCTCATCGTCTCACACGACCGCTTCTTCCTCGACAAGCTCACCACCAAAACGCTTGAAATCGCCTTCAACGAAATCACCGAATACAAAGGCAACTACACCTTCTACGAAAAGAAGAAGGCCGAGCGCTACCAGCTCATGATGGCGCGCTACGAGAACGATCTGAAAAAGATGGCTGACCTGAAGTCGTTCGTCGATCGCTTCCGCTACAAGGCCACCAAAGCGCGGCAGGCGCAGAGCCGACTGCGCCAAATGCAGAAGCTCGAAGAGGAGTTGCAAGCCCCGGAGGAGGATCTGTCACAGATCTCCTTCTCCTTCCCGAAAGCGAGACCGTCGGGCCGCGAAGTGCTCCGGCTGGAGGGGATCTCGAAGTCGTTCAAGCTTCCAGACGGTACGACCAAAGAAGTGCTGAAGGACATCGATGTGGAGATCATGCGCGGCGACCGCATCGCCATCGTCGGCTCGAACGGCGCGGGCAAGACCACCTTTTGCCGGATTCTGGCCGACGAGATCGACTTCGAGGGCAAGCGCCAAACAGGCCACCACGTCAGCATGAACTACTTCGCCCAGCACCAGACCGACAATCTCTCGCCCGAAAAAAGCATCCTCGACGAGATGATGGACTCCGCCCCCACCGCCGAAGCGCAGCGCCGCGTGCGTGACATTTTAGGCTGCTTCCTGTTCAGCGGCGACGCGGTGGAGAAAAAGACCGCCGTGCTCTCCGGCGGCGAAAAATCGAGAGTCGCCCTGGCAAAAATTCTGCTTCAGGCCTCCAACCTGCTCATCATGGACGAGCCAACCAACCACCTCGACATGCGTTCCAAGGAGATGCTGATCGATTCGCTCGAAAACTACGACGGCACGCTGCTCATCGTCAGCCACGACCGTTATTTCCTCGATAGCCTCGTTAACAAGGTGTTCGAGATCAAGAACGGCTCAGTGCAAGTCTATCTCGGCACCTACGCTGAATACCTCGAAAAAGCTGAAAAAGCATGGGAAAAAGAGAAAAAGCAGCAGGCTGAAACCGAGGCGAAACAGGCCGCCGAACAAAAGGCCGCGGCGAGTAAACCGACAGCGAAAAAACCCGCCGCGCCCAAAGCCAACAGCAAAAAGATCGAAGCCATCGAAAAGGAGATTCAGCGGCTTGAAGAGTCCAAAACCCAGCACGAAGAGATGATGGCCCAGCCCTCATTCTACGAGCAATCTGCCGAAGAGACCCACAAAGCCACCGAAGAGTACGAAGAGGTCTGCCGGGAGCTGGACACACTGTACGTCTGCTGGGAAGAAGAGGCGGGTTAATTGATAATTGACAGTTGAGAATGGATAATTGAAAAGAGAGCGATCAGCCCAACTCCCGGCTACTTCCCCGCAAGCACCCGTAACCCTGCCACTCCGGCGATAATCAGAAAAATACAGAGTAGCCGCGCCAGGTCTCGCGGCTCATTGAAAAGCAGCATACCGGCCACCGCCACCCTGGCTGCGCCAATGCCTGTCCAGACCGCGTAAGCCGTGCCAACCGGCACGCTTTTCATCGCCATCGAGAGCAACCAGAAGCTGACAAGCATCGCGGCAATGGTCAATGCAGAAGGCATGGGACACGAGAATCCTTCAGAGTATTTCAACCCCACCGCCCAGGCGCACTCGAACAGCCCGGCAACAAAGAGCATCACCCAAGCCATAATTAATTCTTCAAAAAAAGGTTAACCAAAAAAGGCGGACACACAGGCCCGCCCTTACATCATCAATTATCCACTGTCAAACCTTCATCCAGCGCTTCTCGCGATCGGAGTCCAGACCGGCCTGCATGATTTTCTGAATTGCGAGGCCGTCGTGGAAGCTGGCGGCATCCTCGATGGTACGTTCACTGGTTTTGAGCGCCTTGACGATGCGGTGAGCGAGGAAGGCAAAGCCGACGGCAAAAATGCCGTGCACAGCCAGCGAGGACTGCTTGATCTTCTCCTGAAGCACCAGTTCGTCCCACGGAAGGATCGGCTCGACCTGTTTCCAGCGCGGCGCATCGACGAGGCTTCGCCCGCCTTTGACCTCACTGTTGACGATCTCCCAAAGCCGTCCAGCCCCATCGAGCCTGATAGTTTTGAGGCTGCCAACCACTTCGAGCGAAAACCAGGTATAGGAGCCCACCGTGCTCACATGCATAAGCGATGAAGCGCCAAGCGCCACAGACGAAGGGCCGAACGTCATGCTCATGGCGAAACTGTCGTCTGAGGTGACCGGCAGGGTGCTGCCCTCTGCCGAACGGTCGGGGCGCTGGGGGATCGAGGTCGAGAGGTTGCAACTGACCTCGGAAATCTTGCCAATAAGGAAGCGGTTCAGGTCGATCAGGTGCGAGCCGATCGCCCGTAGCGCGCCGCCCCCTTTCGAGGCGTCGCTCCACCACGACCACGCCATGTCGGGCCGGTTGCGCGAGGCGAGGTTCACCACGGCGCGCACCTCGTAGATTTTGCCAAGTTCACCGCCGTCGATCATCTGCTTCATGGTTCTGACCGAAGGATGGAAGCGCAGCTGATGATCGATCAGAGCGAGATTTGGCGAACGATTGGCCAGCGCCGTCATCCGCTCGGCTTCCTCGACGGTCAGCGCAAAGGGCTTTTCGCAGAGCACGCCGACGCCCTTTTCGAGCACACCGGTCACCATCGGCTCGTGCAGAAAGGTGGGCGTGGTGACGCACACCAAATCGAGCGGACACTCGTCGAGCATCTCGCGCCAGTCGGCGTACCCCTTCGGAATGCCGAAACGATCCTGAAACTTCTTGCGCCGCCGTTCGGTCGGGCTGGCGACTGCCGCGAGTTCCACTTCATCCATCAGCGAAAAGGCCGGAGCCTGCGCCACCTGCGCCCAGCCGCTGCCGATAAATCCTGTCTTGATTTGTTTGGTCATCGTTTGTTGATCTGCTTTGTCTTTACCTTGTCATCGTGCTGTGCATACGGTCAGCGCCAAAAAAAAGGGTGACCAAACGATCACCCTTTAAAAATCTTACCGGTAACAGTTCAGCTTGTCTGCTGAAGCTTGGCCTGGCGGGCCTTTTCGATGTACTCTTTCTGGATGTCTCGCGACACGTTGTACGCCTTCGAGAGGCTGTCGGAGCGCCAGAGGTGTGCGTCGAAGGCCATGCAGATGTTCCTGAGGAACGGTACGCCGATTTCGGTCACCTTCACCCCCTTGTCGCTGAGCTCGACGATGCCGTCGTTCTCCATGTCTTTGAGGCGGTAGCGGGCGACGTCCAGCTCGTCGGTGTGGAGCTTCGGGTCTTCCCACGAGGTCTCCAGGCGGCACATGAGGTTCAGGATGTGGCGGCGAAGCACCAGATCCTCGTCGGCCAGGAGGTGGCCACGCATGATCGGAAAGCGCCCCTTGTTGACCTCCTCGACGTAGCGGCCGTCGGTGCGCTCGTTCTGCGCGAAGGCGTACCAGGTATCGCTGATCGACGAAGCGCCGAGGGCGATCATCATCTGGGTGGTGTTCTCGGTGTAACCCATGAAGTTACGGTGCAGCGTGCCGTTTTTCATCGCTTCATAGAGCGCATCGCCCTCGATGGCGAAGTGGTCCATGCCGATTTCGTGGTAGCCGATCGACTCAAGCATCGCGCGGCCCTTGTCGTAGAGCTCCTGCTTGACGTCGCCCACCGGAAGATCCTCCTCCTTGAAACGGCGCTGACCTTCGTAAAGGTGCGGGTTGTGGCCGTAGCCGTAGAAGGCGAGGCGGTCGGGACGCAGCTCCATCACCTTCTGAATGGTGTCGGTCACCGTGGCGAGCGTCTGCTTGGGCAGACCATAGACAAGGTCGAAGTTGACTGAGTTGAAACCGATTTCGCGAGCCATGTCGATCTTCTCCTTGACCAGCTCGAAGGATTGCGGGCGATTGATCTCCTCCTGCACAACCGGGTCGAAGTCCTGGATGCCAAAGCTCATGCGGCGGAAGCCGACACTATAGAGCGCTTCGAGGTGCTCGCGGGTAGTCGAGCGGGGATTGGTCTCAAAGCTGAAGATGTAGTCATCCATCTTGTTAACATCCTTGAACATGGTATCGACAAGGCGGATGAGATTTTCGGGGCTGAGGAAGGTAGGCGTGCCGCCACCGATGTGCAGTTCCTTGACATTGAGCGTGCCGGGGAACACATCGAGATACATCTGCCACTCTTTGATGAGCGCATCGATGTAGGGTTTCTCGAACGAATGATCGGTGGTGCGATGAGCGTTGCAACCGCAGAAGTAGCAGTAGTTCTCGCAGAACGGAATGTGGATGTACATGCTGATTCCAGAGGTTTCGTTACTTTCGTTGAAACCTTTGACCATGGCCTCTTTCCACTGCTCCTGGCTCACGCCATCCGCGCTCCACGACGGAATTGTCGGGTAGCTGGTGTAACGGGGGCCGGGATTGCTGTACTTCAGAGCGAGTTTTGCAACGTCTGTTGTCATTGTATTCTTCCTCGACAAGTGTTATTTTTTCTATTTCACTGGGGAAAATACAAAAACTCCGCGAATTCATAGCCCTCAAACTTCAACCGGCTGCACCAAGGGATCATGATTCCATGCGGTCGGCATTTTATTTTTTTATCCATGACACCACCATCAACTGACGCGCAGGAACCGCTGGTCGGCATCCTGATGGGATCCGATTCCGATTTCGACATCATGAAAGAGGCGGCTGCGGTGCTCGACGAGTTCGATATTCCGTTTGAAATGTCGGTCATCTCGGCACACCGCACGCCGGGGGACCTCGAAGCATATGCCTCGTCTGCCCGTGAACGCGGCCTGAAGACGATCATCGCCGGTGCGGGTAGCGCGGCGCATCTGCCGGGTGTCACTGCGGCGATGACTCCCCTGCCGGTTATCGGCGTGCCGATCTTCAACAAGAAGCTCAGCGGCCAGGACTCGCTCTACGCCATCGTGCAGATGCCCGCCGGAATCCCCGTGGCCACGGTCGGCATCGACAACGCCCGTAACGCTGCGCTGCTCGCCGTGCAGATGCTTGCCCTCTGCGACGACGCGCTGATGCAAAAGTTCACCGAGCACCGCCAGGGCCTTGCCGAAGCCTCGCGCCAGAAAACCGCCAAAATCCGAGAAAAGCTCCGTGCGAACGGCTGAGTTCTGGATCGACCGGCTCCGGCTCGAACGCCACCCCGAAGGGGGCTGGTACCGCGAAACCTACCGCGGCGAAGGTCAGTACGACTTTAGCGGAGCCGGGCCGTTCGGCTCCGCGCGAAGCTACGCGACCTCAATCTACTACCTGCTCGAACACGGCGACCGCTCCCGGCTGCACCGCATCCACTCCGACGAGCAGTGGTACTTCCACACCGGCTCGCCGCTCGAAGTGCACAGCTTTCCCGAAGCTGGCGAACCGTCGTCGTTCACGCTTGGCTACGATCCGGATGCCGGGCAGGTGCTTCACTCGTGGGTACCTGCAGAAAGCTGGTTTGGCGCGAGCCTTACCAAATCGGACGATCCCGGTACATACGTCCTCGTGAGCTGCGTTGTCGCCCCTGGCTTCGATTTTCATGACTTCACCTTTGCCGACCGCGAAAAACTGCTCGCACTCTTCCCAGCCCACGCGCCGATCATCGACAAGCTGAGCTGAAGCTCCTTGCTACCGGTGACGCTTGGGTAACGGCAATAGTAATTTCCGTCGCTTTTTTATTACTTTCCAGAGTTTGCGCACGATGAGGGTATCATTACTTTAGCCAGACTGCTGGCGACGATTCTTAACATGAATGCCCGCACCAAGACCTATGTGAATACGAGAACCCCGGAAGAGATGAAAAAAAAGGTTGTAATCGTCGGCGGAGGCTTTACCGGCCTGAACGCCGCCAGAATACTGAGTAATAAAAAGGATGTCGAAGTAATCCTTATCGACAAAAAGAACTACCACCTCTTCCAGCCGCTGATCTACCAGGTCGCGATGGCCGCGCTCGGCGAGGGCGACATCGCCACACCGCTCCGGAACATGCTGGCCGACAACCATAACGTCACCGTCTTCAAAGGCATGGTGACCAACGTCGATCTCGAACAGCGCAAGGTGATCACCGATTTCGGCGATGTCGAGTACGACTATCTGGTGCTCGCCTGCGGAGCGCAGCACCACTACTTCGGCAACAACGGCTGGGAGGAGCACGCCCCCGGTCTGAAAACCCTCGCCCAGGCCTCCGAGATTCGCCGCCGGGTGATGGAGGCTTACGAAGCTGCCGAACGCACCAAAGATCCGAAAGAGCGCAAAAAGCAGCTCACCTTCGTCATCGTGGGCGGCGGCCCCACCGGCGTCGAGCTAGCCGGCTCCATAGGCGAAATGAGCCGCTACACCCTCTCGAAGTTCTACCGGAACATCGATCCGAAGCTCACCCGCATCTTCATCGTCGAAGCCGCCGAACGCATCCTCGGCACCTTCGCTCCCGAGCTGTCGAGCAAGGCGACCCGCGAGCTGGAGAAGCTCGGCGTGCAGGTGTGGACCTCGAGCATGGTCAGTGACGTCGATGCCGATGGCGTGCAGATCGGACGCGAGCGCATCGAGGCGGCCACGGCGCTCTGGGCGGCAGGCATCAAGGCCTCCGACCTCGGGCGGATGATGGGCGTCGAAACCGACCGCAGCGACCGGATCGTGATTGAAAACGACCTTAGCCTGCCGGGTCACCCTGAAGTATTCGCCGGAGGCGATCAGGCCTGCTTCATGCTGGAAAACGGAGCCACCCTGCCGGGCATCGCTCCGGTGGCCATGCAGGAGGGCAACGCCATCGGCAAGACGATCCTGAACGACATCAAGGGCAGGCCGCGCAAGCCGTTCAAATACCGCGACAAGGGGCAAATGGCCACCATCGGGCGAAACAAGGCGATTGTCGAAATCGGCAACCTGAAAATCAACGGCGCCTTCGCCTGGTTCACCTGGCTGCTGGTGCACATCTACTACCTCTCGACCTTCCGGCACCGCGTCTTCGTGCTGATGCAGTGGGCCTGGTCGTACTTCACCTTCGGCTACGGTGCGCGGCTGATCGTCAACCGTGACTGGCGCTTCTACCGGGAAAAGAAACAGGGCTGTGACGATGACTCTTCATCCTGAAAAGTCGCCCGGAGACCAGCGTCCCCAGTCGCTCATCAAGGCGCTCGACGCGCTGCTTTCCGTGACATTTCTGGGGCTCGCAGCGTATATTGCCTGGTACGCTTCCGGGATGACCGGCAAGGATGGACGCGACCTGCTCTGGTACTCGGCGCTTCTGGGAGCCTACGGCATCTGGCGAGCGATACGAAGCGTCATCCGTCAGCGCTGAGGCGAGGAGGATAAGCAGGAGTAACGAAACGGCAATACCGATTCGACTGCAATCCGAATTTAGAGAATCGAACGAAAGCTATGATTTTACAAGCAAATAAGTGCAACCGCAAGCACAAATTCTGAACCTAATCATAACGATGAAGACACCAGCAATAAATCTTGAAACCGAACAGCAGCTCTTTTTCCACAACTACGCAAGGCTGCCGCTCCACATCGCTTACGGCAAAGGATCGTTCTTCTACACCACCGAAGGCGACCGCTACCTCGACATGATCGCCGGTATCGGCGTCAACGCCATCGGCTACGGCGACCAGCGCCTCGAACACGCCATCACCGAGCAGGCGGCCAAATACATCCACGTCTCGAACCTCTTCATGCAGAAGCCGCAGTTCGACCTTGCCGCAAAGCTTCTGGAGATTTCAGGGATGTCGAAGGTCTTCTTCTGCAACAGCGGCACCGAGGCGATCGAGGCTGCCATCAAGCTGGCGAGAAGATTCGCCGCCCGCAATGGCGACACATCGAAAACGCAGGTGCTCTCGCTGACCAACTGCTTCCACGGCAGAACCTACGGCGCGCTCTCGCTGACCGCCAAGCCGAAATACGTCGGCGGCTTCGAGCCACTCGTGCCCGAAACCGGCATGATCGACTTTAACGACATCGACGATCTCGAACGCAAGGTATCCAGCCGCACGGCGGCGGTGTTCGTCGAATTTGTGCAGGGCGAGGGCGGCATCCACAAGGTGAGCGAAGCCTTCATCGCACGCCTGAAAGGGCTGGCGGCGGAGCACGACTTCCTCATCGTGGCTGACGAGATTCAGGCCGGATGCGGCCGCACAGGCAACTTCTTCAGCTACATGCCGTTCGACCTCCAGCCAGATCTCGTCTGCGCGGCCAAGCCGCTCGGCGGCGGCCTGCCGCTCGGCGCGGTGATCGGCTGCGACAAGGTCGCCGAGGTCTTCACGCCCGGCAGCCACGGCACGACGTTCGGCGGCAACCCGGTCGCCTGCGCAGCGGGTCTGGCCATGATCGAAGCGATTCACGAGGACAAACTCATGGAGAACGCCACCGAAACCGGCGCGATGATGCGCGCGACGTTCGAGAAGATGGCCGAAAAGCACGCGCAGATTCTCGAAATTCGCCAGTACGGCCTCATGATCGGCATCACGGTCAACCGCGAAGCGAAGTACTATGTCGATGAGGCGCTGAAAAGAAACGTGCTGGTCAATGCCACCAGCCAGAACGTCATCCGCCTGCTTCCGCCGCTGTCGATCAGCAAGGAGGAGGCGCAACTCTGTCTAGATACGCTCGATGCCATCTTCAGCGAAGAAAAACAGGCGTAAGACCAAGGCCGAAGCGGCAAAGCAGAAGCCGCCTGTCGCCAAACCAGTGCCTGCCACCATGCCCCTCAGCGCGATGAACTACCTCTTCATCGCGCTTGGCGCAGCCGTGCTCGCCCTGAGCTACGCCGTCATGTATATCGAAAAAGAGGTTGACGGCTTTTTTGCGCTCGGCATTGCACCGTTTATGCTTGTAGGCGCGTACTTGTGGATTCTCTTCGCGATCTTCTGGCGGGGGAAGGGGAAATAAGTCAAATCCGTCCGATCTGGCCGATCTGGCCGATCTGACCGCCAACAAACCACCATCTTCGTCGGGGCGATCCTGCGTGTTCGCCCTTCTTCTGCCTGTACCCCAACATTACGTAACTCCCCGTGCGGGCAGGCTCCCGTGCCTTCCCCTACAAAGCTCTCCCTCCCTACAACTGTCAACTATCCATTATCAACTTCCCTCACCTTCCCCGCAGCGTAAACCTCACCGGGATGGTCATCCAGACCCTCACATTGCGGCCATTCTGAACTCCTGGCGTGTATTTGGTTTTCATCGCGATGCGGATCGCCTCTTTGTCGAACATCGAGCAGTCCGAGGGAATGCGCTTGACCACATCGGCTTTCATCGCTCGCCCCTCTTCGCTGATGAGTACGCGCACGAAGACGCGGCCTTCGATGCCGGCGATCCGGGCCATTTCGGGATACATCAGGCTCGGGATGCTGACCACTGTCGGTGGGGTCTGGCAGTTGACGAACTCGACCACCGTGCCTGTTCCACCTGCGCACCCCCCGTCCTGACCGCTTGCATCCTGTTGTATAGCCTGCCTGATCTCCTCCTGCGTGGCGAAGGTCTGCTCGGGTGGCGCTTCGGCTACCTTTTTGATCTTGCCGACATTCGGTGGAGCCTTGACTGGAGCCTCGGCCTTCTGTACCGGCGGAGGCGGTGGGGGAGGCGCGATCGGGGGCGGCGGCGGAAGCTGCGTCACGTTGGTGACGATTTCGTAGCACTGAACCGTCTCCGGTTCAGACGATCCGAACATGCCGGTAAAGCCCAAAAGGCGGTTCCAGTTCGCGCTGACCAGCCAGAAAAGCATTAACGCCAGCACCGACACCACAACCCCGTGCGTCAGAAAAAAATGCGCTTCACGACGCAACGTCAGGTTACCGTAATTGATATGACGCAACCGGTCGGTATCGAGAAACTGCTCGCGGAAGGTCCAGCGCTGCACCTTGCGGGCCGCATCCTCGTGGATTGATTTCAATTTGGACGACTTGGATGACACGATCCGTACTCCTCTCTTGTCTTGTTCCTGCTCACGCGCCTTTGCCCGCGGCGTGCTCCAGCACGGCCTGGTGGGAGGCAGCCTTGATTGCAGCCTCGTCCTGATCGGTAAAATCATCGAGGCTGAAGCGGTCAATTTTCATCAGGTTGAACTCGTCGATAATATCGACCAGCGACTTGTATTTTGCCTTGTCGCTGATGCGAACGACGATCACCAGCTTGTTGTTTCGCGCGAACTCCTGCCGCAGCGCCTGCCGCAGCTCACGACTGAGTGAAAAGCGCGCGGCGCCCTTGTCATACAACGGCACCTGACGGGGCGATGCTTCACCGAGTGACCAGTAGGCAAAGCCGTCACCAGACACCCTGAGCGTCATGACGTTCAGCTCGGCAACAGACACTTCGCCCTTCTCCGGCGGAATGTTGATCTCCATCGTGTTCGACTTGGCAAACGTGGTGGTCAGCATGAAAAAGGTGAGCAGCAGAAACGCCACGTCCACCATCGGCGTCATGTCGAGCCGGAATCCGAGCCTCTTGCGCTGGCGTTTGCCCCGTTTCGAGCCGCGCCGTTCGGGTGAATCAACCATGCCCATATATCAGCGAACCTCCTTTTCGAGCACGGTCACCAGGTTGAAGTTGAGCAGGTTCATCTTCTTGAACACCTTGATGACATAGTTGACCGACTCGTAATCGGCGTTGTTGTCCGCCTTGATGACCGGCCTCATCCGCTGATCGGCAAAACGCGACATCATAATGTAACGGGTAAGCTCATCCCTCTCGATTCTGAAACTATCGGTCAATCTGAACTTTTTCAGTGAATCGGCGACGGCGGCTTGCGACATTCCTCCGTTCAGAAGCTTCTGCCGGATAACCGAATCAAACAGCCGCTCTCTGGCAGGCTGCGACGACACCCCCATGTAAAAGGAGTTATCGCCCGCAACAGTCACGGTCAGCACCTCCGACTCCGGCAGCTTCATGTTGGAGTGGGACGACGGCAGATCGACCTGCACCACCTCCGGCGGCCTGAACTTGGTGGTCAGCATGAAGAATGTGAGCAACAGAAACGCCACGTCCACCATCGGCGTCATGTCGATCCGGAAGCCGACCCTTTTTCGCTTGATCCTGGACATGGGTTACCTCACGCTTGCGATTTGCCCGTGCCGAGGGTCTGGATGATGTAGAACGCCGCCTCGTCGATCTGGTAGCTGAACTTGTCAACCCGGTTGGTAAACACATTGTAGGTCACAATGCCCATGATACCGCCGAGAATGCCGAGCGCCGTGTTGAAGAGCGCCTCGGAGATGCCGAGCGAGAGCTGAACGGCGTCTGGCGCGCCGCTGGTGGCCATCGCTGCGAAGGCGCGGATCATGCCAAGCGTAGTGCCGAGCAGGCCAACCATGGTAGAGATCGAGGCGATAGTCGAAATGGCCACGAGGTTCTTTTCGAGCAGCGGCATCTCCATGACGGTCGCCTCCTCGACAGCCTTCTCCATCTCGCTGATGCGCTTTTCACGGTCAGTCACGTTCTGCACGGCCAGCATCTTGTAACGGTCGAGCACTGCCCGCATCACTGCCGCAAGCGAGCTCTGGTGATCGTCGCAGCGGGAAATGGCCTGATCGACCGCGCCCGCATCGATGTCCTGTTTGAGGTTCTGCACGAACTCGGTGATGTTCCCCTTGCCCGAAGCCTTGTTCAGCGCAACGATCCGCTCGACCACGTAGGCAATGACCATCAGGATAAGTGCCATGAGCACCGACACAATCGGCCCGCCCTTCCAAAGCGCGTGGAACATCGAATCCGGTGGTGTCGTGCCCATCCAGACATAGAATCCAAGAGAGACCGAATAAGTTACCACAATCAGTATCGCCGTAAAAAAACCCTGCTTCATAGCTTTCGTATTGAAAGGTTGGAGTCGTCGGAATTTATGGGAAGTTCCCCCCTTTGTTCAAAAACAGCACCAGGCAACTCATCGGCAGGCAGATTGGACAGTTCCGATCAGCCCATCTTCAATACAAACGAGTTACCACTGTGACAATGTAGTAACAAAGCACTTTTCCGGCAATGACTAAAACGAAGAAGAGGGCTGAAAAATGGCGTCCAGGCAAAAAACTTCAGTAAACGGCCTGTTTAAAACCGGGGAGAACGGATTGTGATTTATGTATTTTAGGACTATCATAACACCGCAAACCAAGTCACCCGGAAGAGAAGTCGCCCATGATCCCCCAACGCATGATTGATGAAGTCCGACAGAGCTCGGACATTGTTGACATAGTGTCGGATTATGTCAGGCTCAATCCTTCAGGCCGCCACTTCAAGGCGCTCTCGCCCTTCACGCAGGAAAAAACGCCGTCATTCATCGTTTCGCCCGACAAGCAGATCTACAAATGCTTTTCGAGCGGCAAGGGGGGAAACGTCTTCACCTTCATCATGGAGATGGAGAAGGTGACCTTTCCCGAAGCGGTCGAAATGCTGGCCAAGCGTGCTGGAGTTGACACCAGCAAATACCAGCGGCAAAAAGCCAAACAGGAAGACAAACAGGAAAGCAGCCAGCATGAAACGCTCCGCTGGGCAGCCCGGATGTTTCACCAAACTCTGGAGAGCGATGCAGGCAGGGCTGCATATGCTTATCTCGTTGGCAAGCGTGGACTGGAGGCAGGCACGATCCGGAAGTTCGGTCTCGGCTTTGCGCCTGAAGCATGGGAGTTCCTGCTCGACACCGCCCGGCGTGACAACATTCCGGTCGAGCAGCTCACCGCCCTCGGCCTCGTGACGCGCCACCGTGAGCGCAACAGCCTGTATGACACCTTCCGCAACCGGATCATCTTTCCGATTCTGACAGTCGGCGGGCAGGTGGCCGGCTTCGGCGGCCGGACGCTCTCGAACGATCCGCAGACGCCGAAGTACATCAACTCGCCGGAGAGCGCCATTTTCGAAAAGTCGAAGCTGCTCTACGGAATGCATGCTGCCAAAAACGACATTCGCAAGCAGGAGACAGCTATTCTCGTCGAAGGGTACATGGACGTGATCGCCATGCACCAAGCGGGCTTCACCAACACGGTCGCCTCTTCGGGCACGGCACTGACCCGCTACCAAGCAAAAATCCTCAAGCGCTACACCTCGCGCGTACTGTTCCTGTACGACGGCGACAACGCGGGCAAAAAATCGATGCTTGCCGGTATCGATATCCTGCTCTCCGAAGGGCTCACCCCGTGGGTAGTGCTCCTGCCCGGCGGCGACGACCCCGACAGCTTTATCAGAAATTATGGCAAGGAGGCGTTTCTCGAAGAGCTCGAAAGCAAGAAAAGCTCATTTCAGGATTTCCAGCTTCGCTGTTATCGCGACGCCGGGCTCATGGAAAACCCTGATACCGCCTCCAAAGCAATCTCGGCCATGACCAAAAGCATCGCTTTGATCGCCGATCACGTTCAGAAAGAGCTATACCTCGAAGAGCTGTCAAAAAAGCTTGACCTCAGCCGCCAGACGCTGCGCAAGGTAATGGCCTCCAGCAACGATGATCGTGCGTCCCGTTACGAATCGCGCAATCTGAACCGTCAGGAGGCTGCTCAGGAGCCACAGGCCGGCCAACAGCCGCTCTCGGTCTCCGAACGCACCTTCCTCGAAGCGCTGCTCGAAAGCACCTCTTACGGCAACGAAGTGCTCGACTTCGCCGCCTCTCACGAAACCATGTTCACCCTCGAACACCCTGCCGCACGCGCGATATTCACGCACCTGGTCGAACGCTTTCGCGCAATGGACGACAAGGAAGGACACATCGACATAACCTCGGAGATCAGCTCCATCAGCATGGAACAGGCGAGAAACATCGCCTTCGACATTCTCATCCGCCTCCCCGTCAGCCAAACCGTGCGCCCGAGCACCGCCGAACTCGAACAACACGCCCGCCGCTGCCTGACCCACTTTTTAGTGGCGGTCAAAAACATCATGCTCGAACCGTTGCAGAAACAGAAGCTGGAAATCATCGCGCAGCTCCAGGCAGCCCCCAGCGCACACGAACAGGAGCGCCTCTCGAAAGAGCTGCACGAACACAACCAGCAGCTCCGCGCAATGGAGCAGGAGGTCGGCGAGTCGATCAGGGGGATTCTGGGGAAGTGAGAAGATGGACATGAATAGGCTGAATGGACGAAAAACAGACGATCACCCTTCTTGTCCATTTCGTCCACAAAGTCCACTACGTTTACCAAGTCCATTTCTTCACAAAAAAAAGGCCGGTCACCTCTTCACAGTAACCGGCCTTTCGTAATGCTCTGTCGCCCTCAGCTCACACCTGCAAACCGTAACCATTGAGTGGAAACTGCAAGCAGAGCTCTTTGACCTCTGCCCTCACCTGCGCGCAGACCTCAGCAACATTGGCGTCGTTGGCGGCTGAAATGACGCGGTCGATGAACTCGACGATCTTTTCAGCTTCGGCGACCTTCATGCCGCGCGTGGTCATGGCGGGGGTGCCGACGCGGATGCCACTGGTAACAAACGGCGATTTGTCGTCGAAGGGTACCATGTTCTTGTTGACCGTGATGCCCGCTTCGTGCAAGAGGTTCTCAGCTACCTTGCCATTGACGTTCTTATTGCGCAGGTCGAGCAACATGAGGTGGTTCTTCGTACCGCCGCTGACAATGTGGTAGTCGGCAGCGAGAAATTTGGTGGCCATCGCGGCAGCGTTGTCTTTGATCTGCTGGGCGTAGGCCTTGAACTCCTGCTTGAGCGCCTCACCGAAAGCGACTGCCTTGCCGGCGATGATGTGCATCAGCGGACCACCCTGGATGCCTGGCATCACCTCAGCGTCGATCACCTCGGACATCATTTTCACGCGCGGGCCGTTCTTGGTCTTGACCGTAATGCCCATAGGATTCTCGAAATCCTTGCCCATCATGATCATGCCGCCACGCGGGCCGCGCAAGGTCTTATGGGTGGTGGTGGTCACAAAGTGGCAGTACGGAACCGGGTTGGCCGAAAGTCCCGCAGCAACCAGGCCTGCCGGATGTGCGATATCGGCCATGAGCAGCGCGCCAACCTTATCGGCGATTTCGCGGAACGCCTTGAAATCGAAGCCCTGCGAATAAGCGCTCGCGCCGGTGATGATGAGCTTCGGCTTGACCTGCATGGCCATCTCTTCGACCTTGTTCATGTCGATGATTCCGGTCTCTTTATCAACCCCGTAAGAGTGAGCGTCGAAGAACTGGCCAGAAAAGTTCACCTTGCTGCCGTGGGTAAGATGGCCGCCATGGGAGAGGTCGAGCCCCATGATGGTATCGCCCGGCTTGAGCACGGCGAAAAGCACCGCCATGTTGGCGCTGGAACCGGAGTGCGGCTGCACGTTGACGTACTCGCAGCCGAAGAGCTTTTTGGCGCGGTCGCGGGCCAGGTTCTCGGCCACATCGACGAACTCGCAGCCGCCGTAGTAGCGCTTGCCGGGATAGCCCTCGGCGTACTTGTTGGTCATCACCGAACCGCACGCCTCCATGACCGCGTTGCTGGTGAAGTTTTCCGAAGCGATCAGTTCGAGGGTCTCGGTCTGGCGTTTGGTTTCATTGGCAATCGCCTCGAAGACCTCGGGGTCGAGCCGTTTGAGAAGTTCGTAATCCATCGTCTGTCCTTCTCCCGTGGGAGGATTATTGTTTTTTATTGTGTTTCAGTTTCTCGTCGGCAAGGCGCTCGAAGATAATGCGTTCGTTGCCGGAGACGGTTTCGATCATGTGACCGAGCTTGTCGCGCTTGGTTTCCAGGTAGTAGCGGTTCACCTCGTTCGGCTCGATTTCGAGCGGTACGCGCTCGACGATCTCCAGACCGTACCCCTCCAGACCGACAATCTTTTTCGGGTTGTTGGTCATCAACCGCATCTTCCTGACACCGAGGTCCTGAAGAATCTGCGCGCCGATGCCGTAATCACGAAGGTCGGGTTTGAAACCGAGCTTCTCGTTGGCCTCGACCGTGTCGAACCCTTCGTCCTGCAAATTATAGGCTTTCAGCTTGTTGATAAGCCCGATGCCGCGCCCCTCCTGCATGAGATAGACCAGCACGCCGCGCCCCTCCTTTTCGATCATGCGCAGAGCGGTTTCGAGCTGGTGACCGCAGTCGCAACGAAGCGAGCCAAAAGTATCGCCGGTGGCACACTGCGAATGCACACGAACCAGCACCGGTTCGCCATTACCAACGTCGCCCTTGACAAAGGCCATGTGGTTCTGGTTATCGACCATGGTTTCGTAAGCAATCAGGCCGAATTCACCATGCGCGGTGGGAAGTTTCGACTCGACGGCGCGGTGAACCAACTTGCTCTGCTGCATCCGGTAAGCGACCAGACCCTTGATGGTAACGAGCTTCATGCCAAGCTTCTCCTTGAGCTTGAGCAGTTCGGGCACACGCGCCATGCTGCCGTCATCGTGCAGGATTTCGCAGAGCAATCCGGCAGGCTGGCATCCGGCAAGGCGGCAGAGATCGACCGCCGCTTCAGTATGACCTACCCTCCGGAGCACGCCGCCATCCATCGCACGAAGCGGGAAGATATGGCCCGGACGCGAAAAGTCGTCCGACGTGCGGGACGGATCGGCAATCATTTTGAGGGTCATGTAACGGTCGTAGGCTGAAATGCCGGTGGTGACGCCTTCGGCAAGCGCGTCGATCGAAACGGTGAAGTTGGTTTCGTGCTGCGAGGTGTTGCGCTGGGCCATCGGTTCGAGCTGCAACTCGCGGGCGCGCTGCATGGGAATAGCCACGCAAAGCAGACCACGCGCCTCCTTGGTGATGAAGTTCACCATCTCGGGGGTCACATGCTCGGCAGCAGCGATAAAATCGCCTTCATCCTCGCGGTCTTCATCATCGACGACGATGATCAGTTTACCGTTTTTGATATCCTCGATGGCTGATTCTATGGAATCGAACTGCTTGTTGCTCATCACACTCCTGATCAATACTGTGGTTACCTGGCTACGTTTGCCGGTCGGAAATTACATGAAAAGAATATAATAGTAAAATAAAGGGCACCCCTAAAATTCCCGAACTCGATCCGGAGAAACTCGACGCGATCCGACAGCTACGGAAGACTTTGAGTTCGAGAGGCTTTTTTTTATACTCTGGCCGTTGTTAAGTACAGAACCGAATCCTTATCTTGATTAACAGATCTCTTTTCAAGATTTTTCAATTCGTCACCGCATGACCACACCACGCTCTGAACTCTCCGAACAGGCTCAGGCTCTCAGCCAGAAGCTGCCCGCCCCGGCCATGAAAAAAGCCAAAGAGCACGGTTTTTCAGATTTTCAGATCGCCACCATTTTCGAGACGACTGAACCAACGGTCAGAGAGCTGCGCAGGTACTACGGCGTGATTTCGGTTTTCAAGACCGTCGATACCTGCGCTGCGGAGTTTGACGCCAGCACGCCGTACCACTACTCTGCCTACGACGAGGAGAACGAGTCGGTACGCTCCGGCAACAAGAAGGTGGTTATCCTCGGTGGCGGCCCAAATCGCATCGGTCAGGGCATCGAGTTCGACTACTGCTGCGTACAGGCGGTCTTCGCCCTGCGCGAGGCGGGATACGAAACCATCATGGTCAACTGCAACCCCGAGACAGTCTCGACCGACTACGACATCGCCGACAAGCTCTACTTCGAGCCGCTCACCTTCGAGGACACCATCCGCATCATCGAGCACGAACAGCCGCTTGGTGTGATCGTCAGCTTCGGCGGCCAGACCCCACTCAAGCTCTCGACCAAGCTCGACGCAGTGGGCGTGAACATCCTCGGCACCTCGTCGGATGGCATCGACCTGGCCGAAGACCGCAAGCGGTTCGGGGCGCTGCTCGAAGAGCTCGACATTCCGCATCCGTGCTACGGCACCGCCACTACCCTCGAAGAGGCCAGGGAGATCACCCGGCGCATCGGCTACCCGGTGCTGGTGCGCCCCAGCTATGTGCTCGGCGGACGCGCCATGAAGATCATCTACAACGACGACTCGCTCAAGGAATACGTCGATCAGGCGCTCTTCATCAGCGAGAAGTATCCGCTTCTGATCGACCACTTCCTCGAAACCGCCGTCGAGTTCGACATCGACGCGCTCGCCGACGACACCGACTGCGTCATCAGCGGCATCATGCAGCACGTCGAAGCTGCCGGTATCCACAGCGGCGACTCCACCTCGATCCTCCCCTACTACAACATGGATCCGGCGGCCATCGCCACCATGAAGGAGTACACCCGCAAGCTCGCCAAAAGCATCGGCGTCGTCGGCTTGATGAACGTGCAGTACGCCGTGCAGAATGGCAAGGTCTATGTGATCGAGGTCAACCCCCGCGCCAGTCGCACCGTGCCTTTCGTCGGCAAGGCGACCGCGATTCCGGTGGTCAAGATCGCCACGCGCGTCATGCTCGGCGAAAAGCTCAGCGACCTGCGCAAGGAATTCGACCTGAAGGATTGCGACGAACTCGGCCTGAAGCATATGGCAATCAAGGAGCCGGTCTTCCCCTTCTCGAAGTTCGTCAAGTCCGGCGTCTATCTCGGCCCGGAGATGCGCTCCACCGGCGAGGCGATGAGCATGGCCGACGAGTTCCCGGAAGCGTTCGCAAAGGCCTACCAGGCGGCAAGCATGCACCTGCCCCCGTCCGGCACGGTCTTCATCAGCGTCAACGATCAGGACAAGTCAGAAAAGATCATCAACATCGCCCGCGAACTGTACCGGATGGATTTCGACCTGGTCGCCACCACCGGCACGCACGCATTCCTGACCGAACACAGCATCGAGTGCAAAAAAATCTTCAAGGTGGGTGAGGAAGGACGCCCGAACATTTTCGACATCATCAAGCTCGGCAAGGTCGATTTCGTCATCAACACCCCGAGGGGCGAGCAGGCGCTGCACGACGAAGAGGCCATCGGCGCGGCGTCGGTGCAGAGCGGCGTACCGTTCGTCACCACCATCGAAGCCGCCGAAGCGTCAGCCATGGCAATCTCCTGCATGAGACGCCACGAGTACGGCGTCAAGAGCTTGCAGGAGTACGCGAAGTATCGCGAGCAGTAACTTCCAACACAAATCGCCGGGCCATCTCCCCGATGCCCGGTGCATCGCTCGCCCTCGGCCCAGCCACGTTCAGCACTTCGATTCCGTTTTCTCCGATCCACTCTGCAACCGCTTCAGCATCCGCATTTTCGCGCAAATCGACGATCATGCAGGGCCGCGCATACTTCCGGGCGCACTCGACCGTCAGCTTCGTACCGCCCGAGACCGGGCCTGATGCGAGCACCAGCGTGCCGTCAGAGTCGCGGACGTTCCACTCGGTTCGAACCTCGTAGCGCGGCGACGGCGTTTCAGCAAGCCGATAGCGTTGCGGAATCGCGCCATCCTCGGCATGCCGACCGCGCGGACACCAGCCCCCGTGCTCCAGACCGGCCTCGATAGCCGCATCGAGAGCGCCGCGGTCAACGCCCGTCTGACCGCCTGAAACAATCCGTGTAATCATGAGCATCGAAATTATTCCTGAACATCAGCAAAATCCCCGCCGTTGCGTATCTTAAGCTTCAATTTCATTCATTTTTTCACCCCCTTTGATCCATGTCCGTTTCACCGACCATTGCCGCCCTTCTGGACGAATCGATACAGCTCGAACTGAACCTGGCCCGCCTCTACACTCTCTTCAACGATCATTTCGAGGAAGATGAAGAGTTCTGGTGGCAGCTCTCGATGGAGGAGCGCAGCCATGCCGCCCTACTCCAGCAGGAGAAAAAACAGCCGCAGCCGTTGCAGTTCTTTCCCGAAAATCTTCTCTCGAAAGACCTCGAAGCGCTGAAGGCCAACAATGCGCGAATCACCGGCGAAGCTGACCGCTTCAAAGCCAACCCCTGTTCGCGTGAAGAGGCGCTGAACCTTGCCTTGCAGATCGAAATGTCCGCTGGCGAGGCGCACTTTCAGGAGTTCATGGAGAGCGAAACCAGCTCTCTGACCGCCGACATTTTCAAACAGCTCGCCAGCGAAGACCAGAACCACGCCAAGCGCATCCGCGAGTACATGAAAAAGCAAGGCATCGAAGCTAAAAAGCTTTCGTGAAAAGGAACTCGCTGCAACGATCAGCCGCCCGTCATGGTTGAGTTACGACATAGACAACCGTCACAACAAAACATCAGCAATCAAGGGAGACAAACCATGCTCAGCAAAAAACTTCAGCAAGCATTCAACGAACAGATTAACCACGAAATGGCCTCGGCCTACCTCTACCTATCGATGGCCGCGTACGCCCACTCGATGAATCTTCCTGGCTTCGCGCACTGGCTTGAATTCCAGTACAGGGAGGAGCAGGGCCACGCCATGAAGCTCTACAAGTTCGTCAACGAACGCGGCGGCAACGTTGAGCTGCTGGCTATTGACCAGCCGGAATCGGAGTTCAAATCACCGGCGCACCTGTTCGAGGAGGTGCTAAATCACGAGCGCAAAATCACAGCATTGATCAACAAGCTGTACGAAGCGGCCGTCGAAGCGAAAGATTACGCAGCCCAGGTGTTCCTGCACTGGTTCATCGAAGAGCAGGTTGAGGAAGAAGCTGCTGCAAGCGAAATTCTCAGCACCATCAAAATGTCTGGAGAAAAAGGAAACGCTCTGGTCATGATGGATCGCCAGCTCGCCCGCCGCGGCATGAACTGATCCTGTCCCGGAGCTTCCGTTTTACGGATGACTATGGATGATTACACGAACCCTGGCGCTTGCCGGGGTTCTTTTTTAGTGGCTGCCGGCCTCCCCTCACGTTACGATATTGACGAAGCGGTGCGACCACTCCCCGTCCGCGCCGATCACCAGTTCCCCATAGCGTTTGGGGAAGTATCGGAAACTGCCTCCGTTGATAAAGGTCACCCCACCCGCCTGATAGACCTGAAAACGGTGGGAGTGCCCATGCAGCACCAGGCTCGCTCCGAGCTTTTTCATCGCCCGCAGATAGTCATCGCGGTTCCTGAACTCCATAGTCCAGTCGAACGCCTGGTCGATCAGGTCATCGACACCATAGACCCTGTAGGCGTGATGGCAAAGTCCGATGACAAAGCTGCCGTCCAGCACCCCGGCAACCTGTGGTTCCAAAAGCGCCTGAAGGGTTTCCTTCGACACGCTGCCCCTCGCCCCGACCGGATTGTCCGTCACTGACCACGGGGCGACCGTGTTGACAGCAACCAGAGAAATCGATAGCTCACCAAAACGCATCACCTTAACAAATGGCAAACCGGCTTCGCCCTGGCCATCGGAGCTGATAAGCGGCCTGAACAAGGCATCGAACTCCCGAAGACGAGCCTCCATTCTATGCCGCCGAATGCTTTTATTGGGATTGAGCGCGTTGTAAATGCGCATCTCCTCTTCGAGATTGATCAGGTCGTGATTACCCGGAACAAGCGTAGTCTTACTCCAGTCGAACAGGCCGTTCCGCTCAAGCGCCTCCCTCAAAATTTCCCAATCGGCAGGAGAGGCCGTGTCAATCAAATCACCGGTCATCACCAGGTGATCGTATCCCCGGCTGAGGTACTCCTCGAACATGCGGTCAAGCCTTGCGAGCTGATGACGGTCGTTTCTGCCCGCAAGATGCAGGTCAGAAAGATGGGCGACGGTTACTTTCTTATCAAAGGACACTGGTGCATTGTTGGTTTACAGATTGAAAGGCTTAAATTTAGCTTTTCAAATTCAGTCAGTCAATCGATGAAACTGGCTTGGTTGCGGGGCAGCATTCCGCTCCCCGTTGTTCACCCTTGCGCTCCCGCCTCGGGGAGGCATCCGGCAAGATACTCCGTTTTCTTAATCTGCACCACCTGAGGCAAGCAGCAAAACTTTTAAATCCAACATGTCAAAAAATATCTCCGCCGTCAAGAAACTGTCACGTAACCTGTGGTGGTCTTGGGATACCGAAGCCAAAGAGCTGTTCAAAAATCTCTCACCACTGCTGTGGGAGAAGGTCAATCACAACCCGGTGGAGCTGCTGCGGCACATCTCGGCAGAAGAGCTCGAAGCCCGCTGCTCGTGTGAGTTGGGCATCACCATCGACCAGGTCAGCAGGTGTTTTGAAGATTACCTTGCAGACAAAAACACTTGGGCGGCTGGCCACGCACCCCAAGTGGTTTCAAGACCGGTTGCCTATTTCAGCGCCGAGTTCGGCATCCACGAAAGTGTCCGGATTTACTCCGGCGGCCTCGGCATCCTCTCCGGCGATCACATCAAATCGGCCAGCGATCTCGGCCTCAACTTTATCGGCATCACCCTTTTTTACAAAGAGGGCTATTTCCGCCAATACCTGAACCAGGATGGCTGGCAGGTGGAGGACTATCCGCTCCAGTACCCCGAAAGCCTGCCGGTCGAGAAGGTGACCGATGAAGACGGCAAGGATCTGATCATCGAGCTGACCATCGCGCAGAGCACCGTGTATGCGCAAGCCTGGAGCCTGAAGGTCGGACGCGCCACGCTCTACCTGCTCGATACAAACATTCCGGCCAACGAAGCGCACTACCGTGAAATCTGCTCGCGGGTCTATGGCGGCGATCAGAACATGCGCATCAATCAGGAGATTCTGCTCGGTATCGGCGGCGTCAAGCTGCTCAAGGCCCTGAAGCTCGATCCTGCGGTCTATCACATGAACGAGGGGCACTCGGCCTTCCTGACGCTTGAACTGCTTGCCGAACAGCTCGGCAAGGGGCTTTCCTACCAGGAGGCAAAAGCCAAAGTCAAGGATCAGTGCGTCTTTACCACACACACTCCGGTGCCTGCCGGCCACGACCGCTTCTCGCGGGACATGATGAACTACACCTTCTCGAAATACCTGGGCCAGATCGGCGTCGAGTTCGAAGATATGATGAAACTTGGCGCAGAAAACCCGTCGGACACCTCGGGGCTATTCACCATGACCGTGCTCGCCCTGCAACTCTCCCGCTGCGCCAATGGCGTTTCGAAGCTGCACGGCGAGGTTTCACGTGAGATGTGGAAGCACCTCTACGGCACTGACGACCCCAACCAGGTGCCGATCGGCCACATCACCAACGGTGTGCACACCAGAAGCTGGAGCAGCGGTTTCACCGACCGGTTCTGGAAAAACCATGCCGAAAGCATTGAAGAGCTGTTCTCGTCGAGAGAGTCTGCGGAAACTGTTCTGGCGCGAGTTTCCGACAGCGAGCTTTGGTGCATGCGTTACCGTCTGAAGCGCAATCTTATGGACTACATTTCGCGTTACCTGTCCAACCAGCTCTATCACCAGCACCAGTCCACGCCGTACAAACCGGTTGACTCATCGAAATCGGCCAAAAGCATTCTATCGCCTGACGTGCTGACCATCGGGTTTGCCCGTCGTTTTGCCACGTACAAACGCGCACCGCTCATCTTCCAGGATCTGGAGAGACTGAACACCATCGTCAACAATGCGAACATGCCAGTACAGATCATCTTTGCCGGCAAAGCCCACCCACACGATGACGCCGGGAAGGAGTACATCCGTCAGATCGTTGAGCACTCGCGCCGTCCTCAGTTCATCGGCAAGGTGATTTTCCTCGAGAACTACAATATCGGCGTGGCCAAGCGACTCATTTCTGGCGTCGATGTATGGCTGAACAACCCGGTCAGGCCGATGGAAGCCAGTGGGACCTCCGGCCAGAAAACGGTACTGCACGGCGGTCTGAACCTGAGCATCATGGACGGCTGGTGGTGCGAAGCCTACAACGGCACCAACGGCTGGTCGATCGGCAGCGAGGACGAGAATGACAATTACGACGAGCAGTATCGCATCGATGCCGCCAACCTGTACGAAGTGCTCGAACACCAGGTCATTCCAACCTTCTACGAGCGCAACGAGCACAACATTCCGGTCAAGTGGCTGAAAAACGTGCGCAACGCCATTGCAACCATTGCCCCGGTTTATAACACCGACCGCATGGTCAAGGAGTACACCATGCGCTACTACCTCAATGACCAGCATCCCTGAGCCATCAACAGAGTGCCATGACCTCATCAGCTTCCACAGTTACCAACTCCCCTGCCGCCGTCAATCTCGGCAGGGGCCTTGACCTCCGCTCGCCGGTCATGCTCGCCTCGGGCACCGTGTCTTACGGCGAAGAGCTTTCAAAACTCTGCGACCTGTCGAAAATCGGCGGACTGGTCACCAAAGCTATTTCACCTGAGCCCCGCACGGGCAACCAGCCGCAGCGCATTGCTGAAACCTCGTGCGGCATGATCAACGCCATCGGACTGGCCAACGTCGGCCTCGACAAGTTTGTGTCGGACAAAGTTCCGTTTTTACAGACAATCGGCACGCAGGTGATCGTCAACATCGCTGGCAAGTCGATTGACGACTACTGCCAGGTTGTCGAGCGGCTCGCTTCTGTCGAAGGAATCGCCGCCTACGAGCTGAACCTGTCATGCCCGAACGTGAAGGGCGAGTGCATGATCATGGGCGTCAGCCCGGACGCGACCCGCGAGATCGTCTCGATGCTGCGCAAGCTGACCGACCGTCACCTGATGGTCAAGCTCACGCCAAATGTCACCTCAATCAGCGCCATCGCGCTGGCTGCTGAAGAGAGCGGCGCGGACTCGGTATCGCTCATCAACACCGTGGTCGGCATGGCGATCGATTACCGCACCCGCAAGCCGCTACTGAAGAATGTGACCGGCGGACTGTCCGGTCCGGCTATCAAGCCGATTGCGCTCGCCAAGGTGTGGGAGGTCTCGAACGCCGTGAAAATTCCGGTGGTCGGTATGGGTGGCATCGCCTCCTTCGCCGACGCCATGGAGTTCCTGCTGGTGGGAGCCAGCGCGATCCAGATCGGCACGATGAACTTCGTTTACCCCGACATCGGCGAGAAGATCGCCGTGGCGATCGACGAATTCTTCGCCGCACCAGATGCACCGAAATTCAGCAAGTACGTCGGCAGTCTCATAGTGTAGGGGCTGGCCTCGCGCCTGCCCTGATTTCAAGATCGGTCAGATCAGTCCAATCTGACCGATCCGACCGATCTTTTTTTTCACCCCAACCTGAACAACCTCATGCGCATTGGAATAGGAATCGACGTTCACCAGTTCGCCGAAGGGCGCAAACTCATCATCGGCGGGGTTGACGTTCCCTCACCGCTCGGCCTGCTTGGCCACAGCGATGCCGACGTACTCTTGCACGCCATCGCCGACGCCCTGCTCGGCGCGGTGGCCCTCGGCGACATCGGCAAGCACTTCCCAGACACCAGCCCCGACTTCAAGGATGCAGACAGCATGGAGCTGCTGAAGCATGTCGGCAAGCTGCTCGAAAAGGAGGGGTACAAGCCAGTCAACATCGACTCCATGCTGCTGCTCGAAAAGCCAAAAATCGCCCCCTACATCGAACAGATGCGCCGCAACATCGCCAACTGCCTCGACATGGACATGAACGACGTTTCGGTCAAGGCAACTACCAACGAAAAACTCGGCTACGTAGGCCGCCAGGAAGGCGCCTGCGCCCACGCAGTTTGTTTGATTGAAAACATCTGAAAACCTGGAATAGCGCTCCCACATTCTGTAGGGTTTTAACCCTACGGACATTCAAGCTCTTACATTCTTTTCAGTTGCCCTGGTCTTCAGACCGGGGTGGACTGAGTGGACAAATGTAAAAAGTGGACGTTGTGAACGCTCCCAACACAAGGCCCCAGTTCACCCCACCTCGCCGCGGAGCACCTGCACCGGCAGGTAGCTCGTAGCTCTTCTGGCCGGGCCTACCGAGGAGATCACGGCAATCAGGATGCCGAAAGCAATTACGATGAGATGGGCTTCCGGCGTCTCGACTACCAGCAAACGGTCACTGCTGACCACACCAGCCTTGCTCGGCTCGAACCGGATCCTTGCGATCAGGTTGCAGATCAGGTGCCCGACCGGACTGCCCAGCAGCACACCCAACGTGCCCATCATCAACCCCTCGAGCATGAAGATGCGCGTGATGCTGCCGCGCTGTACACCCATCGAGCGCAGGATGGCGATGTCCTTGACCTTCTGCAACACCACGGTCGTCATAACCGACGACACGCCGAGTCCGGCCACCACGAACACGAAGCTGACCAGCACCAGCGTGATAACGCCGTTGCGGTTGTAGAAATCGATCACGTTCTTGTTGGTTTCGCTCCAGCTTTCGGTTTCGAAGCCGGTCAGTTTTTCAATCCGCGCGGCCAACGCATCGGCCTGGTCGATATCAGCGATTCTCAAACCGATACCGGTCACCGTGTTCGAGGAAAGCGCTTCCATGCGCTGCGCCAACGGTAAATTGACATAGGCCTCGGACTTGTCTTTGTTATTGAAGCCGCTCTTGAAGCGCCCGACCACCATCACCGGATACTCGTTGCCATCCTTGTCCACCAGCATGATCGTGTCGCGATACCCGACTTTCAGCTTCTCGGCCAGCAGCTCACCGAGAATGATGCCGCTTGACGTCCAGGCAAGTTCGGTAAGGGCTTCAGGCTCGAGCAGATTCTTCTTCAGGTTCGCGATGCCCGCTTCAAGCTGCGGCACCACACCTTTCGCAAAACAGGGTGTATAGCGATTCTTGTTGCGCGCCAGCAGCTTGCTGGTCACGTAAGGGGAAATGTCCTCGATCTCGCGGATCGGTTTGATGGTCTCGACAACCTGGCTGTAGTTCTTGATCACCACCTTCTTGTCGGTCGTCACGTTCTTGCGTACGAAGGCGATCCGACCTTGCGCAAAGCCGAACAGGTTGTCAGGAACCTCCGGCACCACGCGATCCGCGCCAATGGTGATGTGCGGTGCAATGTCGATCAGCTTGATGAACACACTCTGAGATGAACCCCGCGCCACGGCGATGGTGGTAATCATCATCGCCGAGCCGACCGCCACGCCGAGCGCCGTCAGAAGCGTCTGGCGCTTCCGCTCTCGAAGGTGCACCCAGGCAAATCGAAGCAGGTCGAGAAAGGTCATAATCCAGCCGTTTCAGAATGGTTAGCCGCACCGTATTTCATCATGTTGCAATGAAATATCATTTGAATGCTCTATCTTGAGAAGTATACAATACACCGTGCTTTCACTGGTGTATTTAATGAAATTAAGCCATCAAAACCTAACCCGAGCAACCAAGGAGGAGAGAGCATCGTGAAAAAAATCGGTATCCTGACCAGCGGAGGCGACTGCGGCGGACTGAACGCCGTCATTAAGGGCGCCGCGCTCATGGCCATGAACAAAGGCCTTGAACTCTATGTGATCCCCAACGGCTACGCCGGGCTGTACAACCTGCTGAATCAGGATCGCCTGGTGAAGTTCGATGCTGCGCGTCTGGACCAGTTCGAGGCGAGCTTCGCCGGTTCGGAAGCGGGCCATTCAAGGGTCAAAATCAAAGCGATCAGCAACCCCAACAAATACAACCGCATCAAAAACGGCATGAAGAAGTTCGATCTCGACGCCCTCATCATCAGCGGCGGCGACGACTCGGGCAGCGTCATGATCGACCTGAACCAGAACGGCATCCAGTGCATTCACTGTCCGAAAACGATGGACCTCGATTTGCAGACCTACTCGGTCGGCGGCGACTCGACCATCAACCGTATCGCTCAGTTCGTCGAGGATCTGAAGACCACTGGCCGCACCCACAACCGCGTGCTGGTGACCGAGGTGTTCGGGCGCTATGCGGGGCACACGGCGTTCCGCAGCGGCGTGGCCGCGGAGGCGGATTGCATTTTGATTCCGGAAATTCCGGTTGACTGGGACGTGGTGTACGAACACGTCGTTGAGCGCTTCACCCGCCGCATCCGCCAGAGCGACGTGCACAGCGGCACCTACACCATCGTGGTAGCCGAGGGCATGAAGAACGCCGACGGCACGGACATCGTCGATGACTCCGCCGGTGTCGATGCGTTTGGTCACAAGAAGCTCGCCGGTGCAGGCAAATACGTCTGTCAGGAGATCAAAAAGCGCTTCAAGGCGGATCCACGCATGCCACAGTTCATGAAGGAAACCGGCATGTTCGTCGAAGGCATCTACGAAATTCCGGAGGTGCGCGAAGTCCACCCGGGCCACCTGGTGCGCGCTGGACACTCCTCGGCCTACGACATCAACTTCGGCTTCGAAGCTGGCGCGGCAGCGGTGCTGCTGCTGCTCGAAGGCAAGACCGGTGTAACCATCTCCAAGGTCAAGGGGCGCAAGATCGAGTACATCGAATCATCCAAGGCAATCGAACAGCGCTACGTCGATCTGGACCAGGTCGCCATGTACGAAGCGATCGGCACCTGCTTCGGTAGGCCCCCTGCCGAGTACGACCCGATTCCCCGCGAAGTGGACAGCGTCTACGAGCGGATTTACTGAGCAAACGCGGGCTGAGTTGACGTATGATTTATGCACAACGTCAACTCAGCCCATACGTTCACTTCGGCTGATGCGCCGCCCTTTTCTTCCCGCACTCAAAATCCCCCATCGCCCGTTTTCAAAAACCTTAAAACAGACTATCTTAGGAAAAATTCTGCACAGTTTTTTTCACTCAATGACCTCTGTTCATGTACAACAAGCTTAAAATATGGATGAACGGCGAACTGGTTGACTGGAATGATGCCAAAATCCATGTCATGTCCCACGTCGCCCATTACGGTTCTTCAACCTTCGAAGGCATCAGGTGTTACGATACAGCGAAAGGCTCGGCAATTCTCTTCCTTGACGAACACGTCCGTCGTCTCTGGGAGTCATCGAAAATCTACCGCATAGAAATCCCCTATTCGGAAACCGAGATCAAGGACGCCATCATCGCAACCATCAAGGCAAACGGGCACAAAGCCTGCTACATCCGCCCGCTGGTGTACCGCGGACAGGGTGCGCTTGGCGTCAATCCGCACCGCGCCTCCATCGAAGTTGCCATTGCAACCTGGGAGTGGGGCACCTACCTGGGTGAAGACGTGCTTGAAACCGGTGTGGACGTCAAGGTCTCTTCATGGCACCGACTCGCTCCGAACACCCTGCCTTCATGGGCAAAAGCTGGCGGCAACTACATGAACTCCCAGCTCATCAAAATGGAGGCCATTTCGGATGGCTACGCCGAAGGACTGGCGCTCGACCAGAACGGTTACGTTGCCGAAGGCAGTGGCGAAAACATCTTTGTGGTCAGGCATAATGTCCTCTACACGCCGTTTGCAGCGCAGTCCATCCTGCCGGGCTTCACCCGTCACGCAGTTATGGAGATCGCCAAAAAGCTGGGCTACGAAGTTCGGGAAACCCTCATTCCGAGAGAATCGCTCTATATCGCGGATGAAATCTTCCTGACTGGCACCGCCGCCGAAATCACCCCGGTCAGAAGCGTGGACAAGTACCCGATCGGCCAGGAAAAACGCGGCCCGGTCACCGAAGCGTTGCAGCACGAGTACCTCAAAATTTTCCACTCCGGAGAAGATACGTTCAACTGGCTGACCTTTATTTGACCGGAAAGGCATGAGCTGGAATTCTATCGTCGGACATGAAAATCAGATCCGGGTGCTGAAAGCAGCGCTCGGATCGAACCGTCTGGCTCATGCCTACCTCTTTGCCGGTCCCGACGGGTCGGGAAAGGAAACCGTGGCGTTCGAACTGGCGAAGATTCTGAATTGCCGCAACACAAGCCTCCTGCCTGATGAAGGCTCGTGCAGCAAGTGCAAAAGCTGCCGCCAGGCCGACAAACTCATGCACCCCAACATCGAGTACCTCTTCCCCGTCGAAGCAGCGCTGCTCGAAACCATCGATCCGTCGAAAAAGGAGAACAAAAAGGTTGCCGAAGCCCGGGAACGCTACGAGGCGTTGCTCGACGAAAAGCGGAAGAACCCGTTCTTCACGCCTGCGATGGAACGCTCGATGGGCATTCTAACCGAGCAGGTGGTGATGTTGCAGCAGAAGGCCTCGCTCGCCCCGCGCGACGGCGGCAAAAAGGTGTTCATCATCTCACAGGCCGACCGGTTGCATCCGACTGCAGCCAACAAGCTGCTCAAGCTGCTCGAAGAGCCACCGGCGCACGTGGTGTTCATCCTCGTTTCGTCACGCACCGAATCGGTGCTGCCAACCATCCGCTCACGCTGCCAGCTCCTGAACTTCGCCCGCCCGCGCCCGGCGGAGATCGAGGCGTGGATCGCCCGACGTGCTCCGCAGTTGGACGAAACGGAGCGGCGTTTCATCGTAAGCCTTTCACGCGGCAACCTCTCAAGCGCACTCGAACTGATCGAAGCTGAAACCGGCGAAGGAGCCGCCCCGGCGGTGGTCGGCATCCGCAACAAAGCCATCGACTACCTCCGCAACATCCTCGTCCCCGCCAAATTCCACGAAGCCATCGGCGCGTGCGAAGAGCTGGCCAAAAGCTCCACGCGCACCGAACAGCTCATCTTCCTTGACGCGCTCCTGCTCTTCTTCCAGGACGTCACCCGCCGAAGCATCGACCACGCCTTCCCGGAACTCAACAACCCCGATATCGCGGAAAACACCGACCGCTTCGTCAAAGCCTTCCCCAACCGTGACCTCTACCGCGCCTCAAGCATGATCGAAGAAGCCATGCGCTCCATCAACCGCAACGCCAGCGTGATTCTGGTCATGGCTGCCATGACCGCGGATTTGCGGGGGATTTTACAGGGGAAGTAACAGGCGGCCAAAAAAGCGTCAGGGACTGAACGAGCTTAGAGTAAAGATTTTATAAATCAGCTCTACTCACTTCTTTGAGCAAAAGCAACACACTCCAACATCATAATCCCAAAAAAGATTTTACATGTATTCTAAAGCACCTTACTAGAACAGATTTTTTAAAATCGAGGTCATGGCCAATCCCTTGATTTTCTCTACGGTCTCAGGTGGGGTGGTATTTGGGTGATGCTTGGCGATAGGCGGTAGGTCTCGCAGGCCTTCCATGCCATGAGTCTGGAACCGCCGTTTGTAGTCGTAGAACTGGGGGCGTGACACGCCTCGTTGACGACATGCAGCAGAGACGTTGCCCAACGCTTCGGCCAATTCCAGGACTGATAATTTGTGCTTGATGACCTTCGTTTCGGCGTTCATAATTCCCTCCCGGTGTTATCTCTGCTTTGAAAGATAATTGTTCGGCGAGAT
>DRSQ01000230.1 GCA_011372505.1 Chlorobaculum parvum | reverse complement strand
TCCATGCAACAAAAGCAGACATTCGTGGAGGTATTTCAGTCACGAGGCCTCTCCCGAAGGGATTTCCTGAAGTTTTGCAGTTTAACGTCTGTCGCTCTTGGCCTTGCGCCTTCGATGCTCCCCAAGGTCGTTCACGCCATGGAGACCAAGCCCCGCACGCCGGTCATATGGCTTCACGGTCTTGAATGCACCTGCTGCACTGAATCCTTCATCCGCTCTTCTCACCCCATCGTTGCCGATGTCATCATGAACATGATCTCCCTCGATTATGATGACACCCTGAGTGCTGCTGCGGGCCATCAGCTTGAAGCTGTTCGCAAGCAGATCATGAAGGACTACAAAGGGCAGTACATTCTCGCCGTTGAGGGGAACGTGCCAACAAAGGATGACGGCATGTACTGCATCATTGGCGGTGACTCGTTCCAGAACGTGCTCAAGGAGACGGCTGCCGATGCGGCGGCGGTGATTGCGTGGGGCGCGTGTGCTTCGTTCGGCTGCGTGCAGAACGCCAAGCCTAACCCGACCGGAGCGCAACCCATCGACAAGATCATCAGCGGCAAACCGATCATCAAGGTGCCCGGTTGCCCGCCTATCGCCGAGGTGATGACCGGCGTGATCACCCACGTACACACTTTCGGCGAGCTTCCGGAGCTGGATCGCATGGGCCGCCCGAAAGCCTTCTACAGCACCCGGATTCACGACAAGTGCTACCGCCGCTCGTTCTTCGACGCGGGGATGTTCGTCGAGTCGTTCGACGACGAATCGACCCGCAAGGGGTGGTGCCTGTACAAGATGGGCTGCAAGGGGCCGACCACCTACAACTCCTGCTCGAAGATCCAGTGGAACGAGGGCACGAGCTTCCCCATCGGTTCCGGCCACCCCTGCATCGGCTGTTCCGAACCGAACTTCTGGGACAAGGGGCCATTTTACACGCGCCTGGCCGATGTCGAGCTGTTCGGCACCGATTCGACTGCCGACAAGATCGGCATGGTGGCACTCGGTGCCGCCGCAGCCGGTGCGGCTGCTCATGCTGCAGTGACGGCGGTCAAGCATCGCGGTGACGGAAAGGAATCCGATGGGCACCCCTAAAAAGCTGTTGCGCGTCTCGATTGCTGCGTTGGGTGGTGCTCGAAATCCTCACGTACTATTTGTACGCTCCGGTTTCTCCGCTCCATCCGCTTTGCACTCAAGCCGCTCATGACGCTTTTTAAAGGTACCCAGAACAATAACCCAAGGAGTAGCGTAGCATGTCGAAGAAAATCGTTGTCGATCCGATTCCCCGCATCGAGGGGCATCTGAGAATAGAGGCGAAGATGAACGACGCCAACGTCATCGAGGATGCCTACAGCACCGGTACCATGTGGCGCGGCATCGAGGTGATCCTCAAGGGCCGCGATCCGCGTGACGCCTGGGCCTTCGCCGAGCGCATCTGCGGCGTCTGCACCACCGTGCACGCGCTGGCGTCGGTGCGCTGCGTCGAGGATGCGCTCGGAATCGAGATTCCGAAAAACGCACGCATCATCCGGAACCTGATGAACGCCACGCAGCAGACGCAGGATCACCTGGTGCACTTCTACCACCTGCACGCTCTCGACTGGGTCGATGTGGTCAGCTCGCTGAAGGCCGATCCGAAGCAGGCCTCGCAGATCGCGCAGAGCATTTCGCCTTGGCCGAAGTCCTCGGTCGGCTACTTCAGGGACTTGCAGAAGCGGCTTGTGGCATTCGTCGAGAGCGGCCAGCTCGGCATCTTCTCGAACGGCTACTGGGGCCATCCGGCCTACAAGCTGCCGCCCGAGGTGAATCTGATCGCCGTGGCGCACTACCTCGAAGCGCTCGAGTTCCAGAAGGAGATCGTCAAGATCCAGACCATCTTCGGCGGCAAGAACCCCCATCCGAACTACGTGGTGGGCGGCATGGCCTGCGCCATCGATCCCAACAGCGACACGTCGATTAACATCGAGCGGCTCTCGATGGTCAAGACGATCATCGACCGCACGCAGGAGTTCATCGACCAGGTCTATATTCCCGATCTCATCGCCATCGCGGGTTTCTACAAGGGGTGGCTCTACGGTGGCGGCCTCGGTAACTTCATGAGTTACGGCGACTTTCCGGAGACTACGCTCGACGATTACAATACATTGCTGTGGCCGCGCGGCGTGGTTATGGGCAAGGATCTTACGACAGTGCTCGACGTCGATCCGCGCGACATGTCACAGGTCAAGGAGGAGATCGCCCATAGCTGGTACACCTACAGCGACGGCAGCGATGACGGCAAACATCCTTGGGAGGGGGAGACCAACCCGAACTACACCGGCCCGAAGCCTCCGTTCGAGTTCCTCGATACGGACAAAAAGTATAGTTGGCTCAAAACGCCGCGCTGGAAGGAGCAGCCGGTGGAGGTCGGCCCGCTGGCCCGTGTGCTGGTGGCCTACGCAAAGGGCGATCCGATGATCACCGAGACGGTCGGGATGGTGCTCTCCAAACTCGACGTCGGTCCAGAAGCGCTCTACTCGACGCTCGGACGGACGGCGGCGCGCGGCATCGAGTGCAAGCAGACCGCAGGCTTTATGCGCCACTTCTACGACGAGCTGGTTGCAAACGTTAAAACCGGTGATTACCAGACCTTCAACAGCGAACGCTGGGAGCCGTCGACCTGGCCGAAGGAGTGCAAAGGTTTCGGATACACCGAAGCGCCGCGTGGCTCGCTCGGTCACTGGATCAGGATCGAAAATGGCAAGATTGGCGACTACCAGATCGTGGTGCCATCGACGTGGAACGCATCACCGCGTGACGGTCGCGGCAACTCCGGCGCGTACGAAGCCGCACTGAAGGGCACGCCGATGCACGATCCGTCGCAGCCGCTTGAAATTCTGCGCACGGTGCACTCGTTTGACCCTTGTCTTGCCTGCGCATCGCACGTGTTCGATATGAACGGTAACGAGATTACGAAGGTAACGATCGTTTAAGACGGAGGTTGTCATGGGACGGATTATCGAGGAAATCTATGTCTGGCGTCTGCCGGTCAGGTTTTACCACTGGATCAACGCCATCTGCATCGCGGCGCTCTTCGGCACTGGTATGTACATTGCCTACCCGGTGATGGCCTCGCCATCCGGAGAGGCGGTATTCCGCCACGGCATGGCCACCTGGCGCGGCGTGCACTTCGCCGTGGCTTTCGTGTTTATCGCCAACTTCCTGTTCCGGATGTACTACGCACTGATGGCCCGCAACGATCAGTACGCCCGCTTCGGCGGCTTCCAGCCCTGGAAGCCTTCGTGGTGGGGAAAGCCCTTCAAAGAGCAGATGGCCGCCTACCTCTTTCTGCGCAAGGGAGAACCAGACTACGTCGGCCATAACCCAGTGGCAGCATTGACCCATTTTCTGTTCATCTTCCTAGGCTCGCTTTTCATGATCTTTTCTGGGCTGGCGATGTATGGTGAGAACAACCCCGGCGGCCTTTGGGAAAGTCTCTTTGGCTGGATGCTCCCGTTCTTTGGCGGCAGCTACAATCTTCGCTTTGCCCATCACGCTGTAGCCTGGATTTTCCCGTTCTACATCCTGGTGCATCTCTATGCTGTCTTCCGCCACGACATCGTCGATCGAAGCAGCGTAACCTCTTCAATTATTACCGGTTACAAGCAAAAGGTTGAAGACGAGGCAGCGTTGTAGCTCATGGTTGACTTAGTGGACGAAGTGGTGGACTTTGTGGACAAGTTTTGGAGGCATCGGGTGTTGTTCCAATCAGTTCCACAAGTCCCAACAGTCCCAAGTGTCCCAGTAGTCCCATAACTTTATAGCATTTCCTCTGGTGAACAAAATCAACGTCGTTGGCCTTGGCAATATCCTCTTTGGTGACGAGGGCTTCGGCGTCGAGGCGGTTCGCACGCTGGAGGCTTCAGGCGATTGGCCTGAATCAGCGCAGTTCGTTGATGGGGGAACGCAGGGGCTTTACCTGCTCGACTATTTCGAGTCGTGCGACGCCTTGATGGTGTTCGATTCTATTATTCCCGTTGAATACGAACCAAAAGTTTATTGTTACCGGAATGAAGAACTTCCGGCATTTATCCATCGCAAGATGTCAGCGCACCAGATGGGGCTGAGCGAACTTCTCAGCATTGCGAAGCTGCACGACAAGGTGCCTCCTGAGACCGTGCTGATCGGGGCGCCGCCGCATGACCTCGGCTTGGGTAACGGCTTGAGTGGGCCGATGCGTGCTCATCTGGCTCGAGCTGTCGAAACGGGGTACGAAGTGCTTGAAGAGTGGCTGGAACAGTGAAGGCCTCCACTTCTCGAAAATCCATCGGAGACGTGGAGGCCTTTTGCCGTTATGTGCTGCGCTGATTGTTTGGCGCGACGTTAGTGGCTGCCGATCAGTCGAAGGAATTCACTTCGGGTGGATTGGCTGGTCATGAAGTCGCCCGACATGGCTGATGTTGTAGTCACCGAGTTCTGTTTTTCAACCCCGCGCATCACCATGCACATGTGGGTTGCTTCGATCACCACGGCCACGCCGCGCGGGTTGAGCACGTTCTGGATGGCGTCCCGAATCTGCTGGGTCAGGCGCTCCTGCACCTGAAGTCGCCGGGCGAACACCTCAACCACTCTCGGAATCTTGGACAGGCCTACGATTTTCCCGTCAGGAATGTAGGCCACGTGCGCCTTGCCGAAGAAGGGGAGCATGTGGTGCTCACACATCGAGTAGAGGTCAATATTCTTGACCAGTACCATTTCATCATACGACTCGGTAAAGAGCGCCTTCATCAGCAACTTTTCTGGATCCTGCTCGTAGCCTTTGGTCAGAAATCGCAGAGATTTGGCTACCCGCTCCGGGGTCATAAGCAGCCCTTCACGCTCGGGATCCTCTCCAATACCTTGCAGAAGGCTGTATACGGCATTGCCCATCAAGCTGAGGCGTTCCTCTTCCTGATGGTCGCAAGCTTCATCAAAGCACTCATCGAGATCGCATTGCGAAAGTCGTGATTCTGCAGATCGGTTATTCTCCACGATAGGTGATACTGTTTTTTCCTGTTTCATGTATTTTGACTTTATGGAGGCTAACCTCCTGTTTGGTAATGGTTTCCAGTCGCGTTTCGAGGATGTCCCACACGACAACAGCCAGAATTTCCGTTGTCGGGACGTGGTTCTGAAGTTCCTTGACCTCGAAGTTCATGTGCCGATGATCAAACCGTGCGACGATTTCCTCTTCAAGAATGGTTTTCAGCTTTTTCAGGTCGAAAAGATAGCCGGTTTTTCGGTCGATCGGGCCTGAAAGGGTGATTTCAAGCAGATAGTTGTGACCGTGACCATACTCGCCACTACACTTTCCGTAGAGGCATTGGTTTTCCTCTTCAGAAAGTTCGGGATTGAACAACCGGTGGGCGGCATTGAATTCGATCGAGCGGGTGACGTATATTTTTCTCGGTTTTTCGAGGATGTCGTTCATCGGCAATTGGTAATGAAGATGCCCGTTTTTCGACAAAGAGCCGTTCAAAAAACAGGGCGGTGAACCGTAATTTTTCAGATCAACCTTGCCGGTAGGCTATAAGTTTCAGCAGCGTCAATCCTGAGGGCTTGCTCATAAGCTACACTCCGGTCAGATGATCGAAACGGTCAAAGGATCAGAACTGTTTTCTATGCAAGAGTCCTGTCACTGACGTCGGCTTTTTTGTATAGGTTGCTAAACGATAATTTTTTTTCAATCATTATGGCTAAATCACTTGACGATCTTATCAGAACAAGCGAATTGCCTGTTTTTGTTGATTTCTGGGCTGATTGGTGTGGCCCTTGCAAGACTGTGGCTCCAGCCATTCAACAGCTTGCCAAAGAGTTTAAAGACCGGGTAACTGTTGTCAAGGTCAACGTTGATCAGCAGCCAGATGCAGCTGCCCGCTTCCATGTTCAAGGTATTCCGGCGCTGATGCTCTTTGTCGGCGGTCAGATTCAATGGAGTACCGCTGGTGCTATTCCTTACCAGCAGATGCGTCAGGAGGTACTCAAGGTGATCGGGAAGCGGTGTGCAAGCGACGAGCAATGAGTAGCTCGCCAAAACCAGCATGAAAAACAAGAGGGGCGACCGGTTGGCCGCCCCTTTATATTCTCTTCCTTGCCTCTTGTAATTAATTTCTTCGGTTCATGACCATCACATAATAGAGCAACTGCATGATCGCCTGTGCGGCGGCGGCTACGTAGGTCAGGGCTGCGGCGTCGAGCACGGCGTTCACTCCCTGCATTTCGCGCTGAGACACGATCCCTTGTGAGACCAGCAGCTCTTTGGCACGGCGGCTGGCATCCAGCTCTACCGGCAGCGTAACCACTGCAAAAAGCGCTGTGGCACCGAACAGGATGATGCCCGCCCAGGCAACCGAAGTGCCAAACGTGCCGAGCATACCGGTCATGAAGAAGCCCACCATGAACAGGATCGGGCCAAGCCAGCTGCCGATTGAAACCACTGGCACCATCGCAGAGCGGATGGTGAGCGGGAAGTAATCCTTCTTGTCCTGAAGCGCGTGCCCCGCCTCGTGCGCCGCAACGCCAACCGATGCAATGCTTGGGAGGTTGTACACATCTTCGCTGAGTCGCAAGACCTTGTGGCTCGGGTCATAGTGGTCTGACAGCATTCCCCGTGTCATCTCGACATTGACATTACTCAAGCCTCCGCGTTGCAGAATCTTCATGGCGGCCTGTGCTCCCGTTATGCCGCTCTGGGTTGCCACCTGCGAGTACTTCTTGAAAGCCGATTTGACCCTGAACTGCGCCCAAAGGCCAAGCAGAAGCGGCGGCAGGGCGAACAAAAAATATACCGGATCGAAATAAAACATGGTTGTATAGCTGTGATGTTAGTGTGTTATGCATTGGTCAATTTGTTGAAAAAACAGATGAGAGGCAAGAATCGTTTCGATGACAAAGCACAACATCTATAGGGTTTTGCTCTTGGTATTTTTCGACGATAAAGCTGGGAAATTCTTGCTCGGCCAGCTCATCGCTCCAATAAAAAAAGCCGCCTTGTGATTTAGGCGGCTTTTGTAGTGGTGGGGACAGGACTTGAACCTGCAACCTTCGGGTTATGAGCCCGACGAGCTACCAATTGCTCCACCCCACGATGTTATGGCTCATAATCTAAGAGAATATCCGGATTGTGCAACTGAAAATCCGAAAAAAATGGACTTTTGTGCATTGTAACACTCAAAAAGTATGCTCTATATGCCTAATCGCAGCGCTCACCTGCGGAGCAGGCGGCGAACCGCAGGTTCGACGGCTGAGCCGTCAGGTGAAGTGGCTTGTTCCGGCGCAAGGCGACGGGACAAGGCCGAACGAAGTGAGCGCCGCGATTCCAGGCGACGTAGTCGGCTGGAACAAGTTATTAGTTCGTTTCTTCATATCTCGTTTCATGTGACGCTTATCAACGGTGCCTTGCGAGACTGGCCTGTCATGAACTTCTTAAATTTTACCATAAAAGTCAAG
>DRSQ01000229.1 GCA_011372505.1 Chlorobaculum parvum | reverse complement strand
TTCATGCAAACTGCAATTACCAACACTTTTCCAAGATGCTCTTTTCATTATACTGGTGATTTTACTATAATCAATGCACACGCAAGCGATACCCGCATGTTCGACCTGCGCGCAATCACGGCAAACCACAGTGCCGCAACAAAAGGTGGATCTGGGGGTTCCGGATTTTTACCATTCACGAGCCTTTTGAGTAACAAGGCAACGACTGAGTTCTCTTATGGATACCGTTACAGCAAAAAAAACCAGATCGCTTGACATCCTCTTTGTCGCTCCAAAAGGGCACAAGGACTCGAAGACCAACCAGAAGCCGCTGTTCCATATGGCCATCGGCGTCCTAGTCAGCATAACACCAGAACACCATAATATCGAAATAATTGATGAGCGCTTCGGCGACACCATCGATTATGACAAACAATATGACTTCGTAGGAATCACCTCACGAACTATCGATGCCAAAAGAGCTTACGAAGTCGCGGATGAATTCCGGAAAAGAGGAACAACAGTCATCCTTGGAGGACTTCATGTCTCGTTCAATCCTGAAGAGGCCAGGGAACATGCGGACTGCATTGTCTGCGGAGAAGCAGAGAATCTCTGGGACACCATTCTTGAAGACGTTGCAGCCAAGCAGCTCAAGCCGCTCTATGACGCAAAGGATTTCCCTCCCGTCAAGACTATCGCACCGCTGAACTACAAGAGAATCGCCGAGGCCTCAAAAAGGGAGAAAGTTGACAGCACGAAATCGATCCCAATCTATATCACCAGAGGGTGTCCTTATGAGTGCTCTTTCTGCGTCACGCCAAACTTTACAGGAAAACTGTACAGACGCCAGAATGATGAGGAACTGAAGGCCCAGATCACGGCTGCAAAGGAGGCTTTTTTTAATAACAACAGCCGGAAAAACGCCAAACCCTGGTTCATGCTCTGTGATGAAAACCTGGGTATCAGCAAAACACGACTCTGGAAAGCACTCGATCTGCTCAAGGAGTGCGATATTATGTTCAGCGTTTTTTTGAGCATGAACTTCCTCGAAGACGACGAGACCGTCAAACGCCTGGTTGACGCCGGTTGCAATATGGCGCTGGTGGGCTTTGAATCAATCAAGCAAAGCACGCTGGAAGCCTATAACAAGGGGCATGTCAACTCGGCAGATAAAATCGTCGAAGTCATCGAACGCTGCAGAAAAGCCGGGCTCAATATTCAGGGCAACTTCCTGATCAATCCTGACCTCGACAGCTTCGAAGATATGGACGAGCTGGTCAGGTTCATTGGACGCAACCATGTCTTCATGCCCATCATTCAAATCATTACGCCCTACCCCGGAACAAAAATGTATCACGAATACAAGGAAAAGGGCCTGATCACCGATGAAGATTGGGACAAGTACAACGCCCTCAACCTTGTGGTTAAATCGGTAAATTATGATCCGGTCTCATTCCAGCACAAGTTCATGCAGATATACTACCAGAGCTACTCCTGGAAGAACATTTTCAATAGGGTTCGCATGAACCCCTATCCCCTGATCAATTTGATTTCAAGCCTTGCCTTCCGGAAGCATCTGCGCAACCAGCTCGACTCGTTTGAAAAGAACAACGCCCTGGAACCATCGAATAAAAAAAATATCTTCTGACCCATGGAAGACCCGACAAACTACACGACGATTTTCGCGCCGGTTGCATTCTACCTTTCCGGAGTCATCATCGTTTTTCTGCTCAATAAATTTATCGGAAAACAGAAAAAACAACAGTAACCCCGATACCAAAGCTTTCAGGGCCAAAACCACCCACGCAGAGACTTTGGCTCATGTGGCTCATTATGTTGACGAGACAATAACTGTTTGCGTTCGTGAATAAAATGTTTTAACTTAACTGTCAACTACCAGTCCGGCAAATGGACTGTACCAAGAACAGCAAGTAATCTCGAAAAAGACACATCATTTTTTCTGTAAATTCTTTTCAACGCAAAACCTATACACATTATGGCAAACGGTTCAAACAATGATCTGGCAGGTTCCATTTCAGCCCTTATGGACACCTTCGCCAAACTTGGCCAACAACAGCTCGAGATGCTGAACAGTGGCATCAAAGCCGCTTCAGAAATGGCCGAACCTCTCGGAAAAACCATGACCGATCTGGGTGGCAATGTTGTCAACACTGTCAATCAGGTATTGCAGAACGTGTCATCCAATCTCGGTGGCAGCTCTTCCAAGTAAGAAGCGCCTTCAGTACTGACCAGCACCTTGCGCGCCAGCGTAAGGTGCTTTTTTTTATCCGCCGCTTCCACCACCCACATGGACGTTCTCGACTCCATCCGCCAGCTCTATCCGCCAAGCGAACGCCCGATCCTCGATATTCAGAACATCAAGGGCGACGCCTCGACCCGGCGCTACTTTCGCGTGAATTCACGGCGCGGCTCAGCCATCGCCTGCATCGACCCGGTGCTCCTCAACATCGCGCCGGAGCGCTACCCGTTCCTCATCGTCCACGATCTGTTTGCGTGCCACGAAATTCGAGTGCCCGAAGTATACGAAACATCTGGCGATACGGGAGTGCTGCTGCTCGAAGATTGCGGCGACCTGATGCTTCAGGACGAAATTCCACAACTCAACGCAGGCCAGCTTGCCGAGCGGTACCGCCAGGTCATCAATCTGCTCGTCAGAATCCAGTCGATCCGACCGGACGGCAAAACAGCGGATTCGATGATTCCCTTTTCGCTCAACTTCGACCACGAAAAGCTGATGTTCGAGTTCGACTTCTTCATCGAGCACGCGCTGAACGCTTACTTCACTGGACGGCTCGGCGAAGCGGCCATCGCGCGGCTTCGCGAGGAGTTTGTCGCGATCGCGGAGCTGCTGATGCTGCCAGAGCACTTCGTCTTGAACCACCGCGATTTCCACAGCCGCAACATTATGCTCTTCGGCGACGAACCGGTGGTCATCGACTTCCAGGACGCCCGGATGGGCCTGCCGCAGTACGACGCGGTGTCGCTGTTGCGCGACTCCTATGTGCAGCTTGACGTCGGCCTCCTCGAAGAGCTGAAACGCTACCATTTCGACCAAATCCGCCAGCAAAGCCTCACTTCGATGAGCTGGCAGGAGTACCTCCGCCTGTTTGACCTGATGGCCTTTCAACGCAACATCAAGGCGGTTGGCACATTCTGCTACCAGACCTTGGGAGCTGGCAACTCCTCGTTCGAGGCCAACATCGCGCCGACGCTGAGCTACCTGCGGGACTACATCGAGGCACGCCCGGAGTTGGCCACCGCAGGCAAACTGCTTGAACCAATCATTTCCTGCTGACCGTCATGAATGCATTTGTCTTGGCCGCGGGGTTCGGCACCCGCCTGCAGCCGCTGACCGATACCCTACCCAAGCCGCTCATTCCGGTGCTGAATGTGCCGAGCCTCTGCTACTCACTCTTCCTGCTGAAAAGAGCTGGCATCAGCAAAGCGATCATCAACATTCACCACCATCAGGAGAGCATCCGCCGCTTTTTCGACGAACATGATTTCGGCAGCCTCGAAATCGTCTTGTCCGAAGAGCCGACCATCCTCGGCACTGGCGGTGGATTAAAGAAGTGCGAAGCGCTGCTCGGCGATGATGAGTTCCTGCTCATCAACAGTGACATCATCAGCGACATCGACCTGCGCTCGCTCATCGACACCCACCGCCGCGCCGGCACTGGCGGCACGCTGGCCCTGTACGAAACCCCGCTGGCCGCAGAGATCGGCCACATCGGCGTCAAAGATGGCCGAGTGCTCGACTTCCGAAACCGGCGCAGCACCGGGCTTGACTCGTCCTTCATCTACACCGGGACGGCAGTGCTAAGCCCAGCTATTTTCCAACATCTGGAAAACGGCTACTCAGGCATCGTTGAAACCGGATTCAACGGGCTCGTGGAGAATGAAGGCCTCGCCTTTTACGAGCACAAGGGTTTGTGGCAGGACATCGGTACGTTGCCGAACTTTTACCGCGCGAACCTTGACGATAATTTGCGTATCCTTCAACTTGCGGCGGAAATGAAACAGCAGATCGGCTTTTTTCCCCATCGGATCTCGCCTGAAGCCTCGATCAGCCCGGATGCAACGGTCACCAATTCGGTGATCGGCGCGCACTGCTCCATCGCAAAGGATGCGGTCGTGGAGCACTCCGTGCTGCTACCTGGTACGATGATCGACCCGGATGAAATCGTCAGAAATTCGATCGCCGCGCCACCGGACGTGCGCATTCCGCTCTGAACCTCTCATCTCAACAAACGGCATGGTCATCAACGGTCTCGACATCCTGCTCGGCAATCCCGACCTGCTGGCGGGCAGAAACATCGGCCTGATCGCCAACCAGACCTCAGTATCGGTGCAGCTTGGGTATTCGTGGACGCTGCTGCGACGCGCCGGTGGGCCGATGGGCCGCCCAGAGGCTGCTTGCGAGAACGAAGCTAACCACCAGCAGGAGGGGACGTGGACGCATGAGAGTCCTCCTTTCGCCGT
>DRSQ01000228.1 GCA_011372505.1 Chlorobaculum parvum | reverse complement strand
GGTTTCGATGCCCCGGAGGCTGTCATGGCCGTCGATTTGGGCGAACAGGAGCGTGACCAACTGTTGCCATCCATTGAAATACTTCGTATAGCGGTTGCTTTGGTACTGCTTTTCGAGCTTCTCGAATTCGTATCTCGGAAAAATCCTGAGCAACTCTCCCAGAATCGTCGTAACTTGTCTCATGGTCTGAAACTCCTTTTGAATTCGGCAGATACTAATCGTTTGGTCACTTTCAATATCGCCGTTTTCCTCCGGGTTTCAGGCCTTTTTTATTCCCTGAGGGTGAATACCCCGCCGTTTACGGCGTAAAGTATTCAGGTGTTGTCCTCAAGATACCCCGCTGCTTGCGGCGGGGTTCTTCATTTGTCAAAGAATTATTCGGACGTGCGTATTATTGCAGGTGGATATTCAGATTTAACCGATTCTTTAATGCCTGGGAAAATCTTTAAGGCTCTTCAAAATAATATAGAGTAATTTATGTCACATTTGCTTATCGTCAGTTTTCTTATTTTCATTGCGGCAATTGCCATGACTATGGTCGGTAAGGGTGGGGGCAATTTTTATGTTGTAATTCTTGCGATTGCCGATATTCCTATGCACCAAGCCGCAACAACCGGCCAGTTCATTCTTTTTTCAGCGTCTATTGCAGCAATGGTTCTTTTCCAGAAGAATAAATCCGTATCCTGGACATTAGCCATCTTAATCGGATCTTTTACAGCGTTAGCTGCTCTTGGTGGAGGATATTTTTCTCATTTATTCAGCGGCTTTATTCTTAAAATTATATTTGCAGTTATGCTACTGATAGCCGGAATGATAATGCTAATTACTGTTTCAGAAAAACAAAACAGCAGAGTAAACAGTCGTTTGGGGATCATAAATATTAAATCTGGCGATGAACTATATCGTGTTAACTTGTGGATCGCTCTGCCAGTCACTATTCTAACGGGTTTTGCTTCCGGCATGGTTGGTGTATCAGGAGGATCTTTTTTACTTCCCCTAATGGTATTGGCCTTCGGAGTTTCTATGCATACAGCAGTTGGAACAGCATCTGTGTTAATTGCGACGACGGCTTTAATGGGATTTGCCGGACATGCTATCCAAGGCGATTTTAATCCTTCGTTGGCGATTCCACTGGCTTTTGTTACAATCATCGGAGGAATAATAGGCGTAAAATTTGCTTTAAAATCAAAGCCAAAACATTTAAAAAGGCTTTTTGCTTACACAAACTGGATAGCGGCTCTTTTCATGATATTTAATGCATTTCACGCAAAGGGAATAATATAAATTGGCCTAACAAATCACTGTGCTGGATTTTGACTCTGCTGCGCTGCGTAAAAAACAGTGAGTTCAAATGTTATAACAGTGATAAATCTTCAATCAATGATGAGGAATACCTTGCAGAGCTTCGTTAGCTAATTGTCCAAAATGGTCGCTTGGATTTAACACCACCACTATAAAACAGAAAGCCAGACTCTACAGCCCGGTTTTCTCATCAATTCCAACAAATCCAACTAACCCACACTCCAGCGAGAGCTGAATTGTCATTATCATCAAATCGGCCTCATGTCCCTTCAGCTTCAACCGCTGACCGGTTCACCTTAAGAACCGTAAGTGACAGAGACAAGTAATTATAGACTCCGTTTAAATTCCCTTATAGCTGCTGCCTATCAGTCACTTTTCCGGACAATATCTCCCCAGCACTTCCTTCATCATCTCCCCAAGCATCCGGTAACAACCCATCTTTGCGCCCTCTTTCAGATCCTCGGTGAACTGTGGCGCCCAGCGGCAGATGTGGCGTTTGATGAACTGTTCTGCGGCCTTCTTTGCATCTGTGCTGACCTCGTTGTCCAGCGACTCGGCGGAGGCGAGGAAGGCGAGGAATTCGAGTTCGGTGGAGAGGTGGTCGATGAGGCCGGGATCGACGCTCACCTCCCATTCGGAGTAGGCTTTCTGGACGGCTACGGCGGCGTCTCCGTGCATCCTTTTTTCGAGATAGATCGACTCGTAGGGCGGGCAGACGGTGTGCGGGTAGCCGTTGAGGAAGAGGCGGGTGTATTCGCCCTGGAGTGGCTCCTGTTCTTCGAACTCGAAGGCCCGGATCAGCGCCTGGCGCTCCTCCTTGCCGGTCTCGATCTGCTCGGAGACTTCAACGAGCGTGGGAATGAAGGCCTGGTTCGGGTAGGCCAGGCAGCGGCTCAGAAATTTGAAGACGAGCGCTTTCTGCAATGGTGAACTCATGGTGGTTAAACGATGGACGCCCGGTATTCCGACAGGCGGAGACCGGGCGTCAAGATTTTTGCTTTCAAGCCGTAGGTTACCAGGGGAACTGGAACATACCGGCTTTCAGAACATAGATACGCAAGAGGAAACCGCCGAAAAGCACCAGCGAGCTGGCCACCAGAACCGGTAGTGCGGACTTCTTCTCTTCGTGGCCTTGGCCTGCGAAGAAGATGCTGTAGGTCTCGATCATCAGCGGAATCAGCAGACCCGCCACGAAGAAACCACCGATAAAGAGCGGGCTCTGGAACAGGAACTCCGCCGAGGCGCGAGCGCCGGTGGGCAGGAACATCGCGAAGTTGAAGTAGGCACCGAGAATGATCAGCTCGGTGACGATCAGCACGGCGTCGAGCTGTTCGAGCTTGCTGGAGATTTTGTAGGCGAACTCGTTCTTCGAAAAGGTCGAGAGCAGCAAGAGCCAGGCTGCGCCGGTGGAGAATCCCGAGATCACGAACAGCAGAGGCAGGGCCGGGGTGTTCCAGAAGTTGATGGCCGGAGCTGCCGAAATCAGCAAGCCGGTGTAGATGGCCACCAGAAAGCCTGCCGCCGAACCGGCCAGAGCGGCCAGCTTGTTGAAGCGCTCCAGAAGGCCGAGAATCGATTGGGGAATCTTCTGGATGATCGGTTCGAGCTTTGGCCACGCTTCGAGTAGCGGTATCACGTAAGCGATGGCCGATACAAAGTAGAAGTTGATGAACACCACGCCCCAGAAAATCCACGATTTGGGATTGGTCAGGGCGTAGATTGCCTTGAGCGGCTGGAGCATGTCTGCGAGCAGGAAGATGGTGCCAAGCACCAAAAAGAAGATCGATGACATGACGGCCACGGACAGCATTTTGCGGTCGCATCCCTCGAAGAGGTGGAGTACCGCGCTGATGGCAAAGGTAGCGCCTCCCAGACCTCCAAGAAAAAGGTAGGTGGCGATCTGCCAGTGCCATACTTCCTGATGTACAAACGTCATAATGAGGGCCTCCTTGCTATGATGGGATGTAAAATACTTTCGGAGAGGTGCCGAGCCCCTGGTTCAGCGCCTGCGCCTTGCCGCTGGTGGCAAGCTTGTGCGCTTCGCTCGACGGGTCGTCGAGATCGCCGAAGATCCTTGAATGGGTCGGGCAGGTGGCTGCGCATGCGGGCTCCAGATTTTGAGCCAGTCGCTGCACGCAGAAGGTGCACTTGTCAACGTGGGGCACCATGTGGGTGACATCCTCGCCGTACAGTTCGTGCTCCTTTTCGACATCCTCGCGGTCGTAGGGATAGCGGGCGTCGTACGGGCAGGCGATGCAGCAGGCGTAGCAGCCGATGCAGCGGTCGTTGTTGACCAGCACGATACCATCATCGTTCATATGGGTTGCCCCGGTCGGGCAGGCCGACAGGCACGGGGTGTTTTCGCAGTGCATGCAGAGGCGCGGAAGCAGCACTCTGCGCACATCAGGGAATGAACCCTGTTCTTTGTCTTCGACATGCGTCCGGAACTTCTCGTTCCAGAAGGGCGTCTGGTTTTCAGCCGAACATGCCGCCATGCAGGCCTGACAGCCGACGCAGGTACGCATATCCATTACCATTCCATATCGGGCCATAGATACTTACTCCTCCAGTTAACTGTTTACAGGCTTGACGCTTACGGTGAACTCCTGCGACATGAACGACGCCGCGATAGGCTCGATGCTGTAGGGCATCAGTTCGTTTAGTGCAGTGCCCTTTCCTCCGGCGACGCTGAGTTTTTTGTTCCTGCTGCCGTAGGCCGAGGGCAGGAAGACTGTATCGGGCCGGATCATTTCGGTGGTGAAGAGCGTGGCTTTCACCTTCGGGCCGTAGCGGAGGTTGGTGACCTCGACCTCCTGACCGTTGGACAGGCCGAGTGCTTTCGCCTTTGCCGTGTTCATCCACAGGCCCATGAAGGGGCCTTTCTTGGGCTCGGTAACCGCGGCGAGCAGCGCATTGTTGTTGTTGGTCGATGCATGCGAGACCACCGGCACCTTTCCGTAGGTGAAGTAGAACTCGTCACTGCCGAGATCGTTCTTGTCGCCCTCTGCGGTGACCACGCGCGGCACGTAGCCGAGCACGGGATTGAAAATCGGCTGCGGCCCAGCCTTTTCGGTGAACGATTCGAGAATCGGGCTGAACAGCTCCAGGCGTCCCGACATGGTCGGCACGGGAAGCTTGCGCGGCAGGTTCATCTCTTCGACCACCTCGTCGGCGTTCTTGAGCAGGAGCAGACCTTTGTCCCTGATGGTCGCCTCGACCTGCGCGCCAGTCATCTCCTTGCCGGTGAGCTTGCCGGAGAATTTACCCATCGCCACGTAAGCGGTTTTGAGGAACGCTTCGTTGAGGGGTTTGCCGGCCTTGTGTGCGGCTTCGGCCTCGCTCTTGAGCATTTCGGGATCAAGCCCTGCATACTCGGCGATGCCCTCCAGATAGTGGTCGAGCTTGCCCATGCGCCGGGTGATTTCGCACAGAATGTCGGTCGTGTCGCGCGTGTCGAAGAGCGGATTGATCGCCCGCAGGCGGGTGGTGTAACCAATGCCGGTTTCGGGGCCGAGCGGGTAGAGCAGCGGCTCGTTGCGCTCCAGATAGGTGTGGTTCGGCAGGATCACATCCGCGTAAAGCGTCGTATCCGAAGGCAGTACGTCGATGGCCACGACCAGGTCGAGATTGTCGTTGGTGAGAATCTCCTCCCACCGTTTGGCCGGGAAGTAGTGGCGGATTGGATTGGCCGCGTTCATGATGAGCGCCTTCATCCGGTACGGTTCGCCGTTGTAGGTCATTTCACCCTTGACCGCTTCGAGCAGGCCGGTGTCGGCCATGGCCGGCAGGAATGCCGAGGGCTTGCTAGCCTTTTGCTGCTCCATTGCCCATGCGAAGGAGAGGGCTGGTTTGCCATGTTCCCACGCCTTCGGGTTGGCGAAGATGTCGAGCAGACCGTACGCGAAGCCCATGCCGGGGCGTTCGACCGGCGGCTCGTGGCTGCTGTCGATGCCTTGCTGCATGTTGTGCCATGCCTTTTCGGAGCGGTGGTGGTACTCGCCGCTCATCATCCAGCCTCCTGGCTTGTCGATGCCGCCGACCAGCGTCTGGATGATCGCCTGCAGGCGGCGTTGCCCGATAACGTGGTGGTAGCGTGCGCCCATCCATCCCGGATCGACCAGCGCCGGACGGGCCTGACCGAACTCGACAGCGATGCGGCGGATGGTTTCGGCGGGAATATCGGTGATCTCCGCGGCCCACTCGGGAGTGAACGGCTTGGATTCTTCGACGAACAAGTCGAACACTGTGGTGACCTTGTTGCCATTCCAGCTCAAGCCTTTTGGGGCGTTGAGCGCAGGCTGGATGCGGTTGCCATTGGCAGCTTTTTCGTTGCTGTTGGTGTAAGCCGGAACTGCCCGGATGCTGTTGCTGATAGCATCATAAACGTAATATTTCGACGGCTTGCCTCCACTCATGTCAGCGGCAAGATGCACCGAACCATCAGCTCCTTTGTACGCGAGGAACGGAGCGTTGGTGTGCTTCGAGACGAATGCTGCGTCGTAGAGCTTTTCGCGAAGCATGGTGTGCAGCATCGCCAGGAAGAAGGCGTGGTCGGTGCCCGGCTTGACAGCGATCCACTCGTCAGCTTTTGAGGCCAGCTCGCCCATTCTCGGGTCAAGGCAGACCACCTTCGCGCCATTTTTCTTGGCCTGGCCGAAGCGTACGGCGCGGGCGGTCGAGATGGCCGCAACTGAAGCGTTGTTCTGGCTGAAGAGGATGTAGCGGGCGTTTTCGAAATCGGCTAGAATCTCGTCGTGGACGTTGAAGTTGCCGGTGACCAGGTCGGTGCCGAGGTGACCCGCCGTCACGCAGTGCTGAAGCGGCGAGGCGATGATATTGGGAATCTGCATGGTCTGGCAGAACGGCAGACTGAAGTGCATGTACGACACGCAGGCCGTCCAGCCACCGATGAGGCTGATTTCCCATGGATTGACCTTCTGGAGGCGGCTGACGATGTACTCGTAGGCCTCGTCCCAGGTGGCGGCGCGGAAGTTCCACTCGCCGCGTTTGCTGCCAGCGACGCGAATCAGCGGTTGCTTGAGGCGGTCGGGATCGTAAGTCTGGCGAAGCCCGGCCTGACCGCGGGCACAGATGCGTCCACGATTCAGCGGGCTCTCCTCATTGCCATCGATTTTGACGATGCGACGCACGCCATCGCTCTCTTTGGTCTGGACCTTGATGTCGCAGAACGAAGAGCAGAAGTTACAGATGCTCGGCACCCAGGTGCTCGTGCTGCTTGCAGCGGCGCCCTCCGTAGCCGGAGCTGTGGCCATGCCCCAGATTGGATGCAAGAGGGACATGCCGCCGATTACGCCAGCCGCTTTGAGAAACTGACGGCGTGATATGTGTGTTTTGTGCATAAATGCTCCCCTTCAGACAGATGGTTAATGCCGTAATCCCATAGCGGGAAAGAATATGATAGCTGGATAAGGGATGTAGGTCTGCCTTGTATGAGTAATACTGGTTTTTGTCGCAGATAAGGGCACAATATAGTGTCACATGCAAAACGTTGCAACAGCTGTTTTGCTGTTTTGTGTGATGATAACAATTGTTTATGCGCATATAAATACATCATTTCCGCTCGGTCTGGGTGACGTTTTTGTGGTAACAATTGTTATTTCTTTTCTGTGCTGCAAGTTGTTGTGCGTTATGTCGTTTTCGTGTTAACGATAGTGACTATGGTGAGCTGTGGTAATGAGTTGTCCGGTATGATATTTATGCCGTTATCATCATCCTCCGGAGCCGGTTGCAGCTCTGAAAAGGCCTATCAGGACTTCTTTTGTCGCATATGGCGTACGGGGTGTCGAGGCGCGAATGAAAAAAAAACATTGTCAACCATTTTTTTCTCAGTAGCCCTTCGTTCAATGGTATCGAGGGGATCGGTGGAGTTGATTTGAGAGATTTGAATTGTACTGGCTCGGGTCTGTGAATTGAGCCTGGTGTGCGACGGTCTGGAGGGGTTACTTGGGGTTTTAAAGGGGAAGAAGCGGAAATACGTTCCTTTTTTATTAAATTCTGTACTTGAATTTTAGATTTCGTTTCGGCAGCGGCGACCGGATCGTTTCCCTTTGAGCATAATGACTATTACAGCAAAACATTTTTAATCAAGTATTTGAGTGGCAAGACAACGCAAGAATTCCAGACCGCGTCCCGCAAAAGGTCCCGCGAAGAAAAAGAAAAACCATCCGGCGCGTGCGCATGAGAACGGCGAAAAGGTACGGGCGAACGATCACATTCTGATTAACGAGTTTCTGTTCAAGCGGGGTGAAACCTCGATGGCGACGGAAATTATCGCCTTCCTGACCGATCACGAAGGCGAGCGCTTCCGCTCGGTGGCACTGGCCAGGCAGATGGGCTACGGCGAATCGCGCCAGCTTCCCGGTTTCTGGTACGTGCTGCACAAGTTGCAGGAGGAGGGCGTGGTGGACAAGGACAGCGACCGCTGCTACGGCTGGGCCGGACTGGAACCCGACACCTACGAGGAGCATCTGGTCGAGGGCCGCCACTTCCCGCAGCCGGGCAAGGAGCGCTACAAGGTCGATCAGACCTACCAGGGCAAGCTCACCACCCATCCGAACGGCTACGGATTTGTCAACGTCGAGGGCTTCGACGACGACGTCTTCATCAGTGCCAATATGCTCGGCGAGGGGTTGCATGGCGACGAGGTCGAGGTGCTGGTCACCAAGGTGCCCGATACCTACGTCTCCAGGCAGTCGCCGCACCAGCGGTGTGAGGGCCTTGTGGTCAACGTGGTCAGTCGCAAGCTGACGACCATCGTCGGTACGCTCCAGCGCGAAAACCGCCGTTTCCTGCTCAAGCCTGACCAGCGTAAGATTCTTCCCGAAATCCACATTGCTATCAAGGACTCCAAAAAAGCCAAGGATGGCACCAAGGTGCTGGTTGGCGATCTGGAGTTCCTCAAGAATGGCACGATTCAGGCCAAAGTTGTCGAGATTCTCGGCGAGGCTGGTGAATCGCAGGTCGAAGTCAGTGCGATTGCTCGTGGCCTCGGTATCGACGAAACCTTCGAGCAGGAGCTGCTGACTTTCGCTGAAAAGGTTCGCGAGGAGATTACCGACGAGGAGCTTGGCGAACGGCTTGACATCCGCGACAAGTATGTGTTCACTATCGATCCGGTCGATGCGAAGGATTTCGACGACGCGCTCTCGATTGAAATTCTGCCGAAGGGCGGATACAAGGTTGGTGTGCACATCGCTGATGTGTCGCATTACGTGCCGGAGAATTCGGCGCTCGACAAGGAGGCCCGCAAGCGCGCGACCTCGGTCTATCTGGTTGACCGCGTGATTCCGATGCTGCCCTCGCGCCTCTCGGAAAAGGTGTGCAGCCTCAATCCGGGTGTGGATCGCATGGCTTTTTCGGTGTTCTTCAACATCAACAAAAAGGGCGAGGTCAAGAAGTTCGAGTTCCACAAAACGGTCATCCACTCGAAGCGTCGCTTCACCTACGAGGACGTGCAGCAGATTCTCGATGCGGGCAAGGGCGATTATGTCAAGGAACTGCAAGCGCTCGAAAGCCTCAGCAAGACGATCCGTGCCCAGCGCATGGATTCAGGTGGCCTGGAGTTCGAGACCGAGGAGGTGCGCTTCAAGCTCGGTAGCAAGGGCGAGCCGGTTGAGGTCATCAAGAAGGAGCGGCTCGACAGCCACCGCCTGATCGAGGAGTTCATGCTGCTGGCCAACCGCACGGTGGCCGCCTACCTGACCGCCCGTTACGCCGAGAACGAAAAGAATCCGCATCCGGTCATCTACCGCGTGCACGGCGCGCCGCAGATGGAGCGGGTGCAGGTGCTGGCCAACTTCGTCAAGAAGATCGGCTTTGACCTTAAGCTTGACCGCAAGGGCAAGGAGAGCGCCACGGTGTCGTCCAAAGCGCTGCGCGAGCTGCTGCAGAAGGTTCACGGTACCAACGTCGAGTTCCTGGTCAACGAGCTGGTGCTGCGTTCCATGTCGAAGGCGGTCTATATGTCCTCCAACGACGGCCACTTTGGCCTCGGCTTCGAGCACTACACGCACTTCACCTCACCCATCAGGCGTTACCCCGATCTGGTCGTGCACCGCATTCTGTTCGAGTACGAAACGATCCGCAAAAAGCGTCATAAGATTTCGTCCAAAAGGATCAGCGAAATCACTGCGACCATCAACGAGGTTTGCCAGATCACCAACGAGCGCGAAAAGATCGCCACGGAGGCGGAGCGCGAGTCGGTCAAGCTCAAGCAGGTCGAGTACATGTCGAGCCATCTCGGCAACACCTACGGCGGCGTCATCACCGGCGCGACCGAGTACGGCATTTACGTGCGCATGACCGATTTTGCCATCGAAGGCCTGGTGCACATGCGCAACCTCAAGGACGACTACTACGAATACGACGAGTCCACCTACTCACTCGTCGGCAGACGCAAACACCGCCGCCTGCAAATCGGTCAGCGGTTGAAGGTGAAGGTACATGAAGTGGATCTGACGAGAAGGACCATCGATCTCACGCTGGCATGAGGTTGGATTGGATTTGGATGGGATTGATGGGAAAGCCGGGCTGAGAAGTCCGGCTTTCTGCGTTTATGGGGGGGGGGATGACTCGATGACGTTCACCAGTTCATTCTTTCTTTTGCTTTTCTCTCTTGTTTTTTACTATATAAAGGGAAATGACTTATCATTAAATAAGGGACTATTAGTATCCAGAAAATAATTTTGTAATTATATTTTTTAGTTAAAATACAACTACCTATGGTTGTTAGCCATTGTGTCCTTTTTTTGTTGCTTATTTCTCTTTTAAAGTCGTATCTCCAGACGTAATGATAAATCACAAGAAAAAGAATTATTATGCAGATAATAGAACTGGTGATTATTGATACGTTATATTTTTTTGTTAAAATTATGTAGAGATAGGTATTTAAAAATAGCAGCAGGCTTGTTGTTAAGGTGCCAAAAACACATCGAGCCTCAAAGCCTATTAAAAAATCATATAAATTATCCGGCTGATAAGTGCAGTGATTTTTCCCGCCCTTGCATTTAGGGCAAGAATTATAATGTTCTATAATTGCTTTTTTAACATATCCTTCAGATGCCTTAGCTCCAGAATGCGCATAAGCTATAACTCCTAATAAAATGGAGATTGAGAAGTATATTAAAAGATAAAAAATTTGATTGTCAAAATCATTTATATTGAGAGTGTAATCTGGTCGAAAACTTTCTTGGTAATTTTTAGTGGCAATAACTACCATAATAGCTTGTGGTATTCCAAAGGCAGCTACGATAATTGTATCCATTGGGCATAATTGCCATCCTAATATCTGGTGATGATTAACATATTTATGCCATAACGAAACAGCAAATATGATGACAGGGATCACTTTTATTCCCTAAGGGTAAATACCCCGCCGTTTACGGCGTAAAGTATTCAGGTGTTGTCCTCAAGATACCCCGCTGCTTGCGGCGGGGTTCTTCATTGCCCTGCTTGAGGGTGAAAAGAAAAGCTCATGCTTCAAACTTTTTCCACACCTTAGCAAAAACCTCATCACCCGGAATTGCCTGCACTTTTCCAGAGCGCAGTTCCGCAAGACGGCGTTTTGCCTCTGCAGCCCACTTTTTGTCAATTTCTGATTCCGGCTGGTTCAGGCTGTGCAGCAGCGAATCCACCACGAATGCTCGCTCTTCAACTGGCAGTGACACCGCTTCGTCAATAAGTTGCTTTGTATTCATTACTTAACCTTCGCTACTGATTTGTTGACCGTTCTTACGCTCTGATAAACCAGAATACGTTAAAATATCCAACCCTGCCAGCGACACTCCGTTCATCCCCGAAAACCCGGCAAACCTTTGGCCTCATCCGAAGTTGCGAGGTACATAGCAAGTTTTAATAGCCTTTTGTAATCACCCTTCTCCTCATCCTTCACTTTTTCAAGCGTTAGCTCTTTGATGTCGAGTTGTTCTTTCAACTGTACATCGAAAATGATTCTTGATCTGTAGAAATTGGCCCATTTGAACTCAGCGAAGATGGCATTGCTGGGTGACTTCACGTAACCATACTTTTCTCGAACTTTCCACGACAGACTTCTGAAGATATCGTTTTCCAAATCCTTAATATGGGTCTTGAGCTGATCGGGCGGAAGCGGCCCGCCGCCATCACCTGCAAACGGGTAAAGCCATTTGTTCTTTCGCATCGCCTTCCAGAAACTGTATCCCTCGATCACCGACCAGTTTTTCACTACCTCGACCGGCAGATACATATCGCCAAGTTCATGCCACACCGAGTAGGCCAGATGATGATAGTCGATTTGATAGAACTCACCACCATTGCCAATGATAACCGGAATCGCCCGCTGCATCAGATAGTCCTGAAGGTCGTCAGGATTGTCTGTCTTTTTCCTGATCTTCTTTCGCTTTTTGAAAATTTCATCAAACCCCACAGCATTCTGAGTAGGCCTCAACCGGCTGACCAATACCCGGCAAATCGACCCCTGCTCACTCCGATCCGTGATCTCAGGCAAGTAATCGAACAGCTTGTGAATGTCCTTTGGCATGAGTTATTTTTTTAGTGCGTGGAATTGTCGCATGTCCGACGGCGAGTTGCCTCAGGGAAGTGGGATTATCATCAGAGCTCGACGTCAGATTAAGCGACATAGCCCCAAGTTTTAAACTGATCTTGCAATTCAGGCTCATTTTTAAAAGCAAGAAAAAACAGATATTCCGGTGCCATATCGAGTTCATCACTCCAGACGATAGTGTCGTGCTCTACCTTGAAATTCCTGAAATTCGATTTATCTCTTAACGTTGCAAATACCGCTCTCTTGTCATCGAGTAAAGCTTGCTCAAGATCAACCACGCCTGATTTCCCATTATTGAATGAAAGATTGATGAGATAGTCTCCCATATATTCCGCCTTTTTTACCTCCAACATAACAATGTCTCCTAAACCAGTGGTTTGATTTTATGAAATTCGCCGGTTTCCTTAATACTGGACCAGTTTTCCAGCAATTCATCCTGGTGCTCTTGTGCCCATTCAACCACAAGGCTCATGACTTTCGCAGGCAATTTGCCCTCCATCAATCCTAATGTCCGAATGTCAATTGACGCTTTATAAAAGAATTTGAGGTTTTCGGAGAGGTAGCGCGAGAGGGGGCTGTTGGCCAGCGCGATGCCAGCGATGAAGGCGCCGGTTTCGTGGTTCAGGCCGACCAGCGCTCCGCCTGTCAGAATACTGAGCAGCGTGCCCGTCACGGTCATCGTTTCGGTGCCTTTGATGGCCGCGATCAGGAAGACCGCGATGAGGTCCTGGATGATAAGGATCGAGATGCCCATTGCGCCCATGTGCTATTGGTGCAGCGTCGTGGTGGGCATGAGCTTGATGACCAGAATCGTGCTTGAAAACATCATCGCTGCGCCTGCCACGGCGGCTTCGACCGGGGTGAGGCCGGATGCGAGCAGCGCAAGCGTAGCCACGATGGTGATGATCGCGCCGGTTCCGATGGTCAATAGCAGGGTGCTGCCGAGGAGCTTGATCAACTCACGCGGGTGCAGGGTGAGGCCCGCCAAGAAGAGCAGCAGGGTTATGCCGATGTCCGAGACGTGATCGATGAACTCGATGCTCGTGATCAGCTTGAGTACTGAGGGGCCGAGCGCGACACCGGCCAGAATGTAAGCGAGAATGATCGGTTGACGAAGGTACAGCGCAAGCCAGGCAAGCCCCGCCGAAACCATGATGACCAGCGAAAGTTCGGTGAAGAGCAGGTTGGTCATGAGTTTGTCAATCGATCAGGTTGAGGCAATTGGTCGGGTCGCACGTCGAAGTTCGATTTCGTCTACGATGACGTGCCACAATCGGCTTCAGGGAAAGTTAGGGGAAAATATCCGATCCTGCCAGCGCATCAATGCCGATGTGGCAGAGTTGATGTCAGCTGTTCAGAATAGTGATTCAACGTTGTCTTTGAGTTGTCATTCTGAGTTCGACGCAGTCGGGCGAAGAATCTAGAGAAGTTTCGTAAAGCACCTTGAAGTAATCACTTGTCACCAAGGCTCTTAAGACACTGGATTCTTCACTTCGTTCAGAATGACAAGCAAATGCCGGCTGAGCTTACAGTTATAAATGGCTTTTGAGACGGCCCCGTGCGGAAAGTCGAATTAATCGGCAGATACGAGATTTGGCTTTGTCTGGTCTCTGTCTTTTTCTCAGAACAGCGAGGCCTGCGACGAGCCGGTCATCTCGGCGATGTAGCGGGGGACGTCGAATTTGCGCTTGCAGCCGTTCGAATTCATGTAGCGGATTTTACCGAAGACCTGGCGCTCGACCCAGGGGCGGTCGTGCACCCCGCCGATTGACCAGGCGACGCCGACGTATCCATTGGGGTCGCGTCCGTCGAGGGCGTAGCGATCGTTGAGCATAAGTGCGATGTCGAAGGCTGCCGCTGGAGTTGCGCTCCATTCGAGAATCTTTTTTGCCCAGTACATGCGCATGTAGCCGTGGATGATGCCAGTTTCGAGCAGCTCGGTCTGGGCGGCGTTCCAGAGCGGATCGTGGGTTTGCGCGCGCTCGAACTGCTCCGGCGTGTAAAGCGCATCGCGGCGGTCGTCGGCGTGCTCCATCAGCGTCTTTTTGGCCCATTCGGGGATGCCGTCGAACGAGTCGTACCGCCCGTTGTAGTAGCAGTAGTTCTCCGACAACTCACGGCGGATGAACAGCTCTTCGACGAAGGCTTCGCGGTTGGCCTCCGCAGCGCTGCTACGCACAGCCTCTAAGGCTGCGTGCTGGGCGCTGAGCTGGCCGAAGTGCAGGTAGGGCGAGAGGCCGGAGACTGCGCCGGAGTTGGGATCGTTGCGCTCGTCGGCGTAGCGGCTCAGGCGGCCATCGACGAAGCTGCGCAGTCGCGCTATCGCCGCCGCCTCTCCCGGCTCGATGCCAGGCACGGCCTTGATCGAGCGGTCGGTCTGTAGTAGCGACTCCATTTCATCCCATTTCATCGGTGGTGGTAACGTATCGGGTTGATACCGGAGTTCCGGTTCGGGGAAGTCAGTCAGGAAATCGCCGCGCAGGGCGTTGAGCTTCGGACGGATCGTGCGCGCGGCGTACTCCTGTTTCGGCGAGGCGAGCCAGCACGGTACGATGTTGTGCGCATCGACTTCGTACAGCGCGCATGAGAGGAGGGAGGCGACCGCCTGCTTCCAGCCGCGCACCAGTTTCAGCGGCGAGAAGTCCGCGACGAGTGCCCCGGCGTTCCACTTTGCGGCATACTCTGGCAGCGTCTCGCCCGGTTCGCCGTAGATCACGGTGAGCCGAACGCCCAGCTCGCGCAGGTTGCCTTCCACCTCGCGGAGTCCGCGGAACATGAAATCATAATGGCGCATCGGCGCGCCGAGGAAGGCGGGTGCGAGCGTGAATAATACTTCGAGCGGCTGCCCGAGCCGGTTGGCTTTCTGGCAGGCGTAGAGCAATGCCCAGTTGTGCCGCACGCGCTGGTCGCGCGACATCCAGTAGATGACTGGGCCAGGCCCGTCATCGCGCTCGTTCAGTCGGCGCACACGGCGCTCGTCGATTGTTATTGCTTTGGCCATTAAAACTCTTAAACAATTGCCCCGGACTTTAGCCCGGGGTATGCGGATAAAACAACATAAAATAAGGGCTTTAGCCCAATCTCTTTCTTTGAAGTCGATTGGCGTTATGGCCGCATTAATAAGCTCATCACGTCGGCAAGATCACGCTTTGACGAGGCCAGTGGCGGCGAGGAAATTGCGCATGATCGAGCGCCCGGTTTCAGTGTACTCGGCGTTGATGGCCTCGAATTCTGCGAGCAGCTCGTCGTGATTCATCGCTTTCAGGTCAGCGTCGATGCCGATCCAGCTTTCGAACATTGCGGGCGTCATCTCGAAGTGGTATTGCAGGCCCCACGCATTGCTGCCGACCCGCACCACTTGGTTTGGGCAGCCGCGTCCCGTGGCGAGCAGTGTCATGCCGTCGGCCAGCTCCACCGTTTCGCCGTGAAGCTGAAATACGCGTAGCCGTTCGGCCATGCCCTGGAACAGCGCGTCGCGCTTGCCGTCGTCCGTCAGCTCGACCATGAACGGTTCGCCGTGCGGTTCACGGAAGCCGATCTCCTTCTGCTCGCATTTCACCACTTTGCCGCCAGAAGCTTTCACGAGAAGCTGGAAACCGAGGCAGATGCCGAGGTATGGCACGCCAGCGTTGAGCGCTTTCTCGATCACCGCCAGCTCGCCGGTGATCTGCGGCTTCGCGTCGTTGGCGCTCTGCGGGCCACCGAGTGCCACCATGCCTGCAAACCTCGCTGGATCGGGCGCTATTCCGCCCTTCGACAGATCGCAGAGTTTGAAACCGATGCCGTGCTCAGCCAAGAGATCGGCCAGGATTCCCGGCCCTTCGTGACTGATGTTCTGGATGATGAGCAGCTTTTTGTTCATTGGGCGTCGTTGGGGTGATGGAGGGGATTGCGGGGTGTCAGTGTATATGAATTCTCGAAAAAAGTCCCATAATTCTGATTTGCCTGGAAAGACGGATGTTATAAGGAAACCAAGGTTTCAAATAGTTAGTTGTCGGTGTCAGGTTCCGCGAGATTGTAGATGTTTTTTAACAAATAAATCCGGGCGTTGTTTTTGCCATGCTTGCAAGGCTTCCAGTGGTGTGCCGTGGCCTAACATTTTCTGTGGAATCTGGATATACGTGAACGGCTGTGAATCGTCTCGATCCACAGCCGCCCAAACACCATCTGTCCAATCCCGCATTTGTTTAACAGTCTCGAAAAAGCATTTACAGGATAAAGGCTGTGGCTTCAACTGAAGTCACTCCTAGCAATTCGATCGCGAATTCAGCGTCTGTATCAGCGTCTGTATTCCCGTAAAGGATGCCACTGGAACTGTCGAAACGCAATTGCCAGGCTTCGGTAAATGCTTCGGTATCATTGAGAATATCAGAGCTGAACGCCTGGTCTCCTGTCTCTGTTGTATCGGCGTCGATGCCCGAAAGGTCAATCTTGTCACGACGATATTCGAAATCACTGATAGTGTCCATGTGTTCCTCTATCACACCGCTTTCACTCTCATCGGTATAGCGAAAAACATCGCGTCCCCATCCACCGGTCAGGTAGTCTGTGCCCTTTCCTACTGTCAGCACATCATTTCCCCAACCGCCATCCAGCGTATCATTGCCGAGACTGCCTTCAAGGACGTCATCACCAAAAAGTCCTTGAAGCACACTGTCTCCGCCATTGCCAATCATCAGGTTGTCAAGAAAATTACCTGTTCCAACGAGGTCTTTATTTCCAATGAGCTCAAGGTTTTCGATGCCATAACCGAGCGTCCAGTCAACACTTGCTATAACCGTGTCGGTTCCAGGTTGACCGAAACTGAACCAAGACTCGATAACAGTATCATTCTCGCTATCTACATAGTAGGTGTCGGCTCCTGTTCCGCCAAACATCGTGTCATTACCAGTTCCACCGACAAGGATATCGTCACCACGTCCACCCGTTAACCAATCATCACCAGCAGCGCCATAGATGACGTCATCCCCGTTACTGCCGTACAAGTTGTCATCTCCAGACGTTTCATTGTATGCTCTGTTTGTCACAATAAGCATATAAGAGTCCGAGACGCTTGCTCCAGAATGATCCGTCGCTATCACTGACACATTGAGCACATTGGCGTCTCCGTTTTCCGGTGTGCCGCTCAGTACTCCTGAGGACTCGTCGATCGTCAGCCATCCCGGCAAGGTGCTGCCATCCTCCTGCGTGGCCGTGAAGCTCAGCACGTCTCCGGCATCGACGTCCGTGAAGTTCACCGAAGCGTTGTAGCTATACAGTGCGTCTTCGACTGTGCTGGCATCCGCAATTGCCGTCGCGACCGTCGGCGCGTCGTTGACTGCCATTACATTTACTTTTGCCTCGATCGGTGTATTGGATTCAGCACCGTCGTTATCCACCGCCACGACGCTGAACGCGCCAAGCTCTCCATTTGCATTCTCGTCAGGTGTCCAGTAGGCATGGTTTGTCCCATCGATTCGTTTGTTTGTTACCTCATCGTAGGGAGTCGCACTTGCCGCATCGGCACCTATCCGAAGCGTTCCGCTCATCACGCTTTTAACAACAAAACCCTCAACCGTACCGTCCGCATCGGATTCGTTACCGGTCGCCATTAGCTCTGAAAACGCGATTTCCACCTCGGTATCTTCGTCGGTTGTCTCGACAGGTTCGCTGAACTGTGTCAGTGTTGGAATCTGGTTTGGGATAACCAATGCAATAGTATTGCTACTCGCATCGTAGCGCTGACCGTAGATGCCATAATAGGCCCCATCCTGACCATTTGATTGCCACGTCACGACGAAGCCGCCATCAGAGAGCGACGTCACTGAGGGATCAGATTGAGCACTCGTTGTGTAGCTGTTGATCTGGAACTCAGTACTTGTTTCACCGTCAAGCACACCAGCATAGTCAGCAGGCAACTGTTCCGATTGCTGCTCTATAACCCCCGTCTGCACTTTAAGCTCCCAATCACCACCAACAGCATCACCGCCACTCACATCATCCGATGCGGCCACATCAGCACCGGTGAGGTCCGATAATCTTTCGACAAATTCCTGCCCTTCTGCTCCTGCACCAACATTGCAACCATAAAGCAGCAAATCACCCGTATCGGTCAGAGAATTACCGATGGTCGATAACTGGAATGCATAAGCGTCCCCGGAGAACCGTGGGAAAATATCTGGATAGAGGAGTAATCCGATTTTCCCGAAAGCGCATCAGCAATCTGCGTCAGACCGTCGCGGTCTGCATCGAGAAAAATGACTTCGATTGTACTCTCAAAAGAGGCAAGGGGGGTTTCTTGATCTGCGACTCTGCTGTCAAGAAAAACGATGGTGTCAGGCATGGCGATCTTGAGGTTTGAGAGTTATCACCCTGTACAAGCGGCTTAAATGCTATTATTGTACTGCAAGAATGCGACTTTATGTCGGTTTATCTGAAGGCGGAAAAGAACAAGAAGACTACAGTAACTTAAGTGTAGTCTGATTACAACCAAATTATTATAATTTTACACATTTTTCACGAATCCTTTAAAGCTTTCCACGCATGAAATACGACTCCTGTGCGATTTGCCAACCACAGCGGCCGATATAATGGGAAAAGGCCAGGTTACCAGTAATAACCAAAACACAAGAACACATAAGCACCCTTTGATTACCATCAAGGGGGCGACAGGAGGCATAACTTGTTGTGTTAGGAAATTTTACACCGAGAAATGCATTCTCACGTCGCATATGCGTCGCAAAATCGACATCAAAATCGATAACTATCGATTAAATAGGGCATAACAACAAGTAAAAACGCGGAAAACAGGGCTTTTTTGGGGCTTTTCGGGAAAAAGAAAAAACCCTGTAAGTTATTTACTTACAGGGCTTTAAGGAGTGTGTGGGCGATAGAAGATTCGAACTTCTGACCTCTACCGTGTCAAGGTAGCGCTCTAACCAACTGAGCTAACCGCCCTTCTGAAAAGGGTTTTTAATATAGGACTTTCTTTCTTGAATCCAAATGGTTTTGCGGATTCTTTTCAGGCTTTTTCAACTTTGCCTTCAGGCGCTTTTACGCTCTTTTGCGGCCTTCTTCTCGTACACCGGGCCATCAGTTTTGTCGATGGTTCCGGAGGTAATAACACACTTCTGCACATCCTTGAGCGTGGGCAGTTCGAACATGATATCGATCATGACGTTTTCGAGCACGGAACGCAGGGCACGAGCGCCGGTGCCGCGTTCGAGGGCGATTTCAACCACGCGGTCGAGCGTTTCGTCGGTGAATTCGAGTTCGACGCCGTCCATCTCGAACAGGCGCTTGTACTGCTTGAGCAGGGCGTTTTTCGGCTCGGTGAGGATGTTGTGCAGTGCGGCTTCATCGAGCGGTTCGAGGGCGGACATGATGGGCAGGCGACCGATGAATTCGGGGATGAGACCGTATTCGTGCAGGTCATCCTGGGTAACGAGTTTGAGAATCTCGGGGTCGTAGCCAGCCTGCTTGTCTTTGACCTTGGATCCGAAGCCCATCGACGATTTGGAGACACGGCGGGCTATGATTTTGTCGAGCCCCTCGAACGCTCCTCCGCAGATGAAGAGGATGTTCTTGGTGTTGATGTTGATCAACTGCTGCTCAGGGTGCTTGCGGCCGCCTTTCGGGGGAACGCCGACCACGGAACCTTCGAGAATCTTGAGCAGCGCCTGCTGGACACCTTCGCCGGAGACATCGCGGGTAATCGAAACGTTGGCCGATTTGCGGGCAATCTTGTCGATTTCATCGACGTAAATAATGCCGCGTTCAGCGCGTTCGAGGTTGAAATCGGCGGCGTGCAAAAGACGGGCAAGAATGGTTTCGACGTCGTCGCCCACATACCCCGCTTCGGTAAGCGATGTTGCATCAGCAATGGTAAAGGGCACTTCGAGCAGGTTGGCCAGCGTTTGGGCAAGCAAAGTCTTGCCGGTGCCGGTGGGGCCGATGAGCAGAATGTTGCTCTTTTCGATTTCAACCTCGTCCTCTCCTGACCATTCCTGAGTGTCGATGCGCTTGTAGTGGTTATAAACCGCAACGGAGAGCGATTTTTTGGCGCGCTCCTGACCGATGACGTACTGATCGAGAGCCTCCTTGATATTTAAAGGGCTCTTCAGGCGTGGCTGGAAAGCCGGTTCATCCGTTTTCTCCGGATGACGAATGGCGCTGATCTCTTTACGCAGAATCTCAACCGAGCTGAGAATACAGCGATCGCAGATGAAGGCATTAGGGCCAGCCACCATACTGTTGACTTCATGGCTGGTTCTGCCGCAGAAAGAGCAAACCACTGGCGGTTCTCCTCCAGGGTTTTTTCTTCCGCCGGTTTTGTCTTTACGTGGCTCTTTATCTTTGGTCATTTGATACCGATTGATACGTCAACCACAGAATGCGAACTCATGTGATTGAACTGATTGGGCTGAAGCCCTGAGATGTTTGGTGACCTTGAGCCCGTCCAGAGTAGTTGGAACGAGCTCGATCATGAATGATGCAAGAGGCTGGCAAACGTTTAAACATTTACAATCCCATGCGGGCGAGGCTGTCGAGAACATGCTGAATCAACATGCTGAGGCGAGGATGATCTTCTTCGAAGTGGCCAACGGCATCACTCATGCGGGCAGTCATGCTCTCCTCCTCCTCACATGCTTTCGTGCCATCTTTGACGAGCTTCGAGATGTCTACCCTGAGCGAGGAAAGCACCTCTTCGGTCTTTTCATCGACCGTGCCGACCTGGCCGAGCTCCTGATGAAGGGTTTCGAGAAGTTCCCTCAGTTTCTGTTGTTCCATATTGGTTATTCTGTTCGTTCAGCCTCTTTTGTTTTGTTGCAACACTTCTGCCTGTTGATTCGTTCACGGCAAGCTAGTGCTACCCATCAGGAAGCGATCGCACTCCCTTGCGGCTGCACGGCCTTCATTGATAGCCCACACAACGAGGCTCTGGCCACGGCGGGCATCGCCGGCAGCAAAAACGTTGTCAACGCTGGTGCGGTAGCTGCTGGTGTTGGCCTTGATGTTGCTGCGCGCGTCCGTTTCAACGCCAAGCGATTCAAGAAGCTGCGGTTCGGGACCGAGAAAACCCATTGCAAGCAGGACGAGGTCGGCCGGAATGATCTGTTCGCTTCCGGCGACCGGACTCGGGACATAGCGCTCTTCGTGCTTGGTCCATTCGACTTTCGAGACCTCGACCGCCGTGAGCTTGCCGTTCTCGCCGATGAACTTCTTGGTCATCATGAGATAGCGACGCGGGTCATCGCCCTGCACGGCAGCTGCCTCTTCCTGGCCATAATCGACCTTAAAGACCTTTGGCCATTCGGGCCACGGGTTGTCGTCCTGGCGGAAACTGGCGGGTTTCGGCATAATTTCAAGCTGCATGACACTCTTGCAACCCTGGCGAAGCGAAGTAGCCACGCAGTCGGTGCCAGTGTCGCCGCCACCAATCACAATCACATTTTTATCCTTCGCGGAGAGTGCTGGTTCGATTCCGTCGAGCACCGCCTTGGTGCTGGCACGGAGAAACTCCATCGCGAAGTGAATGCCATCAAGCTCGCGCCCTTCGGCGTTCAGATCGCGAGGGTTGGTCGCACCGGTGCAGAGCACCACGGCGTCGTACTCCGAAAGTAGCTTGTCGACCGGGTAGTTCACGCCGACTTCAGCGCCGGTGACGAACTTCACGCCCTCCTCTTTCATGAGATCGACGCGGCGCTGCACAACCTGCTGCTTGTCAAGCTTCATGTTGGGAATACCGTACATCAAAAGACCGCCGATCCGGTCGTCACGCTCAAACACGGTGACCGAATGGCCCGCTTTGTTGAGCTGATCGGCGCAGGCCAGACCCGACGGTCCGGAACCAACGACAGCAACCGTCTTGCCAGTTCTGACGGCGATCTCCTTCGGCTCAACCCACCCTTCGGCAAAGGCGTGTTCAATGATCGAGCACTCGATATTCTTGATGGTCACCGGCGGCCGGATGATGCCGAGCACGCAGGAACCTTCACACGGTGCGGGGCAGACTCTACCGGTGAACTCCGGAAAGTTGTTGGTCTTCATCAACCGCTCGTAAGCGTCGCGCCAGAAGCCGCGATAAACATGGTCGTTCCACTCGGGAATGAGGTTGTGGATCGGACAACCGGCAGTCATGCCGCCGAGCATAATGCCCGAGTGACAGAACGGCGTGCCGCAATCCATGCAGCGCGCGCCCTGCTCGGCCAGCTTCTCTTCTGGCATCTCTTCGTGAAACTCCTGCCAGTCCTTTATTCTCTCCAGAGGCTCCCTGTCTCCAGGAAGGGCTCTCCGGTACTCCATAAATCCTTTCAGTTTACCCATAAGTCGTAATGCGTTGTTCGGGTTACCCCTGATAGTTTAGTTCCCCGAGACACGGGAAGGATCATGCACATTTTTTTGAAAAGCGGCCATGACGGCTTCATCGCCGGTCAAGCCCTGCGCTTCGACCTCTCTCATAGCTTCGATGGCGCGCTGGTAGTCATTCGGCAGCACCTTGATAACGCGCTGCGAGGCGTTCTGCCACTCTTCGAGCAGCCCTTTGCCAAGCTCACTGCCGGTTTCAGCAACATGCTGCTCAACTTTGGACTTGAGCCACGCAAGCTCTTCCGGCTCTTCGACAGGCGAGAGGCTCACCATCTGCTGGTTGCAACGTCCGGCAAACGCGCCATCAACGTCATAGACGTAGGCCACGCCGCCCGACATGCCCGCCGCGAAGTTGCGTCCGGTCTTGCCGAGAATGATTACCTTGCCACCGGTCATGTACTCACAGCCGTGGTCGCCGACCGATTCGACAACCGCTTCCATACCGCTGTTGCGCACGCAGAAGCGCTCGCCTGCCATACCGCGAATGAACGCCTCGCCAGAGGTCGCGCCGTAAAAGGCCACGTTGCCGATGATGATGTTCTCTTCGGGCACGAACGTCGATGCCTTCGGCGGATAAACCACCATACGGCCACCCGACAGGCCCTTGCCGATGTAGTCGTTGGCGTCGCCGACCAGCTCGATGGTCATGCCTTTCGGAATAAACGCGCCGAGACTCTGACCGGCCGAACCCATGAACTTGAGGTGGATAGTATCATCCGGAAGCCCTTTGCTGCCCCACACCTTGGTCACCTCGTGGCCAACAATGGTGCCGGCCACACGGTTAATATTCTTGATCGGAAGCGTAGTTGAAACCTTTTCGCCCCGCTTGATAGCCGGCTCGCAAATCGCAAGCAGAGTTTTGATGTCGAGGCTCTCTTCGATGCCGTGCTCCTGCTTGATGGTGCAATACGACGTATCGTTGTCGCCCGTATCGACCTGGTGCAGCATCTTGGAGAGATCAACTCCCTTTGCTTTCCAGTGCTCGATGGTGCGCGAAGTTGCAAGCAGGTCAGAACGGCCCACAAGCTCGTTGAGCGTGCGGATACCGAGCTGTGCCATGTACTCACGCACGCCCTGGGCCAGGAAGCGCATGAAGTTTTCAACATCCTCCGGCTTGCCCTTGAAGTTCTTCCGAAGCTCCGGGTTCTGCGTGGCAATCCCCACCGGGCAGGAGTCATCCTGGCAGCAGCGCATCATAATGCAGCCCATTACCACCAGCGTTGTGGTAGCGAAGCCGAACTCTTCTGCGCCGAGCATGGCCGCAATGACAATGTCACGAGCGGTCTTGAGCTGGCCATCAACCTCGACAACGATCCTGCTGCGCAAGTTGTTGAGCATAAGCGTCTGGTGCGTTTCAGCAAGGCCTAGTTCCCATGGCATACCCGCGTGCATGATGCTCGAAATCGGCGAAGCGCCGGTACCGCCATCGTGGCCACTGATGAGCACCACGTCAGCGTGAGCTTTCGCAACACCTGCCGCGATAGTACCGACGCCAACCGTCGAAACCAGCTTGACGTTGATGCGCGCCGCGCGATTGGCGTTCTTGAGATCGAAAATGAGCTGAGCCAAGTCTTCGATCGAGTAAATATCGTGATGCGGCGGCGGTGAAATCAGCCCCACGCCGGGAGTCGAATGACGAGTTTTGGCCACCCACGGATAGACCTTGGTGCCGGGCAACTGGCCGCCCTCACCGGGCTTGGCGCCCTGCGCCATCTTGATCTGGATTTCCTGCGCATTTGTTAGGTACTCGCTGGTCACGCCGAAGCGGCCAGATGCAACCTGCTTGATGGCAGACATGCGGGAATCACCGTTGGCATCCGGCGTAAAACGATCCGGATCCTCGCCACCCTCGCCGGTGTTGCTCTTCCCGCCGAGGCGGTTCATCGCAATGGCCAGCGCCTCGTGCGACTCCTTGCTGATGGAGCCGTATGACATGGCTCCAGTTTTGAAGCGTTTGACAATCTCTTCAACCGGTTCGACCTCATCGATTGGAATCGATTTTCCGGGTACGCGGATGTTCATCAAACCGCGAATCGTGCAATAGTGCTCGCTCTGCTCGTCAATGAGCTTTTCGTACTTCTTGAACAACTCGTAATCGCCTGTGCGGCAGGAGTGCTGCAGATAGTGAATTGTTTCCGGATTGAACAGATGGAACTCGCCATCGTGACGCCACTTGCGGTCACCACCGGCCTCCAGGCCACGATTGACCTTGTTGCCACCGGGCGGGAATGCGGTTTCGTGACGCTTTTTGACCTCCTCGGCCAGCGTGTCGAGCCCGATGCCCTCGATGCGGGATGCCGTTTTGGTAAAGTAGGCATCGACCACCTCGGTGTTCAGGCCGACCGCCTCGAAGATTTGCGCTCCGCGGTAGCTCTGCACGGTCGAGATGCCCATCTTGGCCATGGTCTTGACCACACCCTTGATCAGCGCTTTGACATAGTTCTTGATCGCCTTCTTCTCGTCGATGGTGATGCGCCCCTCGGCCACCTGCTGGCTGATGGTCTCGAACGCGAGATAGGGGTTGATCGCCCCGGCACCGTAGCCGATCAGCATCGAGAAGTGATGCACCGTGCGCGGCTCGCCCGACTCGAGAATCAGGCCCACCTTGGTTCTGAGACCCGCGCTGATAAGGAAGTGATGGAAGCCGGCAAGAGCCAGAAGCGCTGGAATCGGGGCTCTCGACTTTTTAAGTTCACCCTTGTCGGAGAGAATAATGATGTTGACGCCGTCATGGTTGATCGCCTTCTCGGCCTGACGGTACAGATCCTGCATCGTATTCTGGATTCCCTGTCCGCCCTCTTCGACGTTGTAGAAAATCGGTAGGGTGATCGCTTTGAAGCCAGGCTTGTCGATACCGCGAATCTTTTCGAGATCTTCGTTGGTCAGAATCGGATGCGGGATGCGCAGGCGACGGCAGTTGATCTCCTCGGCTTCGAGCAGATTGCCTTCGGTGCCAAGCATAACGGTCGTCGAGGTAACGATCTCCTCGCGGATCGAGTCGATCGGCGGGTTGGTCACCTGTGCGAAAAGTTGCTTGAAGTAATCGTATAACAGCCTCGGACGGTTGGAGAGCACAGCCAGCGGGGTATCTTGACCCATCGATGCGATGCGCTCGATACCGTTCTGGGCCATCGGCTTGACCTGCAAGGTAATATCCTCGTTGGTGTAACCGAACGCTTTCTGGCGGGCGGTAATGCTGTAGTTGTCCTGATCGGGATTCTTCATCAGCTCCCGCTCCGGCAGCGCATCGAGCTCGATCACATTGCGGTCGATCCACTCCGTGTAGGGCTTCTCGGCAGCGATGCTCTTCTTGATCTCCTCGTCGGAGATGATGCGCCCCTCGCTGGTATCGACCAGGAACATACGGCCTGGCTGGAGGCGATCTTTCTTGATAATCTTTTCCGGCTCGATGTCGAGCACGCCGACCTCGGAAGCCATCACCACCAGGTCGTCGCTGGTGATGTAGTAGCGCGACGGGCGCAAACCGTTACGGTCGAGCACCGCGCCGATCTGGACGCCGTCGGTGAAGACCACCGATGCGGGGCCGTCCCACGGCTCCATGAGGCAGCTGTGATATTCGTAAAACGCACGCTTGTCGGGGTCCATCGACTCATTGCCCGACCACGGCTCCGGAATCACCATCATGGCCGCATGGGCCATCGAACGACCCGACATGACCAGCAGCTCGAAAGCGTTGTCGAGCGTGGCCGAATCGCTGCCCTCTTCGAGCAGGATCGGCTTGATCTCTTCGAGCGCACCCTTGAAGATGGAGGAGTACATGTTCTTTTCACGCGCCTTCATCCAGTTCACGTTGCCACGCAGCGTGTTGATTTCACCATTGTGGCTCAGGAAACGGTAAGGATGGGCGCGATCCCAGCTCGGGAAGGTGTTGGTACTGAAGCGCGAGTGCACCATCGCGATGGCGCTCTCCATGTCCGGGTCTTTCAGCTCGGGATAGAACTCTTCAACCTGCTCCGGATTGAGCATGCCTTTATAGACAATCGTACGCGACGAGAAACTCGAAGCGTAGAAGTAGCCGCTACCGAGCAGGCCGGAGGTGAAGCGGACGCGCTTGAAAATACGGCGACGAATAATGTAGAGCTTGCGCTCGAATTCGAGATCCGTCATGTTGTCGCTGCCGCGACCGACGAAAATCTGCTTGACCACCGGCTCCTGCGAGCGGGCGGTCTGGCCAAGCGTGGAGTTGTCGGTCGGCACCTTGCGCAAACCGAGATATTTCTGGCCTTCGGCCTGCACCATCTGGCGGCAGATATCCTCGATGGCACGGCGCTGCGTGAG
>DRSQ01000227.1 GCA_011372505.1 Chlorobaculum parvum | reverse complement strand
TCGCAACCGTTTGAAAAATGGTTCAGACCGTTCGAAGTTTTTGCAGTTTTTCACAAGCCTCGTCCAGCACCGACTGCTCTTTGGCGAAGCAGAAGCGGACAAGATTCTCACCACCTGTGCCGTGAAAAAACGCCGAACCGGGCACCGATGCGACACCGGTATGATGGAGAATATGCATCGCCCGCTCCCTGGCCGTTTCACCCGACAAGCCGTCCGTGTTTGCAAGCACGTAGTAAGCTCCTTCAGGGATGAACGGATCGAGACCGGCCTCGGAAAGCGCCGCGCAGAAGCGGTTGCGCTTGGCTTCATACTCGGACGCAAGCCCTTTATAATAGCTGTCGTCGAGGCTGCGAAGCCCGACGGTGACGCCAGCCTGAAGCGGCGACGGCGCGCAGACGTAGCAGAGGTCGTTGAAGTAGCCGATCGCGCCGGCCCAGCGCGCATCGCACATGGCGTAGCCGATGCGCCAGCCGGTGATGCTGAAGGTTTTGGAGAGACCTGACACGGTAATCGTCCGTTCTCTCATGCCGGGCAAGGTGGCCATCGAGACATGCGTGCGTCCGTCAAAGACGAAATGTTCGTACATCTCGTCGGTCAGCACAAACAGATCGTGAAGAATGGCAAACTCCGCCAGAAGCGAAAGCTCCTCGCGCGAGAAGACCTTGCCGGAGGGGTTGGCGGGGGTATTGATCAGAATAGCTTTGGTGTTCGGCGTCACCGCTGCTTCGAGCGCTTCGAGCGCAAACGACCAGTGAGGTGGATTGAGCGGCACGAACACCGGCACTGCCTCGACCGCTCGAAGCGTCGAGACGTGGTAACCGTAAAAAGGCTCGAACACCAGCACCTCATCACCGCGATTGAGCAGAGCCTGAAACGCGCAGTACATCGCACCAGTCGCGCCAGCCGAAATCACGACTTCGCGTTCAGGGTCGAGTTCCATGCCGCTGAATCGCCGTTGCTTATCGGCGATTGCCTGGCGAAGCTCGTGCAAACCAGCGTAATGGGTGTAGATGTTGGGCCCCTGCATGACGGCATCGGCCGCTCTACGCAGCACTTCCGGCGGCACCGGCGTATCGCAGATTCCCTGCGAAAGGTTGATGCCCCCGATCCGGGCGCACTCGAGCGACATGGTACGGATATCGGACTGCATCACCAGATTGCAGCGATCAGCAAGATTCAGACTCATGGAATGGATGACTTCAGGATGAATGATTCTGGAGAGTTGCCACCGTTACACTTCATAAATAGGGAGGATGCCGGAACATCTCAGAAAGCGTCCCTATTCCTCCGAACAGAAGCACGAGAATCATAATAAAACCAAACATCACGGCATAAATAATCAGGAGCGCCGGAATACTGGCAAGCGCGAGCTTGACCAGAAAAATCACCATGGAACCGAACGGCATCTTGATGTCGGTAACGACAACGCTTCTGTTTTCACCGCTATTCTCATTCATAGATCAACCTCCTTGTAATCTCTTTACTATCGCTGATTATTAAATATGCAGATCGCTGCCAAAACAAACTCCCCCGGTTTTTGGACCGGGGGAGTTAAGAAAAATATCTGAAACCGGATTGCCCGTCAGGCTTTCGGTTTTGGCTGAAGCGCAGCTTTTGGCTGAACGGTGATTGTCACCTTTTCGAGCGCTTCGGTTGACTCCTGCTGAGCAGGCAAGAACGGAAGCTGGAAAGGAAGCTGCGGCAGTGAAATCGGCAACTGCGGGAGCTGAATCTGCGGCAACTGAATCTGGGGAAGCTGGATTTGCGGCAGCGAAGCCGGAAGCTGCGGGAGCTTGCCGATCACATCCATGATCTGCTCCTTGAACGGAATCGGAAGGTTTTGCGGAAGCTGCTGCACGGTTTCGGCAATCAGCCCTGCAGCGCCCTGCAGCGACTCCACCAGGTCGCCGAGAGCCTCCTTGCCACCCATCTCGCCGCGCTGGATGCGACCGATGAGGTTCTGCACGCCGGGGCCGATCTGCTGGGCGGTGTCCTTGCCCATCTCGGCGGCGTAGCCGAACAGTTCGAGAGGATTGCTGAACACCATCCGGCGCACCTCTTCAGGACGCGACAGCACCTTCACGGTTCCCTCTTTGGCAAGCGTGGCCTGGCAAGCCATGCGGCCGCCAGCGGCGATCTGGCGCGGCGAAAGGAATGCCTTTTCGACATCCGTCAGCGGGCCGAGGCAGTCCGCGCCCTCCTGAACGGTAATGTAGCAAGCCTGGCAGAGACCGTGACCGCCACAAACATAGCCGACGTGACTGTGATTAAGCCTGGCTGCCTTACCGACGGTTTCACCGACGGACGCCTGGGCCGTTTTGTCGTTGATAATGAGATTCATTGCTGTGGTGGTTAATCGTTTGAGTGCAATGCCC
>DRSQ01000226.1 GCA_011372505.1 Chlorobaculum parvum | reverse complement strand
GGCATGGGCAACGACAAACTTTTTGCCGGCATGGGTAATGATCTCTTGACTGCAGGAGAAGGCAATGACTGGCTCTACGGTGGTGCAGGCAACGATACGCTCCACGGTGGCATGGGCAACGACAAACTTTTTGCCGGCATGGGCAACGATCTCTTGATTGCAGGAGAAGGCAATGACTGGCTCTACGGTGGTGCAGGCGACGATACGCTCCACGGTGGCATGGGCAACGACAAACTTTTTGCCGGCATGGGTAATGATATGCTGATTTCCTTCAGGGATAACAGCAACGATACGTTCCGCGGAGGACGCGGTTCTGACACCTTTGCTTTTATTCCCGGCCAAGACGGCACTTCGATTGGTAACGACCTTATCAAGGATTTTTCCATCCGTCAAAAAGACCGTATTGCGATCGGCGGAGCCGATACATCTATCAAGATTAATCACATTGACAACAACGGCAATGGCCATGCTGATGCCACTCTGATTTTGCTTTCCAACAGTCATGGCGATTCGCTTGGAAGCATAAAAGTGGCAGGCAACCTTCTCGAAGAAAGCAGCATCGAGCTCACTGGACTCGCTAGCTATGAAAGCGCTCTGATCTCTGAAAGCGTGGAGCTCTGATTCGCTTGTTTCATCAAAAGAGCCGCATTGGATATTTCAATCCTGTGCGGCTTTTTTACCCATATGTTTTAATCTCGCAGTTGACTTTAAGCTGTAGGCTGCTCCTTGAATCGCACCTCCATTTCCTCATATCCCTGCTTGATTTAGTCCTCTGCAACATGGAATTCGCTGTGTTTTTTCGTATGATTCAACAACAGTGACGGTTATCCCCTCTAACTTATATAATCGGCACTGGTGGAGATCCAACCCCTACTCATCGTCTCTATGCTCACCAAACTCTGTGCGGCTGCACTCGTTGGCATTGATGCCCTGAAAGTTGAAATCGAAACGAACGTATCAGGAGGATTACCGGCCTTCACGGTGGTCGGCCTGCCGGACAGCGCAATCAAGGAGAGCCGGGAACGCATCCTGACGGCGATCCGCAATTCAGGTTTCGATCTGCCATCGAAGAAAATCACGGTGAACCTCGCGCCAGCCGACGTCAAGAAGGAGGGCACTTCGTTCGACCTCGGTATCGCGGTCGGCCTGCTGGGCTCACTTGGAGAACTCAAGGGACAGCTTGAAGATACTATCGTGCTCGGCGAGCTGGCGCTGGACGGCTCGGTACGGCGCATCAACGGCACCCTGCCGATGGCCGTGATGGCCGCGTGGGAGAACATCAGATGGATAATCGTGCCCAAAATGAACGCAGCGGAGGCGGCCGTGGCAATTTCAGCGGCGGGCGCGGCGACGCAGGTGTTCGGCGTCGAATCACTGATCGAAACCGCCGGGCTGCTCAACGGCACCATCACCCCTGAACCGGTGAAGGTGGATGTAGCCAACCTGTTCGACTGCGAGCCGGAGTACCCGGTCGATTTTGCCGAAATCAAGGGACAGCAGGCCGCCAAAAAAGCGATTGAAATTTCGGCGGCGGGCGGCCACAATCTGTTGATGATCGGCCCGCCGGGAAGCGGCAAGACGCTACTGGCCAAAGCACTTCCGAGCATTCTCCCTCCGCTTGGCTTCGAGGAGTCCCTCGAAACCACCAAAATCTACTCGGTCTCTAACCTGCTCGAACGCAACCGTCCGCTGATGATCAACCGCCCGTTCCGCAGCCCGCACCACACCACGAGCAACGTGGCGTTGATCGGCGGTGGCGCGCAGGCAAAGCCGGGCGAGGTGAGCCTGGCACACAACGGCGTGCTGTTTCTCGACGAGCTTCCGGAATTCACCCGGAATGCACTCGAAGTGCTGCGCCAGCCGCTGGAAGACCGCGAAGTTACCGTCTCGCGCGCAGCGCTCTCGACGCGCTACCCGGCAGGCTTCATGCTGGTAACCGCGATGAACCCGAGTCCCGCCGGTCCGCTGAAGGATCGCGACGGGCTGCCAACCGCCACGCCCGAGCAGATCCGGCGCTACCTCTCCAAAATCTCCGGCCCGCTGCTCGACCGCATCGACATCCACATCGACGTGCCCAAGGTCGAGAACATCGAGCTCTTCTCGAACGGATCCGCCGAAAGCTCCAGCGTGATCCGCAAGCGCGTCATCGCAGCTCGCACCATCCAGCAGAAGCGCTTCGCCGACCTGCCCACGCATCGCATCTTCACCAATGCGCAGATGAACGCCAAACTGATCCGCACCTTCTGCAAGCTCGACAAAAAGAGTGCCGACAAACTAATGGACGCCATGAATCGCCTGAACCTCTCGGCCAGAGCGCATGACCGAATCCTCAAGGTGAGCCGAACTATCGCTGATCTGGAAGGATCGGAACAGATTGAAATGAAGCATCTGGTGCAGGGCATCCAGTACCGCAGCCTTGATCGGGAGTTCTGGAGTTTCTGAGGAAAAGTGGGGTCAGATCAGACTGAAAAAAATGTTCAGGATTAGCTCACCATTGCACGGGCGATTCGCGAACCACCCGCGCAAGTGAATTCAACGATCAATTCATCTCAACCCCAAACGGCTG
>DRSQ01000225.1 GCA_011372505.1 Chlorobaculum parvum | reverse complement strand
TCGTTCTGGAGCTGATTTTTCCAGAACGCCAGATGCAGTTGTTCATCGCAGACTTTCGATGAAGGCTATGATCTTGCTGATTTTCTCGTCGTTGAGCTTTTTGCCAAATGCGGGCATACCGGCGGGACGGCCCAGGGCGATTGATTCGTAGATTTTTTCGGGGGTCGAGCCGAATTTGAGGCGCTTTCTGAGGTTGGGTCCGATGGCTCCTCTGGCATCGCTCAGGTGGCAGGCTGCGCAATGGGCGTCATATTCTGCCTTGCCTGCGGCGATGGCGTCAGGATTGCCGATGTATCGTTCCGCTCCAGACGCGGGTTCTGTTTCTGTGCTCTGTTCGATCGTTTTCATCACCTTCGGATCGATTTTTCGGGGCAGGAGTTCCTGGTTTGTCGGGGGGTTGACGATCATATACGCGATGGTCAAAAAAAGGATGGCGAAAGAGATGACCAGCCATCCGTTCGATTTTCTGGATTTGCTCATGCTTTTCTCCTGTTGTTGATCCTGGCTCTGTCAAGGCTTGTTAGCATGTCTGAGTTTATCATCTTATATAGTTTAGCGTCATTGCCGTGTCGCTACGCTTCTCGCAATAACGAAGAGTTGAAAGATACTCCGTGTGAGGGGTTTGTCCGACAGGTGGCTAAATATTTTTTTCGAGCTGTGTCGTGAAGAAGACACTGGTGATTTGTTTGTTGTTCATTCCTATCCGCACATAAAAAAGGCTCCCGCATCGGGAGCCTTTTTGTCTCGTCAATCTGTCAAATCAGACCGGTTTAGGCGTTGACGACTTTGGCGAGGCCTTCGTTGTAGTTGCCGACGACGGCCTCCTTCTCGGTGATGATGCCGCGGATAAGGGTGCCGGGCGTCACGTCGAAGGCGTAGTTGACCACCGGCGTAGTCGGCGTTGCGACCTGCGTGCCGAAGATTTTACGCAGCTCGTCGGCGTTGCGCTCTTCGATCGGGATCTCCGTCCCTTTAGCCATGGTGATGTCAATGGTCGAGACCGGGGCTGCAATGTAGAAGGGCAGGCCGTGGTACTTCGCACTGATGGCGTGGGCAAAGGTGCCGATCTTGTTGGCCGTGTCGCCGTTGGCCGTGATGCGGTCAGCGCCGGTGACGGCGAAGTCGATCATGCCACGCTGCATGAGGATCGCCGATGAAGAGTCGGAGATCGAGGCGAACGGAATACCGTCGTGCTCCAGCTCCCAGGCGGTGAGGCGCAGTCCCTGCAAAAGCGGGCGGCTTTCGGCGGAGATCACGCGTTCGATCAGCCCCTCCTCGTACGCCAGACGAATCACGCCAAGCGCCGTACCGATGCCGCAGCAGGCGAGCGTGCCGGTGTTGCAGTGGGTGAGCACGTTAAGCTTGCGGGTTTTGAGCACGTCGGCGAAATCGCGCTTGATGAGATCGACGCCGTGGCGCGCGATCTTGTCGCAGTTATCGACCTCGTCATTGTAGATTTTGTGCGCCATGTCGGTCATCTTCGCGAAGATCGTTTCGAGCGAATCGTTCTCGAAGTTGGCGTCATAAACCGCCTGCATTTTCTTCGTCGCAAAGAAGAGGTTCACGGCTGTCGGGCGCGAAGCGTTCACATCGGCGATCAGCTTCTCGAAATAGGCCGGGAAGCCCGCTTTGTCGCCTGTGTATTCGTTGATGCCGAGCACGACCGTGTAGCCCGCCGAAGCGCCGATGAGCGGAGCGCCGCGCACGGCGAGGGTCTTGATCGCTTCGATCGCCTCCTGGTGATCCTTCGTTTCCACGTGGATCTCCTGCAGAGGCAGGAAGCGCTGGTCGAGGTAACGGAACGTGCCGTTTTTAAAGGAGAGTGCGTCTATCATGAGAGAACAGGTATTGCCTTGTTAAGGATTACAGGTTGGCTACGACGTTCCTGAAAATGGTGGTCATGTTCGGCTCGGCGCGGTTGGATACCTCGATGATCTCTTCGATGCCGACCGGCACGAGGCACTCCGGGAAGCACTCGTCGGTGACGATAGACATGCCGAACACCTCGGTGCCCTGGTGCACGGCGGCGATCACCTCCGGCACGGTGGACATGCCGACTACGTCAGCGCCGATGGTGCGCAGCATACGATACTCGGCGCGGGTTTCAAGGCAGGGGCCGGTGACGGCGACATAGACGCCGCGCTGCACCTTGATGCTGTTTTCGAGCGCCACTTTCTCGGCGATGTCGAGAATTCGCGGCGAGTAGGGGGCACACATGTCGGGGAAGCGGGGGCCCATGTCGGGATCGTTCGGGCCGATGAGCGGGTTGCCGCCAAGCAGGTTGATGTGGTCGTCGATGAGCATGATGTCGCCCTTGCTGTAGCCGGGGTTCATGCCTCCGCAGGCGTTGGTGATGCCGAGGGTTTTCATGCCGAGCGCTTTCATCACCCTGATCGGGAAGACGATCTGCGTCATCGAGTATCCTTCGTAGAAGTGGAAGCGGCCCTGCATGGCAACTACCTTTTTGCCGGCGAGGGTACCGAAAATCAGCTTGCCGCTATGGGTTTCAACCGTCGAAATCGGGAAGTAGGGAATATCGGCATAATCGAGCGAAAAATCGATTTCAATCTCCTTGACAAGGCCGCCCAGGCCGGTACCGAGCACGATGCCCACCGGATATTCCGCAGTGGTCTTTTTTCTGATAAACTCAACGGCCTCACGAATTTTCTGCCTTTGTTCAGTCATGGTATTCCCTGTGGTTTTAAAAGTTTTTAAACGGCATGCAAAAAAGACATTAAATATAAGCAGCGAGGGGGAGAGATGAAAGGCGGGGGATAGTTGACAGTTAATAATTGAGGAAATTAGCTTGGGCTAAGGTTGGGGCAATGGTTGTTGGGCGGGTTAGTTGGCCGAAAGAGTTTTTTGATGCTCTGTTGGATCAACGCTCATAAGGTCCTTTCTTTGTCAACTGTCAACTGTCAACTGTCAACTGTCAACTGTC